>JBHELH010000321.1:0-3740 GCA_046263215.1 Gemmatimonadaceae bacterium | reverse complement strand
GTGATCTCCTGCGTGTAGATCAGGTACAGCATCAGCAGCAGGATGCACGTGCGCACGAAGTTGACCGACGTCCCCTGAATGAAGCTGAGGCTGCGGACGTAGCGGACCTTCCGAAGCTCGAGCTTCAAGATCTTCTCCGTCGTCGCGGTGAGTCGCGTCACCTCCTGCTCGGCGAGCCCCAGGCTCTTCACGAGCTCGATGTTCCGCAGCGACTCCGTCGTCGCGCCGGCGAGGGCGGTCGTCTCGGCGACGATCTGCTTCTGGAGCACCTTGATCTTGCGGCTCAGCAGTGAGCTCAGCCCGCCGAGCAGAGGGATCGTCGCCAGGTACGCGGGCGCGATCGACCAGTGCGCCTTGAAGGCGTAGATCATCACGAACACGACGCCGACGAGCGTCATGAACACCATGTTCACGGACGCGGAGATGAACCGCTCCACGTCGCTCCGCACCTTCTGGAGCTTGCCGAGCGTCTCGCCGCTCCGCTGGTCCTCGAAGACCTGGAACGGCAGGGCGAGCGAGTGGCGGATGCCGTCCGAGTACAGGTCAGCGCCGACCCGCTGCGTGACGACGTTGACGAAGTAGTCCTGGAAGTTCTTCGCCACGCGCGAGACGAAGGCGACGCCGACCGCGGCCGCCAGCAACAAGCCCACGCCGCGGAAGAACTCGCGCGTCGTGTACTCGCGGTACTTCGTTGCGTAGTCGTCGATGACGTGCCGGAAGATCAGCGGATCGAGCAGCGAGAAGATCTGGTTGATCGCCGCTAGAGCGAGCGCGAGGATGACCAGACGCCAGTACTTCCGGAGATAGCCGAGCAGGACGCGCATTGGGCGGGGTGCGGGACGCGGGCGACGACCGTCCGCCTCGCGGGCACCCGCCACCGAAGGTGGGTGCGTCGCCGAAGGCGGCGGTCGGTGCGAATGGGGAAGCCGCCTGAAGTATAGCAGCGAGCCCTGACGCCGGCTGCCGCGGGCGGTAGAGGTGCGGGCGGCGGGCAGCGGGCACGAGTGAGTTGACGCTGGCCCCGCCCGCTGCCCGCCGCCCGCTACTGCAGCTTCTCGACGGCCCGAACGCCGAGCAGCTTCCAGCTGTTCGCCGCGGTGCCTGTCTTCTCCAACGTGGCGCGGAACGGTACCGTCTTCGTCTGCGCTGCGCCGGTCGCCGGCTTCCAGGAGAGCCGGAGCGTGAAGTCGGCCGTCGCCTCCGTCCAGCCAATCGTCGGTGCGGCGACGTTGAAGCCCGAGCCCCGGAGGTTCGCGCCCGGCTGCCTGAGCGTCGCGAGCAGGAACTCGAGGTTCTCCCTGTCTTGCGGCGACTCGACCGTGTAGAGCGCCGTGACGCGCTGCGCGTTTCGCCCGTTCAGCGCGACCACGAACTGCTCGACCTGCGCGCGGATCACGTCGGCGTCACTGTCGCTCGCCGCAACGGTGAGTGGGACCTTCGTCGTGATCGCGTCGGACGTCGCGACGACGTTCGTCTGCCCGGGCTTCCGAGCGGTGACGTTGCCGTTGGCGTCAACGGACGCGATGGTCGTGTCCTCAACCTGCCACGTGACCGTGCCGATGACCGGCGCGTTGGCGGAGTCGACGAGGTTCGCGGCGAGCTGCTGCTTCCGCCCCTCGACGAGGCGCAGCCGCGCGGGCGTGACCATGATGCGCGCGATCGGTCCGGACGGACGCGCGGCGACGGCGAGGCGCGCGGTCGCCGGCTTTCCGGCAACCTCGGCGTCGATGGTCGCTTCGCCCGGCGCGATCCCCGTGACCCGCCCGGTCGCGGAGTCGACCGCGGCGATCTCCGGATTGCTCGAGCGCCAGTTCGCCGCCGGCGCCGGCACCGGCGTGCCGGTGGAGTCGACAACCGTGGCCGCGAGCGTGAACGTGTCGCCGACCGTCACGGTCGCCGGCACGCCCGACAAACTCACCGTTCCGGGTAGTGGGCCGATTGCGCCCGCCCGAATGAGCGTGCTGTCGACCGGCTCCTCCTTCGAGCCTCTCGGGTCGCCGAGCAGGAGTCCCACGGCCGCAACGCCGACGATCACGAGCGGGAGGCCGATGAGGAGCGCGCGGCGCGACCGGCGCGCGGCGCCGCGGTTCGACGCCGCGAGCGAAGCGTCATCCGCGACCGCCACTGATCCGTCGGACGCCGCGGCATCCGACGGAAGGCCCGAGACGACACCGGGCGAGGCGCCGTCCGATCCGAGACCGGAGGCGCCGTCCGTTCCGAAAATGCCCGAGGCGCCGAGCGACGGGGCCTCGAGGGCGGGCGCGGCGAGCGCGGGGACGGCCTCCACAGACTCGTCGTCGGCGTCGGTCGGGACGTAGCCCGTCGTCGAGGGCGCGACGCTCAAGCTGACCGAAGCGTCGACACCGCCAGCGCTAGCCGTGATCGTCACGTCCCCCGCCGTCCGAGGCTTCACCCGGCCGTCAGGGGCGACGATGGCGACCTCGGGGTCGCTGCTCCGCCAAGTCACCTCGGAGGAGTCGATGACGGCACCCGACTCGCTCACCACCCACACCTCGAGCGTGAACGGCACGCCGGCTTCGACGACCGGCGGCGGCGGCGAGATGAAGACCGATTGCACCGCACCCGCACCTACCATGACCGTCGCCGACGCAGTCTTCCCCTCACACGTGCAAACGAGCTGCACCGAGCCGGAGCGGTGCGTCCGCACCACGCCGTCCTCCGAGACCTCGGCGACGGCGGGATTGGTGGACGACCAGGTGCACACGCGGCCGCGGAGCTCATTCCCTTGACCGTCGAGCGGCGTCGCCGTCACGGTGAACGTCTCGCCGGCGCCCACGGATGGTGGTATCGGGCCGAGATGTATCGAAACCACGGGGGCCGGACTCACCTCGACGCGCGCCGTTCCACGCACGCCGTCCGCCTCTGCCCACACGAGCACCGAGCCCGGGGCGTTGGCGCTCAGAGTCCCGTCGTCGGCGACGCTCGCGATCGCGGAGTCCTCGCTCAGCCACCGCACCGGCTGCGCGATCGGCCCGTGGTACTTATCCTCGGGGACCGCGGCGAGGTGGACGCGGTCGCCGACGCGAACCGACCCGGGCGGGATCGAGACGTTGATCGCGGCAACCCGGCGCGGGCCGACCGTCACCGTCACGCCGTTCTGGACGCCCTCAGCCGATACCGTGATCGTCGCCGTTCCGGGAGCGACCGCGCGCACGACACCGGTCATCGCATCGACGGTGGCCACCGCCGAGTTGTCGGAGGACCACGTCAGGCGCGCGTTCGGCATCGTATCGCCGGCGGCGTTGCGCGCCGAGGCGCCGAGGTTGAAGACGTCGCCGACCTCGACCGATTCGGGCGGCGCGAGGATAGCGACGGCGGCGACGTAGGGTGGCGGTGAGGGGGGCGCCGCCGCGGAGATCTGCGAATTACCGTCCGGCGCGGCGGGCACGGGCGTCGGCACGGCGAGGATCTCGTCCGTCCGCATGAGCCCCGCGACGGCCAGTCGCGCGAGGTGGACGCGCGCCGGGTCGCCGTCGGGGAGCGCGGTTGCGCCCAGCCCCGCCAGCGCGTGCTGGATCGACGGCCAGCGCTCGGCCGGGTCCTTGGCGAGCATGCGGATCAGCGCCGCCTCGAGCTCTGGCGGACAGTCCGGGCGCGCCTGACGGATCGGCGGGACGGGCTTCTCGGTATGCGCCTGCATTACGGTGAACGGCGACCCTTCGAAGGGGACGCGCCCGGTGAGCATCTCGTACGCGACGATGCCGAGCGAGTACTGGTCG
>JBHELH010000320.1:0-8951 GCA_046263215.1 Gemmatimonadaceae bacterium | reverse complement strand
AGTACGTCTGTCATCGGCACACGCGCGCTAGATCCCGACACTCGCTCCGCTCGCGCGGGATGACAGGCTAGGCGACCCGCGCCGGCACCCGCCACCGGCCGACACACCAGAGTGCCACCGCGTACGCCGGAATCCCCGCCGCGAGACATTCGAAGAACACCGCCCAGCGCTCCGGCTCTACGACGTACGCCAGACGCTGCTCGTAGAACGCTAACGTGAGCACCGGCTCGACGACCTGCGCGCCGACGAGTCCGCAGACGAGAACCCACGCTCCGGCGCGCCACCGCTCGCCCAATGGCCACCGGACCGCGACCAGCGACGCGACGCCGGCGAACAGTAGCGCCGCGAAGACCCAATGGTACTCCCAGTCCAGGCTCAGCCGGTGGTGCAGCGGGCGGGCGAGGTGCCAGTCGACGTGGATGCCGGCCGCGAGCAGGAGAGCCAGTGTGACGGACGCGAAGCGGCGCATGGGCCCTCCAGATATAGCCCGTTGCCGTCACTATGCCGCCGCTTCCGCGCCGCGGTCAAGCGCGCACGAGATCGAAGATCACGTAGTACGGCACCTTCGCCGCGTCCTCGAGATCCGGCCGCTCGCGGAGCGCCTCCTCGCTCGGCCGTGACTCGCGAAAGGCTCGCAGGTGGAAGCCCGCGCCGAGGATCCAGTCGAACCAGTCCTCCTTTGGCATCGCAGCTCAACTCCGGAGGTCCAGCGTCGGCAGGAAGCGCGGCGCCGCCCTCGCCTTCAGCGCCTGCTCGAGCGCGTACGCGAGCTTGATGAGGGTCGGCTCGCTGTACGCGGAGGCGAAGAACGAGATTCCTACCGGCAGGCCACGGACGAACCCCGCCGGGATCGTGATGCTTGGGTAGCCGGCGACGGCGGCCATCGTCGAGCTGCCGCCGGTGAAGTGGTCGCCATTGAGGAGGTCCGTCGGCCACGCGGGGCTGCCCGTTGGCGCGACGATCGCGTCGAGGCGGTGCTTCGCGAGAACGGCGTCGATCCCCAGCGTGCGGGAGAGCCGGTGGTTCTTCGCCAGCGCGAGTCGGTACGCCCTCGTCGTGAGCGGGCCCTTCTTCTGCGCCATGACGAAGATCTCCTGTCCGAAGAACGGCATCTCGCGGTCGCGATTGCGCTCGTTGAAGGCGATCAGGTCCGCCAGCGACCGATTGGGTGCGCGCGCGCCGAGTCCCGCGAGGTAGACGTTCACGTCGGTCTTGAACTCGTAGAGCAGCACTTCGAACTCCGAGTCGTCGAACCTGCCCTTGGTCGGAATGTCCGCCGGGTCGACGAGCACCGCGCCCGCACTCCGCATCGCCGCGACCGCCTCGCCCACCACGCGGTCGACGGCATCGCTGAACCCGAAGAAGTTCCGCGCCACGCCGATGCGCGCGCCGCGCAGCCCTGCGGCGTCAAGGAATCGCGTGTAGTCGGCCTGCACCCGCCCGCCGCTCGCGCCCCCACCCGCTGCGTGGGTACCCGCGACGTCGCGCGGGTCCGCACCGGCGAGCGCGCCGAGCAGCGCCGCCGCGTCGGCCACCGTGCGCGCCATCGGACCCGCCGTGTCCTGACTGTGCGCGATCGGGATCACGCCCGAGCGGCTCACGAGGCCGAGTGTCGGCTTGATGCCGACGATGCCGCACGCCGAGGCGGGGCAGACGATCGACCCGTCCGTCTCCGTCCCGACGGCGAGCGGCGCGAGGTTGGCCGAGACGGCGACAGCGGATCCGGAGCTGGAGCCGCAGGGATTGCGGTCGAGGGCGTACGGGTTCTTGGTCTGACCGCCGCGCGCGCTCCAGCCGCTCGTGGAGTGCGTGGAACGGAAGTTCGCCCACTCGCTCAGATTGGTCTTGCCGAGGATCACCGCGCCGGCGTCGCGCAGGCGCTGGACGAGGAACGCGTCGCGCGGCGCGATCGACTCGGCGAGCGCGAGTGAGCCGGCGCTCGTGCGCATCCGGTCGGCCGTGTCGACGTTGTCCTTGAGAAGAACCGGGATGCCGTGGAGCGGTCCGCGAACGCGCCCGGCTCTGCGCTCCTGGTCGCAGGCGTCGGCGATCGCCAGCGCGTCGGGGTTGACCTCGATGACGGAGTTGACCGCCGGCCCGCGCCGGTCGATCTCGTCGATGCGCGCGAGAAACCGCTCGGCGATCGAGCGGGCGGTGTACGCGCCGGAGCGCATGCCCTCCTGAAGCTGGGCGACCGTCGCTTCCTCCAGCTCGAACGTGGGAAGAGGCAGGAGGGAGGGGAGAGGCGCGGCGGGCTCGGACGCGTGCACGACGCGCGGGAGCGCGGGCCCGGCGACGGCTGTGACGGCGCCGGCGACGCCGTGGCGGAGCAAGGATCGGCGGTCCATGGGGTGGGCAGAGGAGCTGTGACCTGCGAGCTGCGAAGGGACCAAAGCTGCGCCGGCGTCCGGCCAGCGGGAAGGGAGCATTCCACTCACTTCCACCTCTCACCCTCCCACGTCTCCCCTTGACAGTTTAGTGGAGCCGTCCCATCGTCCACTAAACGCTTTAGTGGAGGCGCCGCCGTGGCGCGCGACGAAGTCGACATCCTCCAGGGCACGCTCGACATGCTGGTGCTGAAGACGCTCAGCTGGGGCCCGATGCACGGCTACGCGATCCTCGGCTGGCTGCGACGGGTGACCGAGGGCGAGCTCCGCATCGAGGACGCGGCGCTCTACCCCGCACTCCACCGCATGGAAGCGCGTGGCGTCATCGAGAGCGAATGGGGTCTCTCCGAGAACAACCGCCGCGCCAAGTACTACCGCCTCACCGCCGCCGGCCGGCGCGCGCTCAGGACGGAGGCGGAGAGCTGGACGAGGTACGTGAAGACGGTCGGGAAAGTGATGGCGGCGACGGCGTGACGACTGCAGCAGTTGAAGAGGAGCCGCGAAATGGCAGGTGAGCCAGTGTGGCGCCGCTACACTCGGTTCTTCGGACCGAGCGTCGTCTCCGACGTTGACGACGAGATCGAGTTTCACATCGAGGCGCGGGCGGCCGAGTACGTCGCGCAGGGTGTGACGCCGGACGCGGCGCGTGCGCGGGCGGTCGCGGAGTTCGGCGACATGGAGCGGGCGAAGCAGCTCTGCCGCGAGATCGGGAAGCGGCAGCAGCAGCGGCGGCGGGCGGCCGAGTACGTCGACTCGGCGCGGCAGGACCTGCGCTACGCGGTGCGCGTGCTGCGCCGGAGTCCGGGGTTCGCGGCGGCGGCCGTCGTCACGCTCGCGCTCGGGATCGGCGCCAACGCGGCGATCTTCAGTCTCGTGAACGCCGTGCTCCTGCGGCCGCTCCCGTATCACGAGCCGGAGCGGCTGGTTCGTTTATGGGAGACGACCCCGCAAGGTGCTCAGCGCAACGTCGTGTCCCCGGGTAACTACCTCGACTGGCGTGCGCGGGCGAAGTCGTTCGCCGCCTTGGGTGCCCACACCTGGTCGCACGGGATCGCATTGGCGGGCGAGGGCGAGCCGCGGCGAGTGATGACCACAGGGGTCACACCGTCGCTGCTCGCCGCGATCGGTGTCGTGCCGATGGTCGGGCGCCTGTTCGGCGACGAGGAGGCCCGCGCGGCGGACGTGGTGCTGCTGAGTGACGGCCTCTGGCGTACCCACTTCGGAGCGGACCGGCGGGTCATCGGCCGCCGGATCGTTCTCGACGAGCGACCGCATACAGTCGTCGGTGTCATGCCGCCGCACTTCGACTTTCCGTCGGAGGAGATCGAGCTTTGGCGGCCGGTCCCGCCGGGTCTGCTGAATCCGACACAGCGGCGTGGCCACAACCTGTTCGTCGTCGGCCGCCTCGCGTCGGGCGCGACGATCGCGGGCGCCCAAGCGGAAATGAGCACGTTGGCCGCGGCGCTCGCCCGCCAATACCCGGAGGCCATGGCCGGCTGGGGCGTCAACGTCGTTTCCCTGCACGGCGACCTGGTCGCCGCGGTGCGGCCGCTCCTGCTCGTGCTCCTCGGCGGTGTGGGACTCATTCTGCTCATCGCGTGCGCGAATATCGCCAACCTCTTGCTCGCACGCGCCGCCACGCGGGAGCGCGAGATGGCGGTCCGCGGTGCACTGGGGGCCGAGCGCGGGCGACTCGTGCGGCAGCTCCTCACCGAGGGCCTCGTGCTGGCGACCGCCGGCGGCCTGCTCGGTCTCGCGATCGCGCCGCCGGTCCTTCGGGGGTTGATCGCGCTCGCGCCGGGCAACATCCCGCTCCTCGACGACGTCCGCATCGACCCGACGGTGCTCGGCTTCGCCGCCGCCGCTACGCTCTTCAGCACGGCGCTGTTCGCGCTTGCGCCCGCATTGCGTCTCGCGCGTGCCGACCTCCAAGCGACGCTGCGCGCGTCGCAGGGCAGCGCCGCTGGCCTACGTCACGCGCGACTCCGGAGCGCGCTCCTCGTCGCCGAGGTTGCGCTCTCGCTCGTTCTGCTCATCGGCGCGGGACTCCTGCTGCGGTCGGCGCGGCGCCTGAGCGAGGTCGACCACGGCTTCCGCGCTGATGGGCTCCTCACGGTGTCGCTCGACCTGCCGCGCGTGCGGTACGACAGCACGCCCAAGCATGTCGCGTTCTACGGCCTCCTGCTCGAGCGCGTGCGCGCGATTCCGGGCGTCGCTGGCGTCGCCGCGACGTCGGAGCCGCCGGCCACTGGGGCCAACATGACCTTCAGCTTCGCTATCGAGGGCCGCCGCGCCGCGAGCCCGAGCGGCCGCGAGGCGCCGCAAGTGTTGCACGTGGTCACCCCGGAGTACTTCCGCGTCCTCGGCGTGCCGCTCGTGCGCGGCCGTGCGTTCGACGATCGCGATCGCGCGGGCGCGCCGGCCGTCGCCATCGTCAACCGCGCGCTCGCCCGTCTGCACTGGCCAACCGAGGCCCCGCTCGGCCGCCGGATCAGCTTCGCCGGCCCCGAGGGGCCGTGGCTCCAGATCGTCGGCGTCGTCGGCGACACGCGCATGGTGAGCCCCGATCTGCCGCCGGCCCCGGCGGTCTACATTCCGCACGCGCAGAAGGAGTGGCACTGGCTGGCCTGGATGACGCTCATGGTACGCGCCGACTCGGGGCGCGACCCACGCTCGCTCGCGCCGGCGGTTCAGACCGCGGTGTGGGAGCTCGACCGTCGCCTCGCAATCCACGAGGTTGCCACTGTCGACGACCTGTACGGCGAGAGCACGGCGCGCCGCCGCTTCGCGACGACACTGCTCACAACCTTCGCCGCGCTCGCGCTGTTCCTCGGGACCGTCGGCATGTACGGGGTGCTCTCCTATGCCGTCGCCCAGCGCCGGCGCGAGATCGGCATCCGCCTCGCGCTCGGCGCCGGCGCCAGGCAGGTGATGCGTGCGGTGCTCGGCCAGGCGCTCGGGCTCACGGCGCTCGGCGTCATCATCGGCACGGGCGGCGCGCTCGCGCTGACGCGACTGCTCGGCACACTCCTCTACGAGGTGTCGCCGACCGATCCGATCACCTATGCCGGGGTCGCGAGCCTGCTCGCGTTGGTCGCCGCTCTCGCCGCATGGATGCCGGCGTGGCGGGCGACGAGAATCGATCCGCTGGTGGTATTGAGGGAAGCCTAGACGCGCTACCTCACGCGCGCCCGCTCCAGATACGTCGCGTCCCCGTCTCGGTATACCATGTATACGACACCGCCCGGGCCGAAGCCGACGATCGTGCGCCCCGCAGGGACCTGAACGCGGTCGACTAGTCCGCCCTGCCGGTTCACGACGTCGTACACGGGCCCGCCGGAGATCGCTTTCGTCGGGATCGTACGGATCCAGAGGTTGCCGTCGGCATCGGCGCGCACCGAGCCGGCGAAGAATGGCGGCTTGTAGTCAGGGAGCTCACTCGGCGAGACGAAATTCACGCGCGGCGCCGGTCCGTCGCGGGGGCCCCTTGGCGCATCGCCACCCCGCTGCGCACCGCCGGCTGGCGGCGAGCCACCCTGAACGATCGTCACGGCAACCCGGTCCCCCGCGCCCGGCGCGGGCGCCGCGCTCCCGGCGGGCGCAGGGCCGCCCGATACGAAGATCTGCGGCGCTCCGCCCGCCGCGCCCATCCGCTCTCGCGCCGCCTTCACGGAATCGATGAACGCGACCTTGTCCTCGTCGGACAGCCGCTGCCACTCGAAGGGCAGCTTCGGCGACGAGCTCCTCGTGCCGTCCGGGTTCACCCAGTCGACGTGGTAGTCGCGGCCGCGCACAAACGCGATCGACCCGTCGGCGAGGATCGCCCACTCGTCGACGACCGGCAACGGATTCAACGTCATGCTCATCGACATCCGGCCATCCGCGTCGCGCGACATCTGCATGTTCGGCCGCTGCGTCTTGATGAAGCCGACCGTGTCCATCTGTCGCGTGGCGAGATCGACGCGCACGATCGGCGCCGTGTCGGGAATCTCCGGAGGCACCATGTGACCCTCCGGCGATCTGGTCGGCCGCGGCGGACGGAACGCGCGGTACACCAGCCGCCCCGACGCGTCGAAGCCCACCGAGCCGCCGATCGGCCCGCCGACCAGCGAGCCCACGTCGTCCGCGCGCGGCACCGACATCACGCGTCCGACCTTGCCCGCCGGGTCGATCACGAGCATCGACAGCGACGTCGGGTCGACGAAGAGCGTCGAGTCGCCGCGGTAGGCGATCAGCCCCGCGAACCGCCCACTGTACGCATTCCCGGTGGCCGCCGTGCTGTCGGCGACGACGGTGAAGCTCGTGAGCGTGGAGTCGAACAGCAGCACGCGTCGCCGCGGCGCGTCGTTGACGAGCACGCGGCCCCCGGACAGCGCGCGAACGCCCAGCCCGATGTTGACGAAAGTCTCATTCGCCTTCGCGACGACAGGGCCGAGCTGGCGGATCGGGGGACGGGACTGCTGGGCGGCGGCGGGAACGACGCTCAGTGTGACGCCGAACGGCAGAATCGTGAAGAGTCGCATCGTGGTAGGGCGAGTGGAGGTGAATTCGAGCGCAGTCCTCTAGTGTCTGATGATCGTTACATTCCCGCCACCCGCCGGCATCCCTGCCATCACCGGCCCGCCACCCGCCATCGGCCCCATCATCCCCCCGGTGAAGCTCGCGGTGCCGGAGCGGATCGACGCGAGGTAGCGCGGCTCGAGGTAGCTGGCGACAAAGGGCGGCAGCTTGCGGCGCTGCTCGGCCGTCAGCAGGCGTTTGATCTGAGGCCCGAGCCTCGACAACAGATCCACCGTCGCGCGCCGCGCCCGGATGTAGCGCTCGTACGCCTCGTCGTCGTCGTAGCGGTCGGGTAGCTCGGCGAGGTACTTGGCGACCGGCGACCAGATCGAGTCGACACGGATCGTGTACCAGCGGTTGAGCGTCGCGATGCTATCGGCCTGCGGGCCGGTGAGCTTGAGCGTGTCCTGCTGACGGAGGATCTGCGCCATCGGGTTCGGGAGCCCGCCCTGCCCGAGCATCATCTTGAGCATCGGCTCGGGGAGCTTCGTCCCCTCTTTGCGCCGCCCGCGGTCGAGCTGCTGCTCGAGCATCTGGCGCTCCCGCGTCGGTCCGACGTCGAAACGCAGCATCGCCGTGAGCGTCACCGGCGTCCGGAACGCACTGAACGCCGGGCTCGTCGCGCCGAAGCGCTGGTTCACCTCGTAGCGAAAGCGCTGTGCCTGCGCGTCGAAGCCGCGCACGTAGAGCAGCGACTGGTCGGGGAAGACCTGCTGTCCCCACCCGCGCAGGTTCTTCGACCCATGCAGCAGCAGGTCGGCGGCGCCGAGCGGGTTCGAGATCTGGAAGGAGAGCGTCGCCCGCTGCGGCATGCGGACCTTGAGCGGATTGAACGACACGGACAGCGACGCCGTCGAGGTCCACGGCCCTTCGCAACTATTGCGTGCCGCCAGCATGCCGAGCTGCCGGCGCAGGCAGTCCCGCGCCGCGCGCGAGCCGTTCTCGAGGAGTGACTGCATCGCCGCGGCGAGCGCCGGGTCGGCGGCGGCCGCTTCGGCGGGATCGAAGACGAACGCGCGGTCGTTCGAGTAGCCGTCGCCGTTCACGTCGCCGGCCACCATCGGCGTGAACGGATTCCCCGACCGGAAGGTCCCGTACCAGTTCACGCGAACCGCGTCGAGGACGTTGTAGCCGAGGTTGTAGACGATCTGGTGCCGCGAGTCGAACGGCGAACGCGCCCATTCGACGTCGAGTGGGTTACCGGCCGTGCTGCCGCTGAAGCCGCGCACCCGCTCGCGCACGTTCGAGTAGACGTACGACACGCTCCAGTTGAAGCTCGTGCTGAATCGCATGGGCGAGAGTCGCAGACTGACCTGCCGGCTCTCCGAGCGCAGGTCGGAGCGCAGCTCGCTCACCCGCGAGTACAGCTCCGAGACGCGCGCGTCCCGCGACGCGATCGCGCCGGTCGACTGGTCGATGCTCGTCGGTTGCACGAACACCGGCCGTTCGCCCTCGTTCGCGAGAGCGAATCGCGCAGTCGGGTTGAAGTTGAGGTCGACGGTGCTCTGCTGGTTGAGGTTCAGCGAGTACGTGCCCTCGAGCTGCGCGCTGAACCGGTTCCCGAGCACCGGGCCGCTCCACTGGAGGTTGGACCGGACGCTCCGCGGCGCCGCGTAGTCGCGCGCGAAGAGCGTGATGTTGGGCGCGCTGTTCGCGAAGACCGTCCCGGTCGTGCCGTCGGCGCAGCGGTCGGGGATGAGCGACGGGTCGGCCGCGTAGGCGTCCCAGTCGGGGACCGGCGTCGCGGGTCCGACACACGTCAGTTGCTGCACGGCGCTCGGGAGCCCCGTGTTCTCGATCGCCGCGCCGACCATCCCGGCGTTCGGCGTGTTCTGGAAGACGCCGATGCCGCCCCGTACGACGGCGCGCGGGCCACGCGCGGCCCCCTCGAAGCCGGCAATCTGCGGCGCGACGCCGTAGCCCCACGAGAAACCGACACGCGGGCTGATAGAAACGCGGTTCGGGAGCCGGTCGTTGCGGACGCCGAAGAGCCGTTCCGCGTCC
>JBHELH010000319.1:0-7027 GCA_046263215.1 Gemmatimonadaceae bacterium | reverse complement strand
TGTGAGGTGAATAGTGTCGAGATTACTGGGCCGTCTTGCTTACCTCGCCGTGCTTGCCCGTCGAGTCGCCGGCGCGCCGGACTACGACGGTTATGTCGCGCATGTGCGATCGCATCACCCGGGCGCCGAGCCGCTCGGACGGGACGAGTTCTATCTCGCGCGTCTGGAGGAGCGGTACAGCAAGCCGGGGGCGAGATGCTGTTAGGCGGAGGTGAAACGATGTGCGGGTTCAGGTACGTCGCGCCGGCGTTGCTCTACCTGGTGAGCGGCGCGTGTGCGACCGGTCCACAACGCGCGGCGACCACCGAGGCCGAAGCGAGGGAGTTCATGGCGGGGTACGCCCCGGACCTGCGCGCCGGCGACCGTGACGCCATCGCGGCGCGATACGATCTCCGCGGCGCGTACATGACGGGACGCGGGGCTCGGCTCTCAAGCAACTCGCGCTTCGGCGTAGCGAACGCGCTGCGGGCCCTCAGCCAGTGCCTGGCAGGAAAATCGCCATTGTTGACCATCGACGGGGCGGCGCGGAATGAACCCGCCTCTCGGTTGAGTCCTCACCGGGCACGGCGTGCCGGTCATTCTTATGGCGCGTTTCGGGCGCGGATGCTACTCTAGAGCGTCGCGGAAGTCGCCCACCAGCCGCGACCCGATGGTTCGTGGCGCTCCTGGCGGCGCTGCCTTGCACGGGGTCAAGCCGATGCTGACTCCCGAGCTGCCTATACCGAGCAGTCGTAGCACGCCGTCGCTCACGACGAGCGAGGGCCTAGTCCTCGCCGTCGTCCGGGCCGCGAGAGCAGCCCGCGCCCCCACCGCGGAGCTGCGCGACGCGGTCTGCGCCTACGTGCGGGACCTCAAGGCGCGCGGCTACCCGCCGGAGCGCGTGCTGGTCGCCGTCAAGACGCTGGCCGCCGACGCGGGGCTCAGGAGGACGGCGTGGGCCGACCGCGACTCGAAGTCCGTTCATCAGTCCCCCGAGGACGAGATCATGGACCGCGTTGTCGCGTGGTGCATCGAGGAGTTCTTCCGCGCGCCGCCAAGAGCGGACTGACATGCGCCGCGCCAGCGCCCGGCGTCCGCTGGAACGCCGGGCGGGCGATGCGCCCCCGGCGCGCACTGGATTGCGGCATCGTGAGGAACTGGAGGCCGGACCTCGCCTTCGCCGCGTTAGAGCGCGGGGAAGGACCGAGGCATCACTGGAGGGAATCGAGACTGGTCTCGTTCCAGTTGTGCGGCCGGCGCGCGGTCCAAATGTCGTGGTGCAACGCACTCCTGGCCCACCTACTCCACGCGAGGCTCCGCAGGGCCCGACGGCGACAGGAACGCCCTCGCACTCTCCACTGCGTCGCGCGAGCCGGTCACTGCCAGCACGTCACCCTCGCGCAGCACCTCGCCGCCCGACGGCATGACTACCTTCTCTCCCTCGCGGAGGATGGCGAGCACGGTCGCGCCCGTGGTCCCGCGAAAATCGAGCTCCCCGAGCGAGCGCGAAGCGACTGGGCTCCCCGGGTCGATTCGGAGTGGCACGGGGTCGCCGAGGCCGGGAAGCAACGTGCGGACGCGCTCCATGGCGTCGCCTCCCGCCTCCGCGTCGCGCGGGACCGTCGCCATCTGCTGCGCGAGCGCGGCGAGGATGATCTCGGCCCCGGCGCGCGCGTGTCCGTGCAAGTCGGCGGCGGTCCGCCAGAACGCCACGCCCAAGACCAGGAGTAGCGCGCCGAGGACCGCGCCGGTCACGAGCGCAGAGCGAAACGGCGGGAAGAAGGGCTCGGTCGCGACGACGACGCCGAGCGCGGCCACCACCACGGTCGCGAGCTGAAGGGTGGTAGCGAGCGTGCGCCGGGGCGCGGCGCTCAGATCCACGCCGCGTTCGGGCGGCGGCAACGCGGAATAGGCGAGGGCGAGCCCGAGCTGCCGCGCGGTGCGGACGAGCCCGATCAGCAGCGGCACGACCACGGCGCCTGCGCCGGCTACGACGGCGATGCGCGCGACTTCGGGCGCGAGGCCGGTCCAGTCGGCGATCACCGCCCCGAACCGCTGCATCTCCAGCGCGGTGCCGATGACGACGCCCACGATTGCTGCGGCGTCGATGAGGATCAAACCGGCGAGCCGCCGGGTGCGCGGGCGCTTTGGTCCACGCCCACACGCGCTGCGCAATCGCTCGATCCAGGAGCCGTAGAGCGCGGCGAACGTCTGCATAGGGCGCGGCAGCTTGCGATCCACGTAGGACGCCGCGCCGCCGGCCGATCGGATGAGCCAGGGCGTCGTCAGCGTGGTGATGGCCGAGACGGTGACGGCCACCGGGTAGAGGAAGTCCCGCGTGGCGCCCGTCGCGACTCCGACGCCGGCGATGATAAAGGAGAACTCGCCGATCTGCCCGAGGCTCATTCCGGCCTGCACAGCGGTACGGGGCGTGTACCCGATCAGGAACGAGCTCACCGTGACGGCGACGACCTTGCCGCCGACGACCGCGGCGGTGAACGTGAGTACCGGCAGCCAGTGCTGAGCGACGAGCGTAGGGTCGATGAGCATGCCGACCGAGACGAAGAAGATCGCGGCGAAGACGTCGCGCACGGGCTGCACGAGGCGCTCCACGGTCTTCTCGTGCCCCGACTCGGCGACGAGCGACCCGGCGATGAACGCGCCGAGTGCCACTGAGTAGCCGAAGGCGAGGGCCAGGAGCGCGGCGGCGAAGCAGATCCCCGTGCTGGCGATGAGTGTCGTCTCCGGCCGGTTCATGCGGACCACCGCCCGCACAGTCCGCGGGATCACGAGTAATCCCACGCCGACCAGCGCGGCGAGGAAGAACGCGAGCCGCATCCCCGTCGCGGCCAGGCTCTCGGCCGACAGCCCTCTACCGGCGGAAACAGCAGTGAGGATCGCGATCAGGAAGATCCCGATCAGGTCTTCGATGATGAGGACACCGAGCACGAGCTCCTTGAACGCCCCGGCAACGCGCTGCTCCTCGAAGGCCTTGGCGATGATCGTCGTGCTCGAGATCGCGATGATCGCACCCGCGAAGACGCACTCGAGGGTCGTCCATCCGAACGCGCGGCCGAGCAGGTAGCCGATCCAGACCATGATCCCGCTCTGCGCGACGGCTACGACTCCCGCCGTCGGCCCGACCCGGATCAACTTCCTCAGGCTGAACTCGAGGCCGAGCGCGAACAGCAGGAGGATGACCCCCATCTCCGCCAGCGTCCGGACCGTCCCCACGTCGGCCACGATCGGAATCGGAACGTGCGGCCCGACGATCATCCCGGCGAACAGATAGCCGAAGACCACCGGCTGCTTGAGCCGCTGGAAGAGGACCGTCGTCACGGCGGCCGCGCACAGCACGACAGCCAGCGTCCTCAGGAAGTCGTGGGCGTCGTGCACGCTGGGGCGCTCCCGTGGTGTCGGCTATCCGCGAGTCGGCGTCGTCTGCCGGCGCGACGGCAGGGTGGCGACCCGATCCTGCGGCCGGCCCCCACGGCGGATGGCCTCGATCGTTTCGTCCGCCTCGTCGTCGCTGCGCCCGTAGCGCACCAGCGCGTAGTGCGCGATCCCGAAGGCGAGCTCCCGCTCGCCCATGACGACGCGCCCGACGCCCAGTCGCTCGAAGTACAGGCGCTCGGCGTCGCTGTGCGTCCGGACGACGGTGTCGATCCCCGGGTTCGCCTTGCGCGTGACCTCGACGATCCGTCGCGCGTGATAGGGGTCGGGCGCCGCGACGATCAGGAGCCGCGCGGTCTCGAGGTGCACATGCTCGAGGATCGCCGGACGCGCGGCGTCGCCGTAGACCGCCGGCACGCCGCGCTTCCTGAGCCGTTCCACGACGACGCGCTCCCGCTCGACGACGACGTGCGGAATGCCGTGGGTGGCGAGCGCCTCACCGATGATCCCGCCCACTCGGCCGTAGCCGATCAGCACGACGTGGCCGCGTAGCGCCGCCTCGTCGATCCCGGCCGGGAGCTCCACGAGCTCTCCCGGCGGCCGCTCGAGCACGTCGAGGAGCCACGGATGGCCGCGGAGCCAGCGGTCGATCGGCTCGACCGTCGCGAAGATCAGCGGGTTGAGTGTGATGGAGAGAAGCGACGCGGCGAGGACGAGAGGAAGCGCGCCACCACTCGACCAACTTAGCACGTCCGCCGCATGTCGGTTACCTCTCGTACTGCCAGATATGCGTTCGCGCCGGCCTTCGAGCCCAGCGAGCTAGCGTCGAATCGAGGCGGTCGCGGTCACGATGCAACATTGGCCCGTGCGCGGTGGACCCGGACGGCGGCGACCCGGCGCCCGTCGGTCGCAACCACCTCCAGCTCCCCGCCAGGGAAGCGGACGCGGTCACCTATAGAGGCAACGCGCCCGAGCTGGGAGAACACGTAGCCGCCGAGCGTGGTCCAGCTTCCCTCCGGAATCGGAATGTCGAAGTCCGACCGGACGTCGACGAGCGACATCGAGCCGACCAGCTCGAGCACGCCCTCCATCTCGATGGACTGGCGGGCCTGCACGTCGTACTCGTCCGCGATGTCGCCGACCACCTCCTCCACCAGGTCCTCGAGGGTAAGGATGCCGGCCGTGCCGCCGAACTCGTCGAGCACGATCGCCATCTGCGCGCGCGTCTTGCGCAGATCGTCCAGGACGCGCTCCGCGGGGCGCGAGTCGGGGACGAACAGCGGCTCCCGCATCGCCCGCCGGAGCTCGAACGGTCCGGGGCCGCGGAAGAGCAGCAGGGCCTTCGCGACGAAGATACCCACGACGTTGTCCAGTGTGTCTTCGTAGACCGGATAGCGCGAATACCGCTCTTGGTAGATGAGCTCCCGCACCTCCCCTTCGGTCGCGTCGACCGGCAGCCCGACGACCTTGGTGCGCGGGCGCATGACGTCGCGGGCCCGCTTCTGATGGAAGTCGAAGACGCCAGCCAGCATCGCGCTGTCGGTCGGGTCGATCGTGCCCTGCTCCCGTGCCTGGACGACGAGCAAGCGAAGCTCGTCCGCCGTGTGCACGTGACCCGCCTCGGACACCGTGCGGATGCCGAACGGGCGGAGGAGGAGATTCGCCGCCCCGTTGAGCAGCCAGATGAACGGCGACATGAACCGCGAGAACAGGATGAGCGGCCGCGCCACCCACCGGCTCACCCCTTCCGGGGCCACGAGCGCGAGCGACTTCGGGGCGAGCTCGCCGAGCACGATGTGCAGGAAGGTGAT
Organism: Gemmatimonadaceae bacterium; assembly: GCA_046263215.1. Classification (GTDB taxonomy): domain Bacteria; phylum Gemmatimonadota; class Gemmatimonadetes; order Gemmatimonadales; family Gemmatimonadaceae; genus JBHELH01. Next base: position 1,844 of record JBHELH010000319.1, on the reverse strand, counting down.
GGTCAGGAACGCGATCGTGATCGCGGCACCCGTGTGGGCAGCGCCGCTGCCGATCTGGACGTCGAAGACAGCGAAGAGTCGGTCGATCATGGCTGCCAATGCCGGCTCGCCAAGCCAGCCGAGCGCCAACGAGGCCAGCGTGATCCCGAGTTGGGTTCCCGAGATGTAGCGGTCGAGGTGCGTCAGCGCGTACCTGACGGTTCGCGCCCGCGAGTCTCCGCGCGCGACCATCGCGTCGATCTTGCTCCGACGCGCGCCGACGAGGGCGAATTCGGCGGCGACGAAGAACCCGTTCGCGAAGACGAGCAGAAACACGACGCCCAGCCGGAGCGCGATCGCGCCGGGGGTCAGGATGTCAGCGTGCTCCACGGGTGGCCTCCGAGGGATCGGATACTCCAAGCTTTCGTGGCGCGCTTCTCAGCCAGCCGCGCCTCGGCGGCCTCCGGAGCGCGCTCTCGGCGTGGGTGAGTGCAAACGGTGCAGATGCCTGTTCCTGACAACGTGCCGTCCTGGGATAGAGCCGCGCCCACGAGCGCCGTCGGCCACCGAAGCGACCGAACCAAACGTGCGACGCGGGCAATCTGGTTGTGTGGCGGAGCGTCGTTGCCGACACGTGTGGCGCCTGCTCAAGTGTGCAGGCAGCAACGACGGCTGACCGACGCTTGCTAAGGGAGCGCCGGTCGGCAGTTCAGTGGACGGGGGGACCGCGAAGGGTTGGAGGCGGCCCCGCTTTCAGATGGGCGCGCGGCGGGGTGGCATGGCCGGCCGAGGGGGAAGAGCGGGCGCCCAGGGGCCACGAGACCGGCATCGCCGGAGGCGGCACGAGCAACGCAAACGAGGGCGCGCCTACGCGGGTTCGAATCGGCCGGTGGAACCGAGCATGCTCGCAGTCGCGTGCGCGGTGAGTGCCGGATACGGTGAGCTCGTTCGCCCAACCGTCGGCGCCGACCTGACTCGGCTCCCCCGCCGCGTGATGCGACTGCTCGTGGTGTATCCGGTGGTGAGCCGCCCCGTGCGCCAGAGCAGCCCCCGGCGCCGCGAGACCGGCCGGGAACAGGAACAGGAGGGCGACGAACCGGAAGATTAGTCTCTGGCGCACCCCTGGAATGTAAAGAGGGCACGGGCGCGCGGCGTACTCTGCGGGCCGCACGACGAACCCGCAGCAGCCGTACGTCCGGCACGTGCGGTTCTACTACCCCGACGAGACGATCGCCCGGTAGGCGAAGCCGGCCGAACCCGCGCCCGTGCTCTTCGTCCTCGAGCAGGACGGGAGCCGCACGCTCCTCAACCACAGCTTCGTGAACGGCGACACGTACGTCAGCGACCGGCTTGTCACCCGCGCTGTGCAAGTTCAACGCGGCGGCGCCGCGCGCAGCGCGACCTGCAGCCCGATCGCCGCCGCAACCGCCAGCATCGCGCCGACGAAGAACGCAATCGGCGCGCCGGCCTTGTCCCAGAGAACTCCGAAGAGGAGCGACGCGGGGAACATGCCGACGCCCACCGCGAGGTGGTACCAGCCATACGCCGAGCCGCGACGCTCCGGCGGCACGATGTCGGCGATGAGTGCCCGCTCCGTTCCCTCCGTCAGTCCGAAGTACACGCCGTAGACCGCGAAAAGCGTCCACGCGTGCCAGGCCTCCGACGACAGCGCGAAGCCGGCATAGACCGCGGCGTAGAGCAGCCACCCGGCGATTAGTGTCGGACTCCGGCCGGCCCGGTCCGACAGCGTCCCGCCGGGCGTGCTGGACAGCGACTTCACCACATGGAGTAGCGCCCAGAGCACGGGGGCGAGCGCCACGGGCACGCCGAGCTGCGTGGCGCGGAGGAGAAGAAACGCGTCGGTC
>JBHELH010000318.1:0-65533 GCA_046263215.1 Gemmatimonadaceae bacterium | reverse complement strand
CGATCCCACGGTGGGCGCGCATCGCCGCGCGGAACCCCTGCTCGCGCTCGGCGAGCGCGGGCACGCCGGATCGGGAAACGAGCACCACTTCCCCCCGACCGCCGAGGAACGCCGCGAGGTACTCGGCGACTACGCGGCCCGCCCCCACGTGATCGGCCTGCACGTGCGAGACGATCCTTCCACCGGCGGGGCGCAGGCCGACGGTGAACACCGGAATCCTGGCGGCGTTCGCGCGCGTGATGGCCTGCACGCTCGACAGCGAATCGACCGGCGCGATGACGATTGCGTCGACGCGCTGCTGCAGCACTCCTTCCGCCTGCGTGCCCTGCGCCGCGCCATTCATTCCGGCGTCGGTGACGACGAGCTCGTAACGCTCTCGCCGCGCTGCCTCCCGCATTCCTGCCTCGAGCTCCTGGTAGTACGGGAGGCCGCGACTCGGGAGTACGACGCCGATCCGCTTCCGGCCGCCGCCGCCGCCCAGCGCTCGCCCCCAGCCGCTGTCGTCGCCACCGCAGCCGCCGAACATCGTCGCGACGAGCAGTAGTGCGACCCGCAGCGCCGCCCGGGTGTCCCCTCGGCTGCCCTCCGGGCGGGCGGCGGGCGCGACGCACGGCGCCGGGGAGCGTAGTCCGAGGGGCGAAGGCAATCCCATGCGTGTGCTCGAGCAGTGATCGAGAAACGCCGTGCCGGGCCGGCGCGGGCGAAGCAGACGGAGCAAATCTCGGGCGTAATCTATTGACGGCCGCCCGCACGCGCGCATTTGTTTGGTCGGATCCACTCGTCGATCGATTCCACCGCGCGGGCCGGTCGCATGCCGCTTCGCAAAGAGTTGCTCGAGGAGATGGCCCGGGCCCGAGAGGCCGCGGAGCTGGAGGCCGAGCGCGTCCGACGACGCGACATGGTCCGCACGGGCGCGCTGTGCGTGATGTGGATGCTGATCGGTCTCTACCTGCTCGGCTGGTCGATGCATACGACCGACGACCGCTACGCGAGGCTCGCGTTCTACTCCGGGGTGATCGTCGGCAATACCGGAATCGTCTTCACGCTGCTGCGCGCGTACCGGCGTGGCGAGGAGCGCGGCGACTGGTGAGCCGCGGTTCGGAAACTGTAAGCCCCCGCGACGGACGCTGGACAGCACGGGGCGTCGCCGTCACGTTCTCTCCGACGCCTTCACGCCTCAGCTAATGCGTTGCGCACCTCTCGCCGCCACAGCTTTGCTCGCCGCCGCCTGTACGGTGCCGGCGCCGCGCAGTAGCGCCTCGTCATCGGCAACCGTTGCCGCGAGCTCTCGGTCGCAGACCGCCACACTTGGTGCTCGCGAGCGCGAGGTGGTCGACGTCGTCCAGCGTCTGTTCGACGCGATGCGCGCGCAGGACAGCAGCGCGGCGCGGGCGCTTTTCGAGCCCGGGGCGCGCCTCCAGAGCGTCGGCGTCCGTCAGGGCGCACTCACCGTCTCCGACGACTCGCTCGGCATGTTCTTGCGCGCGATCGGCACGCCGCACGCGGAAGTCTATGACGAGCGAATCGCCAACGAGCGCGTCCTCATCGACGGTCCCTACGCGGTCGCGTGGGTCGATTACACCTTCTACATCGGCGACCGAAAGAACCACTGCGGAGTCGATGCCTTCCAGATGGTTCGCCGCCCCGCAGGCTGGCGCATCTTCGGATTGACCGACACCCGGCGGCGAGAGAACTGTCCCGATCTGCCGAAGCGGTAGGGAAGCGACGGCGGAAGGGCGAGGGCGTCGTTCGCGAACGGCGCGGCCGCGGATGACGCGGATGACGCGGAAGAGCGCGGATCGCCCCTCTGCGCTCCAGGCTCCGCGCCGCCACGAGCCCGGACGATGCCTCGGCTACACCCGCGGGGAGCCACCCTCGCCCCGTCCCTGTCATCCCGCAGGAGCGCCGCCGCATGCGGCCGCGAGTGTCGGGATCTACTTCCACTGCAGCGTGGCTACCCACAGGGCACGTAAAGTAGATCCCGACACTCGCTCGCTTCGCTCGCTCCTGCGGGATGACAGGGAGGGTGCCTCGTGGCGTCCCGGGGGTGTAGCAAAGGTCTTCCAGGGGCCAGCGAGCGGAGGCCGGACCGTCCCACGGAGCGATCAGCGCGTTTCCGCGTCATCCGCGTCATCCGCGGCCACGCTGTTTCCCCGAAACGCCCTCGCCCCTCCGCCCTCGCAGCCCGAGCCCTACGACGACACTACCCGACCACGCCTCACCTGGTTCACGCGGTTGATCAACAGTGCGATCTCGGTGCTCTGCTCGGGGTTGCACTCGATCACGTCGTCGAGCAGCGCTGACGCGTTGGCGTCGGTCAGCAGGATCGGCCGCGGGGCGAAGCGCTGGTTGCCCATGTGCCGCATCCGGTCGAGCGCCACCGGCGTGCGGAGGACGACGTCGTGCTCATCGAATTGGAGACGCACGAGCAGGAACTTCCGACCGCGACGCTCCATGTAGCCGAAGCGTACACCGTCGACTGTCTCCGGCCAGTCGGGAATCGACTGCTCCGCGCCGTCCGACGTGCGGAAGGTGCGCGCGCCAGGCTCGAGCGTCGCGAAGTTCTGCTCGAACCCACCCTGGTACATCAATCCGTGTCGCATCGTCCGCGTGCGTGCTGCGTGGGGCGCCGGCGGCCCGTCACGGCGAGACCGTCACCAGCCCAGGCGGCGCTCCCGCGGGCCCGCGTGCCGCGCTCTGCCCTGAGTTCGCGATGACAGGCCCTGCCGCCGACGGCGACGGGCTGTCGGAGACGTTCGCGTCGATTCGCCGCAACGTGACGCCGTTGAACGTCTGCGACGCATCGAGCGCGTGCTGCCAAACACGCGCGAAACGGAAGCCGACCTCGGACGGCGAGCTGGTCAGGGTGGCCGCTGCGGGGCTCGACACCCAAAATGACGGCTCGTCGCGGACGCCGGCCGCGTCGAATGTCGCGCGAACGTCCCCGTAAATTTCGGCCGCGTTGCGCTGGTGCGCGTAGATCGCGGGACGGAAACGCCCGTCGGCCAGCACGCGCGCCACCCACGCGCGGTAGTAGTCCCGCATCGCCTGCGGGATCGTCGTCATCCGCTCGATGTCGAGGAAGATGTGCGTGCCGCGCGGGAAGCCGTCGGCGGATGCTTTGGTGATGGCGTCGTTCGCCTCGGCTAATCCCTGCGCCGCGGTGAGCAGCGTGCGCGAACACACGATGTTGCGTTGCACGCCCGCCGCGGCGCCCGCCGTGTCTCCCGCCGGACGCGCGGTGTCTGCCGCCGCGACCCGTTCGGGGACGCCTTCCCACGCCTGCTGACCGACGTAGAGCACCGCGAGTCCCCAACCCATCCCGGCGAGGGTCGCGCGCTTACCGGCCCACGACGTGTCGCGGTGGCAGGGCGCGGGGAGGTAGTAGCCGACCCAGTAGTAGGGCGAGTTCGGCCGCAGCCACGCGCGCATCGCGGCCTCGCCCGGATAAATGGCGACGTCGAAACCGGCGAAGCTCTGCGTTACCGGCCGAGGGCGTGTCGTCGCGACCCGCGCGCAACCCGAGGCGAGCACGAGCAGCAATGCGAAGCGTAGTGGATTAGTCACGCGCCGCAGTCGACGGAAGAACCGTACCGAAAAACGACTGCGGATTGCGAACTGCGGACTCACGGCCTCGGGACGCTTCTAGCGCTTTAGGAGCATCCCGAGGGTTCTAGTCCGCAGTCCGCAGTCCGCAGTCCGCAGTCGGTCTAGTCTGGTCTAGTCCGCCTCGACCCGGTGCAGCGACGGCGACGGCGTCTCAGCGACGTTGACATCGATCTTGACCTTGTGGCCGTTCCACTCCTGGACGACGTCGAGCACGCCCTGCCACACGGCCGCGAACGCGTGCCCGATCTCCTTCGGCGCCTTCGTCGGCGCGAAGTTGCGCCCGCCGGCGATCCAGAACGGCGGCTCCTCGGTTCGACCAGCACCCGCGTAGACCGCCTTCACGTCCCGGTAGATGAGCGAGGCGTTGTGCGTGTGCGCGTAGATCCCCGGCACGAAGCGTCCGTCCGCGAGCACGCGCGCGACCCACTCCTTGTAGTAGTCACGCATCGCCTTCGGCGTCACATCCATCCGCTCGATGTCGAGGAAGATCACCGTGCCGCGCGGGAAGCCCTCGCCGGCGGTCTTCGCGATCGCGTCAGCCGCCTCGAGCGCGCCACGCGACTGCGTGACGAGGTTCCGCTGGCAGCTCATGAGTCCGTGCTTCGACTCCTCGAACGCGACGCGCACCGGCGTGCGGACTGGAACCCGCTGCTTGACCCGGGTCGGCACACGCTTCGTCACGTACTTCGGCACGCGCTTGCCATTCTTCTTGACGTAGGTCTTCACGCGCTTGCTGACGTACTTGGTGACCGTCTTGGTCTTGTACGTCGTGCGGTAGACCGTCGAGTGCTTGGCGGGGACGCCCGACCACGTTTGCTGACCGACGTAGATGACCGCGAGCCCCCAGCCCATGTCGGTGAGCTGGGCACGCTTGCCGGCCCAGGAGTCGTCCTTGTGGCAGGGAGCCGGGAGGTAATAGCCGACCCACTTGTACGGTGCGGTCGCGCGCCACACACGCATCGTCTCGTCGCCCGGATAGATCCCGGTGTCGAAGCCGAGGTGACCCTTCCCCGTCACGGCGCTCGCGACGTTCTCGACGACGCCGGCCAGCATGTCCACGGCCGAGCTCGGCGAAACGTCCCGAATGCCGGGCGTCTCCCCGCAACTGACCAGACCGCCGGCCAGCAGCAATGCCAGAATGTTACGTCTCTTGATCATCGCCCGATCCGTAATCTCTGGTGCTCGTCGAGAGCACTGTGAACACTAGAGTTCGCTACATGGAGCTCGGCCTTCCGATCGCTATCCCTTCCGAACCTGTTACTTGGCCCACAGATAGCGGGCCCTTCGCCGCGAAGCACGAACGCATATGAACCGAGCTCAACAGGGTCCATATGCATACGTTTGGCGGAGGTGAAATCTAGTACATCCAGGCCCGCTTGGAGGTCCTCGTAACGGACTCGACGAGGATTGTTACATTCTGGAAGTCATTGCAGCCAGAACAGTTACGATCGTCCGCCGAGTCCGGCCGAAGACGAGTCGCGCAGGGCCGTTTGGCATGTCCCCTGCCCTTCCTAGCTTCCTCGAGCGAACGGCAGTGCTCGCAAACAAACGGCGGAATGCGGGGTACGAGCGAAGCAACGGGAGGGAGCGATGCGGAAACTCAATGCGATCATGATCGGGCTCGCGATGGCGGGTCTCGCGGCCTGTGACCGAGGGCAGAATGCGAGCACACTTGCCAGCGACACGGCTTTGTCGCGCGACCTGAACCTCGCTACGCAGGCGCGCCCCTATCAGAGCCTCGATAGCGTGTCGGCGTTCGAGACGGCGCCGGCCACGCAGGAGGAGCCCGCACCGGTGGCCGCTCCCGCGCCGGCCCGACGGACGGCCAGCTCGGCGACCTCGAGCCGTCGGACGGCGTCGAGCCCCGCGCGCCGCGGTACGCGCACGACGCCGACATCCACGCGCCGCCGCTCGACGAGCAGCGGCCGCACGAGCACGGCCTCGGCCGGTGACGTCGACGTCGGCACGCGCAGCGAGGGGCGAGTGGTCGTCGAGCGGAACACCAGGCGCGACGCTGCGATCGGCGCGGCCGCGGGCGCGGTCATTGGCGCCGCGACCAGCAAGAACAAGGTCAAAGGCGCCGTCATCGGCGCCGCCGCCGGCGGTGTGCTCGGCGGAATTATCGGACATACGGTGGACGTGAAGAAGCGTCGAGTGCCGTAGAGAACAAGCTTGTGAGCTTGTGGGCTTGAGAGCTTGAGAGGAAAGGGTCCCCGACTGGGGACCCTTTCTTATGCCGAGGAGCTTCCTAACAACGCCCGCTCAAAAGCCCACAAGCCCACAAGCCGACAAACTCTCAAGCCCCGCTATCTCCCGCCCGCCCCTAGAATCCCCCTCAACTCCGCCAACCGCGCATCCAACTCCCGCTTCAACACACGGAGCCGCTCCACCGCGTCTTGCCCTATCTCCTGGTCCGCGCGAGTGGTGAGACCGTACAGATACGCGATGTGCGCCTGGAGGGCGGGCTGACTGTAGCGGATGGGCGGCGTGACGAGCTTCGCCTCGAGTGCCGTCAAGCGTTGGAGCGTGTCGGCCGCGGCGGCGTTCCCCGTCGTCGCTTGCAGACGGCGTTTCGCTCGTTGTAGCCGCGCGACGGCGAGGTTCACCTCGCTCACCAGGTCGCGAACGCGGAGATTGTGCTCGAGCTGCTCGCGCAGCTGGGCGAGCGTCACGCCGTCGCGCGCGAGGCGCGGGTCCATTCGGACCTCGAGGGGCTGAGTCGCAGTCCAGTCGCCGCTCGTCACGCGCACGGTGTACGCACCCGGCGCCGCGAGCGGGCCGTTGCGCCCACTACGCTGCGCATTCGCGTCCCACGGACCCGCGTAGGCGAAGTCCCAGGTGAATCGATTGAGTCCCGGGCCGACGGGCAGCTTCGCCGCGCCAAGACGCTCCGGTGTTGGTGCGCGCATCCCGGGCTCTTCCTCCTGCCGCGTCGCCGCGGAGTCCTGCGCGGCGCGCGACGTGGCCGGGGCGGGCGCCTCGCTCGAGAAGCTACGAATCACCTTCCCGGTCGGGTCGAGAATCTCGAGCGCGACCGGTCCCTGGGCGTCACCGCGGAGCCAGTAGTCGATCACCGCGCCGGGCGGCGGATACTGCGGCTCGTCAGGCGCTGCCGGCCGCTCCGACTCCGCGCCGCCGAACCGCGTCGAATAACGCATGCGGTACGCAGTGCGGGGACGGAACAGGTGGGCCCGTGCCGCCAGCACCCGGTCGCCAACCTGGTGCAGCGGCGTCAAGTCGTCGAGGATCCAGAACGACCGGCCCTGCGTAGAGAGCACGAGGTCCTTGCGGTGCACCTTCATGTCGGTGACCGGCGTGCGCGGCAGGTTGAGCTGGAGTGAGTGCCACCGCTGGCCGTCGTCGAACGAGACGAACACGCCGAACTCTGTGCCGGCGTAGAGGAGCCCGGGCCGGTCGGGGTCCTCGCGCACGACGCGCGTCGGGTGATCGGCCGGGATGCCGTTGGTGCCCGGCGTGAGGAGCGTCCACGTCCGGCCGTAGTCGTTCGTACGATAGATGTACGGCCGCCAGTCGCCGAGAAGGTAGCGGTGCACCGCGTAGTACGCCGAGCCGCGGCGGTTGGGTGACGGCTCGATGTTCTGCACGCGTCCCCCGGGCGGCAATCCGCGAGGCGTGACGTTCGTCCACGTCCGGCCGTTATCGCGCGAGAGGTGGAACGGGCCGTCGTTCGCGCCCGTCCAGATCACGCCCCGCTCGAGCGGCGACTCGCGGATCGCGTAGAGCGTGCTGTAGAACTCCTCGCCCGTGACGTCGATGGTGATCGGCTCGCCGGAGACGCGCTGCTGGTACTGCGGCTCGTTCGCGGTGAGATCGGGACTGATGCGCTCCCACGTGACCCCTTCGTCGCGCGTGCGATGCACGTGCTGCGAGCCGTAGTAGAGCGTCGTCGCGTCGTGCGGCGAGATCTCCATCGGCGAGACGCGCTGGAACCGGTAGATGAGGTCCTTCCCCGGGTTCCCGTACAGCGACTGCGCGCCGACCCAGTACTGCTTCTCCTGGCCGGTGCGCAGCGACATCCGGCTGTACTGTCCTTTACAGGAGCCATAGACGGTGTCCGGATTGGTGGCGTGAGGGATGATGGGACCGGTCTCACAGCCCGGGCCCTGGCGCCATTGCTGCATTGGGTCATCGGGCGGACTCGCCGTCAGCGGGCGGCTCGGCAGGATGAGCGTCGAGTTGTCCTGCTGCGCCCCGTACAGGCGATACGGGTACTGGTTGTCGACGTAGACCTGGTATAGCTCGGCGGTCGGCTGGTTGTACTGCGTCGACCAGGTGCGGCCGGCGTCCAGTGACACGTTCGCGCCGCCGTCGTTCGACTGGATCATGACATTCGAGTTGTTCGGGTTGATCCAGAGGTCGTGGTTGTCGCCGTGCGGGGTGCGCATCGTGCGGAAGGTGCGGCCGCCGTCGGTCGACTTGTAGAACGCCTCGGTGCCGACGTAGACGACGTCGGCGTCCAGCGGGTCCGCGTCGACATTCGTGTAGTAGAACGGGCGTGTGATCAAGCCCGGCGTCGTCGTGTTGACCGCCGAGAAGCTCTCGCCCGCGTCATCCGAGCGGTACAACCCGCCGCCCGGCTTCGCCTCGATCAGCACGTAGAGCCGGTTCGGCATCGCCGGTGAGACGGCGAGGTCGCTCTTTCCGACGAGCTGATTGGGAAGCCCGTTCGTCAGCTTCCGCCAGTCGTCTCCGCCGTCGGTGCTCTTGTAAATGCCACCCTCGCGCGCGCCACTGATGATCGTCCACGGCTTCCGCTCCGCGCGCCACATCGTCGCGTAGACGACGCTGGGGTTCCCAGGTTGAAGTTCGATGTCGACGGCTCCCGTCGAGTCGCTGACGTAGAGCACGCGCTGCCAGGTGCGCCCGCCGTCCCGCGTGCGGTACACGCCGCGCTCGTTGGTCGGACGGAACGGGTCGCCGAGGGCGGCGACGTACGCGATCTCCGGATTCGTCGGGTGGATCACGACAGCGCCGATCTGCCCCGTCTCGCGCAGCCCGACGTGCGTCCACGTGCGTCCCGCGTCGGTCGACTTGTACACGCCCTTGCCGATCGAGACGTTGCTCCGGAGTCCTTCTGATCCCGTGCCGACGTAGACGATGTTCGGGTCGCTGTCCGCGACGTCGATCGAGCCGATCGATCCCACCTCGAAGTACGGGTCGGAGACGTTGACCCACGTGATCCCGCCGTCGGTCGTCTTCCAGACGCCGCCACCGGTCGCGCCCATGTAGAACGTGTGCGGCTGCTGCGGCACGCCCGTCACCGCGGTCACTCGCCCGCCGCGGGCCGGGCCAACCATTCGGTAGCGCAGCGCCTTGAACGCCGCGGGGTCGAAGACAGAGACGGTGTCCGGCGTGAGACCGGCCAGGTCGGAGCGGGTGACGAGCGAGCCGACAGGCCTGACGCGCTCCGGTGGCCGCCGCTCGCCCGCGGGCACCGGCCGAGCCTGCGCGAAGAGCGGAAGCGCGCCCACGGCCGTGGCGGCCATCGCGAGCGTGGTGACTTGGGTCACGCCGATGACGCGGCGTGAGACGGCGGCGATCGTTCGTGGGCCAAGGTGCGGGCGTGTCATGTCTCCGACCTCGATCTGAGCGACGGCTGTGGGGATCCTGCGTCAATGAAACCTGTCACGCCGCTGCCTCGGCGCCAGGGCCACGGCCCGCGGCGCGCAGCCCGCAGCCGCACGCGTGATCCTCGTCACGTCGCTCCGCCGCGCACGCGCGCACTATTCTGCGCGTCGGCGGGTACCCGCGAAGCGGGTGAGCGGCGGCGCAGCCGCGCCGCAACGGGGGAAACTGGACGGATCCCGAGCAAGTACTGCTACGGGACCCGTAGAGCATGGGAGAGGTTCCAATGAAACGGGTCTGGGTGGTTGCCGCCATCGCCGGCGCGGCGGCGTGCAGCGACGGCGCCGCGGAGTCGGTGGTGGCGGGCCGCGGCACGCGCAACGCGCCGGCGCCGCGCGACAGCGTCGACGTCGCGCAGGCGACGCTCCTCGCCGAATCGATGGCCGTTATGGAGTTCGTGGGTGAGCTCAACAACGAGCTCGCGCGCGCGGGCCGGCTGCGCGTGGAGCTGAGCACGGGCGCGGCGGGTGAGTCCAAGATCGCCGAGGCGAAGCGCGAGCGTGAGGCGCTCGCCCGGCGCGTGCGCGACATCCTCGCGCAGCTCGACTCGAGCGAAGCGCGCTTGGAGCGCGCGCGGCAGCGGGTGACGCGGCTGGCGGGCCGCGAGTCAGCGCTCAACGGGCGCGCGGCGTCGCTGACGGCGCGACTCGATTCGCTGCGCACGACAGCGGTGGAGGAGCAGCGTGCGCTCAACGCCCGGATCGCCGCGCTGGAGGGCACGGTCGCGACGCTCGCCGCGGACACCGCACGCCTCGCCGCGCGCCTCGCCCGCCTCAGCGATTCGGCGAACACCGTCTACTACGTCGCCGCGACTGAGAAGGAGCTCCTCGAGCGCGGCGTGATCGAGCGCGAGGGCGGCCGTCGCTACCTCGTCGCCGGTCCGCGTTCGATCCAGCCGGCGCGCCGCCTGCCGCCTGGCGCGTTCAATGCGATCGACATGTCGAAGACGCGCACGATCCCGCTCCCGCCGGGCCGATACCGGATTGTGTCCCGCCACAGCATCGAGTTGGTGAGGCCCGATACGGTGGACGGGGGCAAGGTGGCCGGCACGCTGCGCGTCACTGCGCCCGATCAGTTCTGGGCCGGGTCGCGATACTTGATTCTCGTGAGGGGGTGAGGGACGACCGCGTCCGATTGCGGACTGCGAACTGCGGACACAAATCCCTGGGACGCTCCGAGCCGGTGACAGGGGCATCCCGGGGGTTCTAGTCCGCACTCCGCAGTCCGCAGTCGTCTCCGACTGCTGTTCTCCGCCACACGCGCTTAGGCGACCGACGCCGCTCACCGGCTCTCGTCAGGGCGAGCCGCGACTGCCGCGCCGGTCGCTCCGAGCTGGCAGTAAATCTCGCGCATCCGCGGATCGGCCGCGTTGAACCCCTCGCGCGGCCGGGCAAATGTTTCGTCGAGCATCTGCAAGTTCGTGATGTCCGACGTGAGGTAGTTCCGCCACCCACCGTCCGGATCGCTCCGGCTGTGCCCCGGCCGCAGCCAAGCGCTCAGCATCTCGTGCCCTGCACTGTTCACCCCGAACATGTGCGGCTCGACAACGCGCACGAAGTCGCCGTAGCCGAACATCAGCAGGCGCATCTTCCGGATCGCTTCGCAGATGAGAGAGTTCATGATCAGCCGCGTCTCCTCACCCTTCCGTCGCTTCCCCGAGTCGGGCCGTCAACGTCAGTGTCGTTGCTCGATCCCGGCCCGCGACCCGCACGACCGTGAGCCGAACGGTGTCGCCTGGCCTGCGGCTGCGGAGGATCCGGCGCAGGTCACCGCTCGTCGCCACCGGCTGCCCCTCGATGCGCGTGATGATGTCCGCGAGCTGAAGCCCTGCGCGCGCGGCGGGTGACCCCGGCTCGACGTGCCGGACGATGATCCCCTCGCGTACCGGCAGGTTGTACTGCTGCGCGAGCTCGGGGATCAGATCGTCAGGCACGATGCCCAGGTAGGTCCGGCGGATGCGTCCCGTCGTCAGCACCTGCTCCGCGATGTCCCGCGCGAGGTTGATCGGGATCGCGAAGCCGAGCCCGGTCGTGCCCCGGACGATGACGGTGTTGATCCCCATGACGCGCCCTTGCGAGTCGAGGAGCGGGCCGCCGGAGTTCCCGGGGTTGATCGCGGCGTCGGTTTGGATCAGGCCCCCGAGCTCGAACCCTCGGGGGCTGCGGTTCACTGCCGAGACGACGCCCGTCGTCACCGTTCGCTCGAGACCGATCGGATTGCCGATGGCGATGGCTGTCTGTCCTACCTGCAGCTGATCGGAGTCGGCGAGCGGCGCGACCGGTAGGTCGGCCGCCGGGATTCGAACGACGACGATGTCGACGCTCGGGTCGCGGCCGAGGACGCGTCCCGCGACGCGCCGCCCATCGGCGAGCCCAATCTCCACGTCGGCCGCGTTGCCGACCACGTGGGCGTTCGTGATGACAACGCCGTCGCGGCGCACGATCACGCCGGAGCCCGAGCCACCGCGCACGCTGACGGCAACGACAGCCGGCGTAGCCTGACGCGCGACGCGAATGACGGTTGCCTCGCCGTCATCGCGAGCCGCCTGCTGTGCCGCGATCGGCAACCCGATCAACTGCGGCGCGCCCGCTCCCGGCAGCGGCCCCGCTCGCCGAGCGGCGATCGATGCGCCAACGCCGACGCCGGCGACGAGCGCCAGCGCCGCAACCGTCTTGACTGCCTTGCCCGGACTCATGCTGTTCTCCCTCTCGTCGCGGCGATCTCAGAAAAGTGAGGCCGCCGCCGCACGTTCCGTGCTTGCGACGCCGCCGCGGACGACCGCCGGGTCCAGCCGCGGGTGCGGGCGCGGGGGCGCGGACGCCGCGCGATCTACGGCGTGCCTGCGTCGGGGCCGCGCTCGCTTCGGCGGAACGTCGCGCTGCCGATCTCGAGACGCTCCGGCGTCCCACGCGCGCCGATGACAAACGTCAGAGTCGACGTTCCCTGCCAGGCGTTGGCCCAGCGCGCGCGGAACGTGTCGTAGTGCCAATGCTCGAGCACGGCGGTGCGCGCGCCGCGGCGCAGCATGAGTTGCCCCCGCTCGTGGGTCACCGTCGCCGCGCCATGGAGCGAATCGACATACGTCCCCGCATAGCGCTCGAGCGGCAGCGTTGGCCGCGTCCCCGCCACGCGTTGTGCTACCTGGCGCATCCTCGCTGAATCCGCCTGCGCCCGAATGCCGCCGTAGAGCCTGAGCAGCTCGGAGCTCCAGTCGCGCACTTCACGTAGGCCCGCCGAAGGCGGGTGGTTGCTCACCGCGCGCACCGGTGCCGGTGCCCAAAGATCGAACACCGTATACATCAATGCGTGCCTCACCTCGGCGTGGTCGAGGTTGGCCAGCACGGCGACGCCGAGCCGCTCGTCGGGGATGAGTCCGATGATGGCGACCATGCCGTCGATGCTTCCCGTGTGGAAGCTGACCGCGCGGCCGTTGTAGTCATGCTGGAACCAGCCGAGGGCGTAGGTCGTCCAGTGCGGCCGCGTCAGGCGCGCGGTCGGATAGAACCCCTGCGGCGTGACGATCGTCTGCGGCTTGAGCAGCTCGGACCACGTCCCCGTTTTAATGAGCTGTCGGCCGTCGGCGGCGCGCGCGGTGTCGAGCATGAAGCGCATCCACCTCGCCATGTCGGCCACACTCGACCAGATCGAGCCGGCCGGCGCGACAGGATCGACGCTCGCATTCCTGATGGCGCGGACGGCTCCATCTACCCAATCGTGCGGCGAGGCCACGTTCTCGCGCGCCTCGGCTTCCCGGAGCGTCGCGACAGTGCGCGTCATTCCGAGTGGCGTGAAGATCCGCCGACGGACGAACTCCTCCCACGGCATCCCGCTGGCCGCCTCGACGACGTCTCCGGCGAGGGCGTACATGACGTTCTGGTAGATGAAGCTTGAGCGGAACGAGTACGCCGGCCGCAGCATTCGCACCCGGCGCCTCACCTCGGCGGCGGTGAGATCCGACTCATACCATAGAAAGTCCGCGTTCCCGAGGCCGGCGCGGTGGGTCAGCAGATCGCGGACGGTGATCTCGCGCGTGACGTAGGGGTCGCCGGTCTGGAACGCGGGGAGGTACCGCGTGGCGGGATCGTCCCACCGAACGTTCCCCTCGTCGACGAGCATGCCGAGCGCCGCCGCCGTCATCGCCTTTGTCGTCGACCCGATCGCGAAGAGCGTCTGCGTGTCGACGGGGGCCAACCGGCCCAGCTCGCGGACGCCGTAACCCTTGGCGAGGACGACCCGGCCATCCTTCACCACCGCGAGGGCGAGCCCGGTTACCTGCCAGTCCCGCACCGCTTTCGCGGCGTACGTGTCGAGCGTCAGCGCCGGGTCAGTCGTCGCACGCGGCGCTGGCGACTGCGCGCTGACTGTGGCCGAAAGAAGTAGGAAGGCGAGCACGTTGACGGCAGGAATGAGGGAGGAGGAGAGAGGAAGGAGGAAGGAGGAACGCGAAAGGAGAAGTGGGCGCAAGCTATTCACTCCTCCCTCCTCACCAGCCAACAGCGAGTAGATGTCGCCCCGCCCGTCGATCTCCCGCTCCCCCGCGGCCTGCTCCGGCGACACCTACTGCGGCGAGCTTATGAGCTTTTGAGGAGCCGGGCCCTCACAAGCTCACAAGCTCACAAGCCCTGTCAATTCCCCTCCGCCCTGAAGCGGTACAGCGCGTCCACGATCCGCCCCACATCCGCGAGCGTCCTCCCCCCTTCGGCCACCGCTCCCGCGAGCTTCGCCACCGCTCTGGACCGGTCCGACCCGTTCTCGTCCGCCGCGCCCTTCTTGCGGAGGTAGTCGTCGAAGTTCTCCGCCAGCATGTAGCACTTCCGCTGGAAGATATCGGCGCCGTCGTGATCGCGGTTCCAGTAGAGCATCTGCCGCAGCCGGAGGTGCTTCGTCTCCTCGAACAGCATGCGCTCGTGCTCGCCCGCGAGCTGCTCGCGGCGGAAGAAGCGATACGTCTGGTAGTGCGCCTCGTTGTTCGGCGACCAGCCGGAATCGGTGCGGCTGACTGTGAATGTGGTCGAGCCGTGGAAGCGATCCACGAGTTGCCGCACCCAGCGTGTGGGCTCCGCGCCGAGCCGGTCGCGGTTTTCCACAATGAAGGAGACGAAACGCCGCATGTTTGCGCGCTCGCCGATACCCGCGTCGTTCGGGAGGCCGAGGAACAGCCGCGGCGTGTCCTCGGTGATCCACTGGAACTCGGCGTCGCTGAGGCGCGCGGCGAAGTATTGCCAGTAGTGCTCGTCCGCGAGCCGGAGCCGCGCCACCCACGAGTCGGTCCCGAAGAGGATCCGATTCGCGTACGGCGCCTCGGCGAGCAGGCGCTTGAGGTTGCGGAAGTACGTCGCCTCGCGCTCGCCGCCCTGCATCATGTCGACGTGGCCGGAGACGTCGGCGAAGACCCACTCGAAGTCGCGCATCAGTGCCATGATCTCTTGCGCCCACGGGTCGCCGTCCGGCTGCCCGAGCCCGGCCCAGCCGCCGAAGTGGGCGAAGCAGACGCGGAGCTCCGGGTACTCGGCGAGGACCGGACGCCAGAGCTCAGGCCGAGCGTTGTCCGCCATCTCGCGCCGCGCCTGGAACCCCCCGCGCGAGCAGTGAACGACGATCGGCAGCTCGTGCTCGATGCAGAACGAGTAGATCTTGTCCATCGCCGGCGTGTCGACCTGCGATCCCAGCGGCGGGTAGAGCTTGACGCCGACGAACCCGAACCGCTCCACGGCGTGCTGCAGGGTCTCGAAGTGCTCGGCGCGCTGCGTGTCGACGCCGACGAAGGGGAGGACACGACCTGGGTGGCGCAACGCTGCCGCGCGAGTGCCAACAAGCTGATTCCAGAAGAGCTTCTGCTCGCCCTCACCCTCGTCCTGCGCGGTGAGATCGGTCGCGAGCGCGACGAGGGCATCGTCAGGCCGCATCCGCTGGAGTAGGCGGTCCGCGACGTCGGCGATCTCGGGCTGCATCGCGAGGCGCAGGGTCTCCACGAGGTCGGAGAGCGAGGTCCCGCGACTGTCGCCGTTGGCGGCCCGGTTGAACGAGGCCGAGAGCTTGTCGAGGAGCGCGCGCAACGCGTCGCCATTCAACGCCTCCGTCGAGCGCGCCTCCGCGAGCAGGCGAATCTCCGGCGGGAGCGCGCCGTCACCCAGCACGAAGCTCCGGAAGGTCGGCTGCCGCACCATCTTGCGCAGCAACCGCGTCAACAGCTCTTCCTCGACGAGATACTCGGGCCGGAACTGGTACTCCTCGAGTAGCTCCGACACGGCCGCGGTCGCGAACGGCGGAAATCCTTCCCGAGTGAGACGATCGACGATGAGCGAGTTCGTCCGGCGCGTGATGACGGACCGCAGGTTGTAGATGTGGGCGTGGCAGTTGACGCGCATGGAGGGGCGGAGCGTGTGAGCGTGTGAGCGTGTCGACCTGTGAGGAGGGGCTCGAGACTCACGAGGCGTCGTCGCGAAAGCGTGCGAGCGCGCGAAGTCCGACGAGGGCTCTCAAGCTAACAACGTTGTCATTTAGAGGAAGTGGGATTCGCGAATGTCCGCCGCCGCAACGTCGCGCACATGACCGCCGATCAAGTCGAGCGCGCCGCGCGAACCATTCTTGTGCAACGCCGCCCTGAACCGTTCTCGCACGGCGGCGTTCGGTTACTAGCGCGCCGCATACCTTATTAAAGGGCGGAACAGCGACGGCGTTGTGCGTTTCGGGAAAGAGCGGGGAAGAGCGTGCACGCGGAGCCCGGAGCACCCCGCGGGGCTCTCGGCGGCCATCGCAGTTTCCTCCGCGGCCATCCGCGTGCGCGTTCTTCCCGCTCTTCCCCGCAACGCCCTCGCCCTTCCGCCCTCCTACCTCGCCGCACGCACCGCCTCCACCACTGCCTCGATCACTTTCGGGATGACTTCCGCGCCCGGCACGCTTCCCTGCGCCATGCGCGGCGATCCGCCGCCCCGGCCGCCGACGCTCGCTAAGGCCGCCTTGAGCACGCGTCCCGCGTCGATCCCGGAATCCTCCGATGCGGCGAGGAGAACCGCCGGCGGATCGTCGACGGCACCGATGAGCACTGCCTTGGGGAGAACGCAGTACGCCTGCGCGAGCCCGCGAAGCGCCTCGAGCGATCCCGTCTCGCGGCGTTGCACCGCGCGGCGCACGCCGGACTCGTCGCGCTCGGCAGCCTCGTACAGGAGCCGTGCGCGATACGCATGCAGCTCGGCCTCCAGCCGCCGACGCTGCCCGTCGGCCGCACGCAGCCGATCGGCCTGCGACTCGACGAGCGCCGGAATCTCGTCGATCGACGCCGAGAGCCCCTGCCCGAGCCGCGACAGTAGCTCGAAGTCGGCGCGCGCGCGGCGCACCGCTCTCAGCCCGCACACGAACTCCAGCCGCACCTGTTTCTTCACCCGATCGATCTTCCGGACGAGGATCGGACCGATCTCGCCCGTCGCGCGCACGTGAGTTCCGCCGCACGCGCTGCGGTCGACACCCTCGATCGCGACGACGCGGAGCGTCCCTTCTCGCGCTGACGCTCTGCGAAGCCCGTCCACCGACGCCGCCTCCTCGAACGAGATCGTGACCAGCCGGTTGGCGACGACGAGCTCGTTCGCTCGTCTCTCGACCGCGACGACATGCTCCCGCCCGACCGAATCGACGTCCAGGTCGAGGGACGACGCGTGGGCGCCGAAGTGCACGCTGACGGTCTGGTGGCCGAGCATCTCGGCGATCACGGCCGACAGCAGGTGCTGCCCAGTGTGCTGCTGCATGTGGTCGAAGCGGCGCGACCAGTCGATCGCTCCTGACACACCGATGGTGGTGTCGGCGAGCGGCTCGCTGAGCATGTGGGCGATACGCTCACCCTCATCGACCACGTCGGCGACCTGGATGCCGTCGATCGTCCCGGCGTCGGCCGGCTGTCCGCCCGACGTCGGATAGAACGCCGTGCGATCGAGGTAGACGCGGCGCCCGGCCTCGCCGCGCTCGACGACCTGGGCGTCGAACGTCGTCAGATAGGAATCCGTGTAATAGAGTCGGGCCGTCATCAGCGAAAGGTGTCAGGCGCCGGGTGTCGGGTGCCAGGGCCCCGCCACCTGGCATCCGGCACCCAACACCCGGCAGCTTCCCCCTGTGCCCGATCTTCCGATTGAATCCGTCGTCCCTATTCTCCGCGCGGCCCTTCGCGATCACCACGGCGCCGTCCTCCAGGCTCCACCAGGCGCAGGCAAGACGACGCGTGTCCCACTCACGCTCCTCAACGAGCCCTGGCTGGCTGGGCGGAAGATTGTGCTACTCGAGCCCCGCCGACTCGCCGCGCGCGCAGCCGCGGGGTTCATGGCACGGTCGCTCGGCGAGCGTGTCGGCGAAACGATCGGCTATCGCGTGCGCATGGACACAAAGGTGTCCACGCGTACACGCATCGAGGTCGTCACCGAGGGTGTGCTGACGCGCCTCGTCCAGGCCGACCCCGGGCTCGAAGATGTAGGTCTCGTCGTCTTCGACGAGTTCCACGAGCGCAGCCTGCATGCCGACCTCGGGCTCGCGCTCGCCCTGCAGACCCGCGCGCTCTTGCGCGAGGATCTCCGCCTCCTCGTGATGTCCGCGACGCTCGACGGCGCGCCGGTCGCTGCACTCATCGGCGACGTGGCCGACGGCAGGGCTCCGATCGTCACCAGCGCGGGCCGAAGCTTTCCCGTGGAAACGCGACACATCGCGCGCGCCGCGGACCGTCCGTTCGAGCCCGCCGTCGCGGCCGTTGTCCGTCGTACACTTGCGGAGGACGAGGGTGACGTCCTCGTCTTTCTTCCCGGCGCCGCCGAGATCCGGCAAGTCGAGGCCCTTCTTGCGGACTCGCAGCTGCCACGAGGCGTTTACGTCGCCCCGCTCTTCGGGGACCTTGCGCAGGACGCGCAGGACCGCGCGATCGAGCCGAGCCCACCGGGGACACGCAAGATCGTTCTCGCGACCTCGATCGCCGAGACCAGCCTGACGATCGAAGGCGTCCGCGTCGTCGTCGACGGCGGCTTGATGCGCGTTCCCCGGTTTTCGCCGCGCTCCGGGATGACGCGGCTCGAGACGGTGCGTGTCACACGCGCCTCGGCGGACCAGCGCCGCGGCCGCGCCGGGCGCGTCGCCCCGGGCGTCTGCTACCGGCTCTGGGGCGAGCAGGAGGAGCAACAGCTAGCGGCCCACGGCCGACCAGAGATTCTCGACGCCGACCTCGCTCCGCTCGCACTCGAGCTCGCGGAAGCCGGCGTGGTCGACCCCGCGCAGCTGCGCTGGCTCGACCCGCCCCCCACGGCCGCGATCGCGCAGGCGCGCGAGCTCCTCACGCAGCTTGGCGCGCTCGGCGCCGACGGTCGCATCACCGAGCACGGCCGACAAATGACGCGACTCGCTATTCACCCGCGGCTCGCGCACATGCTTGTCACGGGCGTGCGCATCGGACATGGTGCGCTCGCCTGCGACGTAGCGGCGCTGGTGAGCGAGCGCGACGTCTTCCGTTTCGACGCCGGCGCTGCGGTAGACGCAGACCTGAGGCTCCGCGTCGAGACTCTACACGACGCGGCCCGCGGCGGCGCACCTCGCGCGCACGCACACGGCGCGACCGTGGATCGCGGGGCCGTTCAACGCGCGCTGGCCATGTCCCGGGATCTCGCCCGCACGCTCCGCCTCGACCCTCGGCCATCCACTGTCGACCCTACCGGTTTGCTTCTCGCCTTCGCCTACCCCGACCGCATCGCGCAACGCCGAGGCGATCCCGACGACTCGCGCTCCACGACCGGACGATTCCTTCTTCGAAACGGCGTGGGTGCGGCCTTTCCGTCACCGCAGGCACTGTCGGCCGAGCCGTACGTGGTCGTGGCGGAGCTGGGCGGTCAACCACCGGAGTCGCGGATCTACCTTGCGGCCGCCATCGCACTCGACGAGATCGAGGCGCATTTCGGGCATCAGATAGGGTACGACCAGGAGGTCACCTGGGACGCGGAAGCCGGAATGGTACGGGCGAAGGAACGCGAGCGGCTCGGCGCCATCATCCTGCGGGAACGAGCGCTCTCGTCGCCCGACCCGGGGGCCGTAGTGGCGGCGCTGCTGGGCGGCCTTGCGAACGACGGACTCCGTGGGCTGTCGTGGACCGACGGCGCGCGCCAACTCCAGCAGCGTATCTCCTTCCTGCACCAGCTCGACCCGACGTGGCCAGACATGTCCGACGCCACGCTCACCGCGACACTCGCCGCCTGGCTCGGCCCCCACGTGTACGGCCTCACACGGCGGGAGGAGCTGCGGCGGCTCGACCTCGCGTCGATCCTGCTCGGTGCCCTCACCTGGGAGCAGCGCGCGGCGCTCGACGAGCTGGCGCCGTCGCACCTCATGGTGCCAAGCGGCTCGCGCATTCGGATAGACTACAGCGACCCGCAGTCCCCGGTCCTCGCGGTGCGGCTACAGGAGCTCTTTGGGCTGACGGAGACACCCCGTATCGCGCGTGGCCGCGTTCCGCTGACGCTCCACCTGCTCTCACCGGCGCGCCGTCCCGTTCAGGTCACTACCGATCTCGCCGGCTTCTGGCGGAGAGGCTACTTCGACGTGAAGAAGGAACTCAAGGGGCGTTACCCGAAGCATTACTGGCCCGACGACCCCTTTCAAGCAGTTCCAACGAGGCACGTCCGGCCGCGGAACTGAGCGGGCGGCCGGCATTCGGGCCGTGGCTAGGGGGGTGAAAACTGTTACGAGTGTCGGCGGGGTTAAGAGCTGAGGTGTCGCGACACCAGCTGTGACGCGGCACGGGATCAGCTGCGGAGGTGTGGAGTGTCATTGCCCGGAAAGTCCAACGCGTTTCTCCTTCTCCTGATCGTGCTGCCCGCGTCTGCCGTTCAAGCGCAGCGCGCGGCACCGGCGGCGGTCACCGGTGTCAGTGCCTTCGCCACCGAGGCACTCGGCGGCACCGTTGGGTCGGCGCTCGGCATCGCGATCGGACTCGCGATTGCCAAGCCCGACGACTGCCCATCCGAGGACGATGTCGTCTGCACGCTCCGGCGCCTCGGCATCACCGGTATCATTGGCGTCGCCGGCGCGACTCTCGGCACGATGGTCGCCGGCCGGTGGGCGGGCACGGATCCGTCCCTAGCTGGCGCCTTTCTCGGGGCCGCCGCCGGCGTGGCCGTCGGCGTTGGGCTCGAGCATCTCATCACCGAGGAGTTTGATCAGTCGCTCGGGAGGGTTGGCGCGGTCGTACTTTTCTCCGTTACGCAGGGGATTCTTGCGGCCGCGGGGTCCCGGCTCGTTGCGCAGTTCCGTCGCGACTAACGAAATGTGAAGACGAACGTCGATGTCGTCGTCGTCGGCCTGGGCGCGATGGGGAGCGCAACGCTCCACCATCTCACGCGTCGCGGTGTGCGCGTGCTCGGCATCGACCAGCTCGTGCCGCCCCACACGGTGGGCTCGACGCACGGGCGCACCCGCATCATCCGCGAGGCGTACTTCGAGCATCCCCTGTATGTGCCACTCGTCCGCCGGGCGTACGAGCTGTGGGACGAGCTAGAAAGCGAGTCGGGACGGACGCTCTTCCACCGGACCGGCGGCTTGATGATCGGGCCGGCCGACGGGGCGATCGTCGCCGGCGCGCGGCGGAGCGCTATCGAGTACGACGTGGCGCACGAGCTGCTCGGCGCCGACGAGGTCCGGCGCCGGTGGCCCGCCTACGCTCCACCCGACGACCACGCGGCGCTGTTCGAGCTGCGCGCCGGGCTTCTGCTTCCGGAAGCGTGTGTCGAGACTTACCTGCAGCTCGCGCAGCAGAACGGGGCGGCGGTGCGCACCGGCGAGCGCGTCGTGCGCTGGAGTGTGGGGGGCGGCGGCGTCACGATCACCACCAGCGCGACGACCTACGGCGCGGCGCGCGTCGTGCTCGCGGCGGGTCCCTGGCTCCGCGAGCTCGTCCCCGACTTGCCGCTGCCGCTCGTGGTCGAGCGACAGATGTTCCACTGGTTCGAGCCATCGTCGCGGCGTGAGTTGCACGCCGCGTCGCGCTGTCCACTCGCGCTCTGGGAGTTCGAGCGCGACCGCATGGTGGCGACCTTCCCCGACGTCGGTGACGGCGTCAAGGCCGGGGTGCACCACGAGGGGGAGACGACCGACCCGACGTCCGTGCGCCGGACGACGACGCCCGAAGAGGACGCGGGCATCCGCGCGTTGCTGTCACGCCTCATGCCACACGCCGCCGGCCGACAGCTCGAGGCGCGCGTGTGCCTGTACACCAACACTCCCGACCGCGATTTCCTCGTCGACGCGCACCCCGCGCGTCCCGAGGCACTCATCCTGAGCCCATGCTCCGGTCACGGGTTCAAGTTCGCCAGCGCCATCGGCGAGATCGCCGCCGACCTCACGACGCGGGGGACGAGCTCATTCGATCTGTCGCCGTTCAGGCTCGGCCGGTTCGCGGAGTCGACCCTCGCGCGGTGACGTCGCCGGACGCGTTTGTCCCCCGGGGGTCGGTAGTGCGACGGATTTGGGGCGACGCCGACGCCGTGCTCCTCGTCTTCGCGGGCGCGGCGGCGGAGTTCGCGTTGAATCGGGCGGTCGACTGGCTCTTCTTCACCGGCGCGATCCCCGCCGACCCAATCGGACGCCTCTTCCGCACGGCGGCGTACGCTCAGGAGATCGTTTTCGCGAGCCGGGCCACTGCGGAGCAGACGCTCGCGCGGATTCGCACGGCCCACGCGGCCGTCGAGCAGTCGCGCGGAGCGCAAATCCCCGACTGGGCCCATCGCGATGTCCTCTACCTGCTCATCGACTACTCCGAGCGCGCGGAGACGCTGCTGCGCGGTGCGCTCACGCCAGCGGAGCGCGACGACCTGTATGACGTCTTCCGTCGCGTCGGAGAAGGCCTCGCTATCGCGCGGCTCCCGCCGACGTACGCCGACTGGCGACCCGACCGCGAGCGACACATGCGCGATGACCTCGCGTACAGTGAACACACGGCGGCGTTGTACGCGCGCTACCGCGAGCAGCTCGGTCCCTGGCGGTACGGGCTCCTCCGACACCTTCAGGCGCTGCTCTCGCCGCGACTCGTCGCCGACCTGCTGCGCCTCCCCCGCCGCACAGGGTGGACGCGGCCCGCGATCGCCGCGTACCGCGCGCTCAGACACCTCCGCCTCGCTCCGGTCGCACGGCTCGCGTTGGTACCGCGAGAGCACTTGGGACACGTGCGTGGTCTCGATAAGAACTGCGAGCTGTGAGCTGCGAGCTAGGACCGTCGGGCCTCTGGTTCACAGCTCGCAGCTCGCTATCTGTTCGCCTTGGACCGATCCTCGTACGGTCGCAAGATCCACTCGAAGAACACCCACGTTCGGTTCCACGAGTCGATCTGCTCCGGGCTGTCCACGCGCTGAAGCGTCGCCAGGTCGACGCGGCGACTGAAGGCGTGGCCGACGCTGTTCCCCCACGGCGCGGGGTCGACGTAGACCTTGGTCTCGGCGAGGTCGGGCTTCTGCGATCGGAGCGCGTAGACGAGTTGCACGTCCTCGTCGAAGTTCACGTCCTCGTCGTTCGTCGCGACGTGGACGAGGATCGGCACGCGCAGCTTGTCGACGTGGAAGAGCGGCGAGCGCCGGATGTACTCCTCGGGCTTCTCGAACGGGAGCCCTTGGATCGTCTGCTGCGTCGCGAAGGACCGCTGGTACCGGGGTCCCTTTCGGCTCAGCCGGTGGAGCAGGTTCGTGACCGGAACGATCGCCGCGCCGGCTTTGAACGGGTGTTGGTCGCGGAAGAGCGAGTGCGCGGTGATGAATCCGCCGTGGCTCCAGCCCATCATGCCCACGCGGTCCGGGTCGACGTGCGGGAGGCTCTGCGTGATGTAGTCGTACGCGCTGATCACGTCGTCGATTTCCTTGCCGCCGTAGTCGATCGCGAAGTAGTGCTGCGGGCCGTAGCCGGTCGACCCGCGGTACTCGGGAGCGACGATGACGTAGCCGCGCTGCACCGCCTCCTTCACGAACGGCATCATTCCCTCGCTCCAGTCGCCGTGCACGCCCCCGTGCACCCAGATCATCGCGGCGTGCCCGCGCGCGCCGCGCCGCTGAAGCGGCTGAAAGACGTACGCGGGGATCTCCATGCCATCGGCGCGGCTCCGGTACTTCACCTTCTGGAACTCGTAGTTCCCGCGCGCGTGCGCGCGGTAGATGCTGTCCGTACGCGCCTTGCTGCGAAGCTGTGCGTCGAAGTCGGGGACCGGGTGGTCGTCCGGCCGGTTGCTCACATAGAGCATGCGAGCCCGCGCGGAGTCGATGAGGACGGGACGTGCCGTACGTGTACCAGCAGGCGTGCGCGACGACGCGCCGGACGACTGCTGCGCCGCGAGCACTGCGGGCAGCGCGAGAGTGGCGAGCGCGATTCTGAAGGTCATCGGGGCATTGGGCTCATCTGTTGGGCGGGCCGAGAGCGCGAATTCTAGTCGGGAGCGAGCGCGGCGTCACCGGCCGGCCGAGGCTGCTCCCTTCGGGATATTTTCTCGATTGACGGCTCCCGCCCTGGTCCCCGATAATGGCGCAGCGCTCGACGACACGGTACTTCGTCGGGCGTGGGCCTTCCCGGTGGGACGCTACCGGTGGGCAGCTCGTCGGCGGTTCGGCGTCGGCGGGTCGGTTGTGAGGTCGCTGGCCACAACCGTTCGCTTCGTGAATTCCGAAGCACCTGAGCTGTAACCGTGCGGCAAGGGTAAGGGAAGTCGATCGCGCCACGCACGTCCGTGGCACCGAAAAAAAGATCGAATCCCGCCAGCGATTGAAGGCCCCTCAGGTTTGCGGCGTGCCGCCCTGGGGGGCTTTTCTTGCCTTCTGGCGCCACGCTTGCACTCTCGATCATCGCGTGCGGGGAGCACAACGAAGACACGACGCCGGAAGACTCGGAGAAACGCATGGCGGAGATTCGCATCGAGCGGAAAGGTCGCGGGCTCGGATGGCTATGGCTGCTGCTTGCCCTTCTCATCGTTGCCGTGCTCGCCTGGTACTTCCTGTATCCGGGACGCACCACGACCGCACCCGCCGGCGCTCCGCCGACGACCGGCGCGATCCAGCCCGCACTCGGAGGTCGGTATGGCGAAGAAGGATAAAGGCCGCGGCCGCAGCGACGCCGCCGGCGTCGGCCCGTACGTGCGCAAGGGCGTGCGGCTCGTTCGGTTGAGCGAGTTGGGCTCGTACAGGGTCGCCGACGGCGAGCCGGACATCCGTGGCTGGGAGGTGCGGACCATCAGCGGCCGCCAGCTCGGCGAGGTCGCCGAGCTGCTGGTCGACGCGGAGGCGGGCGAGGTCGTGATGCTCGACATCGACGTCCGCAACGGCAACCGGCACAGCTTCGCGCCGGTGCGCGCGGCGATGATCGACCGGACCGCACGTGTCGTGCGGCTCGATACCGGGGATCTTCAGGACGAGGAGCTTCCGTCGCTGGCAGACCACGGTTCGGGTGACGAGGACGCGCGGCAATTCGGCGAGCGATACGAGCGGGCGTACGGTGACCGTGGCTGGGCCGACGATCGCGATTACGTTCTGCCGCACGGCGACGCCGACGTGCACTTCGCGCGGCGGAGCGCGCGCGAGGCGGCAGAGCGCGAAGCGGCGCGCCGCGCGACGGAGCGCGAAGTGCGCATCGAGCGCCGACGCGACCAACTGCTCGAGGACGACGCGGAGGCGCCGCGCCCGACTAGCGGGACGGTGCGGTATCGGTCGCGAGACGAAAGCCCCCGCGACACGAGATAGAAGAGGAGCCGTGGGAGGGGGAGCGGGACGCGGAGTGGCCAACTCCCGCTCCCCTCCGTCTCGTGTATTTCCTAACATCCGCCGAACGATTTCTCGGTAGCGCGCCCACGCCCGGCCGCTATCGTATCTCTGTCCTCTCTCTCCCATCTCGTCGCGCTTCCCCCGTCCCCGCCCATGCCTCCTTCTGGCCTACCCTCCGCGCGCGCTGCGCTGGCGCCGGTCGCCACCGGGCTGCTGCTGTCCGTCGCGACGTCGGTCGCGACGGCGCAGAGCGCATCGTCCGCCGCCGCGTCTGCGCCCCGTCGTGCGCCCGCCGGCGCACCGGCCGTCGCTTTCATCGATGTCAACGTCATCCCGATGGACCGCCAGCGCGTTGTCGCCGGTCAGACCGTCATCGTGCGCGGTGACCGGATCGAGGCCGTTGGGCCCACGCGCGGCACCGGCATACCTGCCGGTGCCGTTCGTATAGACGGGCGCGGGAAGTACCTCATGCCCGGACTGGCCGAGATGCACGCGCACGTGCTCCCCGCGCAGGCGCAGGGCAATGCCGACGAGCGGCTCAACCGCGACATCTTCTTCCTTTACATCGCCAACGGCATCACCACGATCCGCGCGATGCTCGGCGCTCCCAACCAGCTTGTACTGCGCGATCGTCTCGCGGCCAACGAGCTGCTCGGGCCGACGATGTACGTCGCCGCGCCGTCGCTCAACGGGAACTCCGCGCCCAATCCGGACACGGCGGCGAAGCTCGTCCGCGCGCACAAGGCGGCGGGCTACGATCTGCTGAAGATCCACCCCGGGCTCTCGCGCGAGACGTACGACGCGATCGTCGCGACGGCGCGCGAGGTCAGCATCACGTGGGCCGGGCACGTTCCACAGGCCGTCGGTCTGCGCCACGCGATCGCGGCGCGCCAGTCGACCATCGACCACATGGACGGCTACCTCGAGGCATCGGTGCCAGAGACGACGGCGGTGCGGCTACAGGGGGGCGGCGCCACGCTGGCCGACTTGATCCGCAACGTCGACGAGTCGCGCTTCGGCGAGCTCGCGCGCCTGTCGCGCGCCGCCGGCGTGTGGAACGTTCCGACAGCCGCGCTGTGGGAGAACTTGTTCGACCGCACGTCGCCCGAGGAGCTGGCGCGGCGTCCGGAGAACCGCTACGTGCCGCGCCAGACGGTCGTTACCTGGACGAACACGAAGCGGAACAGGATCAACCAGGACGCGCAGCAGGGTGTGACGCCGGAGCTCGCGGCTCAGTTCATGACGGCGCGCCGCCGGATGCTCAAGGCGCTCGGCGATGCGGGCGCGCCTCTGCTCATGGGGACCGACTCCCCACAGCTCTTCAGCGTGCCCGGGTTCTCGCTCCACCGCGAGCTCTCGCTCGCCGTGTCGGCGGGGCTCACGCCCTACCAGGTGCTCGAGAGCGGGACGAAGAACGTCGGGCGCTACGCGGCCGAGGAGCTCAAACTCGATGGGCGCTTCGGCACCGTCGCCGTGGGCAGCCGGGCGGAC
This sequence comes from Gemmatimonadaceae bacterium, assembly GCA_046263215.1. Lineage (GTDB taxonomy): Bacteria > Gemmatimonadota > Gemmatimonadetes > Gemmatimonadales > Gemmatimonadaceae > JBHELH01. The sequence goes on along the minus strand of JBHELH010000318.1, from coordinate 39,044 downwards.
CTCGTCCTGTTGGACGCCAACCCGCTCGACGATGTCGGCAACCTCACGCGGCGCGCGGGCGTGATGGTGCGCGGCCGCTGGGTGAGCGCCGACGAGCTGCGCACGGGCCTCGAGGAGCTCGCGGCGCGATACGCAGCGGCGCCGTAGGGGGCGGGCGCAGTAGCACAGGGACACGTCTCGGTGTGACACAGTCGCGCGCTCGGCGCGCGACGCTATCCGCTATCAGCTATCAGCTATCGGTACTTTGGTGTGCCCGGCCGCGCATGCGCGGCCGGGCTTTGCTGCATTTGGTGATCCTGCGCACAACGAAGTTGGCCTGCGCCGCGAGTGCGCGCGGCCTGTGACTCCGCTCGGAGCTACGTGGTTATGCTGAGCACATTCAAATGAAACGCCCGGCGCGAAGCGCCGGGCCATCCGAACTGGTGATAGCTGATAACGCATAGCTGATAGCGTCGCGCGCAGCGCGACCGATAGCGGATAGCGCCGCCGCCGCAGGCGGCGAGCGATCTACTTACCCCTTGACGTCGCACTCTGAATGTGTGAGCGTGTGCGCGACGCGAGCAGTTGCAGTTGATGCGAGAGGCACGCGTGTGCGCGACGAGCGGCCTCTACAGTGATAGCGCCCCTGACGGAGTGGGTGCGCACGGGCAAATAGAGAGAAACCCACGCATCGCAGGCGCACGTCACATGCGTGACGCAAGTCACTCAACAGCCCGGGAACGGTGGGCTCGAAAGATCTGCACTCGCTTGAACTGTTGCGCATCAGACTTGTGGAAATCCCGCGCATACGTCCGCAACGGCACGCAGCCTGCCGTCGGACGGGCGCGGTGCCGCGACGATACCCGTCGTCCGGGATGCAGACAGGTCGCATCCCGCCCGCTGTACGCCCGCGGGGGCAATGAGCGCAGGGCGGCCGATTAGAGGAGAAGCACAGTATGCGTTTTCGTTTCTCGACAGCGTGTGCGCTCGGCTTGGCCGCAGCGCTGCTGGCCGTCGACGGGTCCAGCTCGTACGTACAGGCGCAGGCGCCGACGGACACCGCGGCGGCTCGCCGTCGTGCGGCGGCGCGTCGGGCGGCGGCGCGTCGGGCGGCGGCGCGGCGTGCGGCCGCGGCCCGCTCGGACGTCGCGATCCCGACGACCGGCAAGGAAGTCCCGGTTCAGGTGCGCGTCGACACCGTCTTCCAGGTCCGCAGCGATACGGTCTTCCGCATGCGCACGGACACGGTCACGGTCAGCCGCACCGACACGGTGACGGTACAGCAGTCACCCGTCTTCCCGACCGTCCGCATGGGCGGATTCTACTGGGGCCTCGGCGGCGGTCTGACCGCCCCACGTCAGCAGCTCAACACGACCTTCGAGCCCGGCTTCAACGTGACCGGTATGCTCGGCTGGGACCCGATCGGCAGCCCGTTCGGCGTCCGGTTCGACGTGGCCTACGATCAGTTCAGTGAGCGCAGCCAGTACGCGGCCCTCGCGGCCGATCCGTCGATCCTCAGCGCCCACCTGAACGGCAAGCTGCGCTTCCCGCTCTACGGCGTCGAGACGGGCGGTCGCGCCGAGCTCTATGCGGTCGGCGGCGGCAGCTACTACCGTCACAAGAACCTGCTGTTTGGCCCGGAGAGAGCTACGACCGCGCAGGTCAGCTGCGGTGAGGAGGGCGAGTCGCCTACCGCGGGTAACTGCGACGAGTGGTCGGACGACTTCGGCTGGAACCTCGGCGGTGGCGTCGGCTTCGGCTTCGGCCCGTCGAACGTCTTCCTCGAGGCGCGCTGGATGGGCGTCGGCAGCAACCGGAGCTTCGTGCCGATCATCATCGGCCTGACGTTCTAAGTTGAGCTGACCGAAGGAAAAAGCCGGCGGACTCCGCACGCCGCCGGCTGGCACAAATCGAGCAGATATGGAAACGGGTGGTGCAGAGTTCTGTACCACCCGTTTTCCTACGTCAGGGACTGGCGGACTCGGCAGCAGTGCATTAAATCGGGCCGGCTCGAACCGAAATCGTTAGAATCCATTGCCGACAAGCGATCGTATAGCCCACAGTCGGGTACACAAAACGAACGCACTCGAGCTGCAGACGATCACGAAGGACACATCGAAAATGAAGGGAAGACGTATCTTCACCGCCACCAGCCGGGCGTTCTCCGGGGTCACCCGCGCGACGGTCGCTCTCGCCCTTCTTGGGGTCGCCGCGTCGGCGTGCACCACGACGGGCACGGTCCGCGCCCAGGAGCCGCCGCAGCCGGAGCCGGATCCCCGCCCGGTCACCTCCTCGGGCGAGGAGTGGGCCCGCCGGTCGGTCGCCACGGTGACACGGCCCGGTGACGTCGCGCGCTCGGGAATGGGGATTCCACGCACCGCGCCGACGAGGTCGGCCATCTCCCGCCGGCGATTCATCTCGCGCAAGGACAGCATCGAGTTCGTCAAGGCCTACCGGATGGCCCGGGATGCGAAGGGCCTCCGCGTCGTCGTCTCACTGTTCGACAAGCAGCTCTGGGTCCTCAACGACCAGGACACGCTCCGCGTCGCCCCGGCGGCGACGGTCATGCGCAGCGAGTTCGAGTACCAGGGGCGGCGGTGGGAGTTCGACACGCCGCGCGGCCGACGCATCGTCCGCCGGAAGGAGGCCGACCCGGCCTGGATTCCGCCCGATTGGCACTACGCCGAGGTCGCGCGCGACCACGGGCTCAAGCTGCGCGCGCTGCCGAAGAGGGGATACCGGCTTTCCGACGGTCGCCGGATTGCGGTCCGCGACAGCGTCGTCGGGCTGATCATCCCTGGCTATGAATGGGCGCCGCTCCCGCTCGACGAGGAGATCGTCTTCGAGAACACGCTCTTCATCCCGCCGCTCGGCACGAAGAACCGGCGGATCGAAGGGGAGCTCGGGAAGTACAAGCTGGACCTCGGCAATGGCTTCCTCCTCCACGGCACGCCCTACGAGAACACGATCGGGACGGCCGCGACGCATGGGTGCGTGCGGCTGAAGGCCGAGGACATCGAGTGGCTGTACAACAACATCCCCATCGGGACCCACGTGTACATCTACTAGTTCGAATCCGGCGCGTGAGCGTCGCGAGCACCTCGCGCGGGGCGGCCCGGAAGCCGCCCCGCCTTGTTTTTCCGGCCACCCATCGATAGGAAGTGGGGCATGGGCGCGATCCGCACCATCGCGGTCTTCGGGGTCGTCTCGACCACCGCCTGCGCCGGAGCGCCTGGCACCGGCGGGACGGGCATTCTCGCACCCCGACTCTCCGAGGCGCAGGAGATCCGGGCCGGACAGCGGGCCGCGCGCGAGGTGACGCGGACGTTGGGGCTCGTCGCCGATCAAGCTCTCCAGGACTACGTCCAGCAGGTCGGGGCGAGACTGGCCGCGGCGTCCGAACGGTCCCAGCTCCCGTGGACCTTCCGCGTCGTCGACGACCCGATGCCGAACGCATTCGCACTCCCCGGCGGGTACGTCTTCGTCACGCGCGGGATGCTCGGCGTCATCAACTCGGAGGCGGAGCTGGCCGGTGTCATCGCCCACGAGATCGCGCACGTGAACGCCAAGCACGGCATCCAAGCGCTCACGCGGCAGGCCGGGGCGCAGCTTGGCGTCTGGGCGGTTCCGGTCGCGGAGCTACGATCGCTCGGCGGCGGCGCGGCCGCGGGCGCCGGTCTGCTCTTCGTCGAGCACGGACCCGACGCCGAGCGACAGGCGGACGACATGAGCTTCCGGAACATGCTCGCTGCGGGCTACGACGTCCGTGAGATGGGCGGCGTCTTCTCCGCGCTCGGCCGCCTCGAGACAATCGGCGGGCGGAGTGCGCTTCCGTCCTGGCTCGTGACACACCCCGACCCGGGCGACCGCGTCGAGACGGCCACGCGGCGAGCCGGTGCGGTCTTGGACCCGCCCGATTCGCTGAGTCTGAACCGGAGCGAGTACCTGGAGCAGATCGAAGACCTGGTCTACGGCCACGACCCGCGGCAGGGGTTCTTCCGAGGCCCGACGTTCGTGCATCCGGATCTCCGCTTCCGCCTCGAGCTCCCAGCCGGGTGGAGCTACCGCAGCCTCGCCCAGGCCGTGGTCGCGACAAGCCCGGACCGGGAGGCGGCAATGCAGCTCGCGGTCGTCGAGCAGGCGGGCCCGGACGAGGCGGCAGAGCGGTTTCTCGGACAACCCGGCGTCCGTGCGACGGGAAACACCGCAACGGATAGCGTCAGCGGCAATGCGTTCGTCGTCGTGCCGTTCCGCGCGACGACGAACGCGAGCGCCGGGACCGGCGTCGCGGCATGGATCGGCTATGGCGGGCGGACCTACCAGATCGTGGGCGTCGCGACTAGCCAGGCCGGCAACGGTCACACCGAAGCTTTTCGCCAAGCCGTCGGCAGCTTCGCACCCGTTGCGGACTCGCGGCTGCTCGAGGTGCGGCCGAACCGGATCAACATCGTTCGCCTCGGCCGGGCGACGACGTTCGCGGAGTTCAACCGCCGCTACCCGTCAGCCGTCGATGCGGAGGAAGTTGCCCTGCTGAACCGCATCGCCGGCGCCAACTCGACGCTGCGCGCCGGTCGGCGCATGAAGCGAGTCGTAAGGGGCTGAGGAGGGAGGAGTCCCCACCACTCTCCCCTCGCTCCTCCCTCCTCCTTCCTCCTTCCTCTCTACCTCCTGGCCAGAGTACCGATGGGCAGGGAGCGAGTATTCATGATTGCGCATTCCTTCTGAGAGGGCGTCTTGAAATGAGACTGCGCGGTCGATTCGGGCAGAGGGGAGACGCGTCATGGCGCCGCGCCGTCATTTGTTGGGTCTTCGCGGTCGCGGTCGGCGCGTCCTGTGCACGACCGCACGTCCCGGCGACGCCGCGCGAGATGCGCGTGCTCGTGTACAACGTGCACGCCGGGAAGGACGCTGCGGGACGAGACAACCTCTCGCGCGTGGCCGACCTCGTGCGCGAGGTACGAGCCGACGTCGTGCTGCTGCAGGAAGTCGACCGCTACACGCGTCGCTCCGGTCAGGTCGATCAGCCGGACACGCTCGCGAGGCGCACCGGCTTCGCGGTCGCATTCGGGAAGACGCTCGACTACGACGGCGGCGAATACGGGATCGCCACGCTCTCCCGGTGGCCGATCACCCACCAGACGCTGACGCGGCTCCCCGTCGAGCCTCCGCAGCGCCGCTCAGGCGGCTCATACGAGCCGCGCGGTGCGCAGCGGGTGACCGTGCGCGTGCCCGGCGCTGACCTGACGCTCGTGAACACGCACCTCGACGCGTCGCGCGACGACCACTACCGCCGGCAAGAGATTCGCACCGTCCTCGCGATCGCCCGCGACGCGGCACCCTTGGTGCTGGTCGGCGGCGACCTCAACTCGACGCCGGACAGCGAAGTGCAAGCCGAGGTGCGGACGGGCGGGCTGCGCGACGCGTGGCTCGAGTGCGGCCACGGCGACGGCTTCACGTACCCGGCCGACGCGCCGACGAAGCGCATCGATTACCTGTATCTCACGGGGAGTGCGACGTGCGCGAGCGCGATCGTTCTCGAGACCGCGGCGTCGGATCACCGGCCGTTGCTAGTGACAGTGCGGATGAAGTGAGCCGTTAGTCATCCCGACACTCGCGCGCGTTGCTATCCCCGCTCGGCCCCCGTCGGCAGCGCGCCGCTGTAGCTCATCCCCTCGAGGGCGCCCCCGCCCTGCACCTCCCAGGCAGGTGTCCGCCGGCGACCGCCGACGACGAGGGTCACGCCGCCGCTGAACGCCGCCGTCAGCTCCCCGTCGCGCGTGACCGTGATGCTCTCCAGCCGCCGCCGCAGCAACGTGAGCACCGGGGCCAACGTCTCCGTCTCAGACGGATCGATCAGCCGCTCCGCTCCGGACGGCTGACGGAGCGTGAACGGCGCTGCGCACCGGATCTCCGCCGACGCGTCGAGTGACCACGTCTGGATACGAAAGGAGCCCGCCTCGATCACAAGCTGTGTCACTTGGTGGTCGAGAAGCACCCAATGGTGCTCATCCGGCGATTCGATCAGTGTCGCGCCCACGACGAAAATCAACGCCGGCAGATCGCCCCGACGCAAGCCGGCGGGCTTCGGCCCCGCGTCCGGAGCCCTGCACAGATCCCTCACAAATCCGCCATTGTCGCGCCCGCGAGGCCGGTCCCATCTTGAGGCCGATGGCCCGGCTGTCCCTTCCCGCGTCCGCTCGCCTCCGCTGGCCGCTCGCGCTCCTCCTCGTCAGCATCGGCGTCACGGCGATCGCGGCCGTCGACGCCCAGCGCGCCGTTCGCTCACAGCGTGCGACCGCCGAGCGCGCGCTCCAGGGATATGCCAGCTTCGCCGCCTGGAGCTACCAGCAGCACTTGCGCGAAGTCCTGACCGCGGCCGCGCGCGAGGTGCTCGGAGCCGTGAACCACGGCCACCAGGTGCACACCTCGCCTAGCATCCCGAATGCGAGCGGGCTCGCCCACTACCTGGACTGGGACGACCGCTGCTTCTGTCACCGCGCCGGGTACGGGCCGAACCCGGGGATCTTCTTCGGCTTCAAGCTCGGCACCGACACGCTCGGCGTCGGCGTCAACATGAGCGAGCGTCCGGACGTCGGCTGGGTCGTCGACCTCCCGCCTCCCCACGGCGGGCCCGCCGCGGCGATCACCGGCTATACGCCGGCCGAGCGCGCCTGGGTCAACGACACACTGACGGCGCTCGTGCGCTCCGGATTCCGCTCCGACTGGGGTTTCGCCTACGTCATCGGCGAGTACCGCGACAAGCCTCGCTACCTCGCGTACACGCTCATGCCGACGGCGTGGGGCGACACGATCATTTACGGCGTCGAGTACGCGGCGAAGGACTTCGAGGGTCTCATGGGTCGCGTCCTGGACCGGCAGGGCATTCTCCCGGCCGCGCTCACCGCGGGTCGCTCGAACCGCGAGATGATGTCCGTCGAGGTGATGATGCGCGGTCACGGGCCGCTCCTCTTCTCCTCGGACAAGCGGCGCGGCTGGGATCTCGACGCGTCGCAGACGATGGCCGCGAGCTACGGCGGGATGGTGATCCACGCGCAGATCCGGCCGGACCTCGCGGGGGACTTGCTGATCGGCGGTCTGCCGCGCTCGCGCCTGCCCTTCCTCCTCGCGCTGCTCGCGCTCGCGGCGGCGCTCTCGATCGTCGCCGTCGCGCAGCTCCGGCGCGAGGGGGAGCTGGCGCGCATCCGGGCCGATTTCGTGTCCAGCGTGTCGCACGAGCTGCGCACGCCGCTCGCGCAGATCCGACTCTACGTCGAGACGATGCGGCTCGGCCGTTTCGCTACCGACGCGCAGCGCACACGCGCCGTCGAGCACATCGACCGCGAGACGCGCCGCCTGTCGCACCTCGTCGAGAACGTACTGCGCTTCGCTCGCGGCGCGCGCGGACCCGCCGACAGATCGACCCCCCGCGGCCTGGTGAACGTCCCCCATGAGACGGCGGAGATCGTGGCCGAGTTCGAACCGCTCGCCGCGGTGCGCAGGGCGCAGGTCGTCGTGGAGCTCGCCGAACCGACCCCGGTCGCAGAGGTCCAGATGCGCCCCGGCACCTTCCGCCAGGTCCTCCTCAACCTCCTCGACAACGCGGTCAAGTACGGCCCCGTCGGTCAGACTGTGCGCGTTCGAGTGACGTCGCCATCCGCGGACACCATCCGCGTCGCCGTCGAGGACCAAGGCCCCGGCGTCCCCGCCGGCGAGCGCGAGTCGATCTGGCGTCCTTTCCAACGCGGGAGCGCCGCGCGCGAGGGTGCAGGCGGGAGCGGAATCGGCTTGACGGTGGTGCGGGAGATCGTGGACGAGCACGACGGGAAGGCGTGGGTGGAGGAGGGGTCCGCAGGAGGAGCGGCCTTCGTCGTTGAGCTTCCCGTACCGGCGAGCGTGGAAGGTGGAGGGTTGAGGGTGCAGAAGGCCGTCCCCCTCATGCCGAGGCCTTCCTGACCGAAGCTCGCTCCACCCTCCACCCTCCACCCCTCGCATGCCCCGCATCCTCGTCATCGAGGACAACGCCGCTCTCGCCGCCGGCATCGAGTACAACCTCGGCCTCGAGGGTCACGAGGTGCAGGTCGCCGAAGACGGGCGACGCGGGCTGGCGCTCGCGCGCGAGTGGTGCCCCGACCTCGTCATCCTCGACCTCATGCTGCCGGGGATCGACGGCTACGAGGTCCTGCGCGCGATCCGCGGCGACCGGAACAACGTGCCGGTCATGATTCTCACCGCGCGTGGCGAGGAGGCGGACAAGGTGCGCGGTTTCCGACTCGACGCCGACCAGTACGTGACGAAGCCGTTCGGTGTCCTCGAGCTCCTCGAGCGCGTCGGCGCGCTCCTGCGGCGCTCGGCGGCACGCGACGCCCGGGAGGGGGACGCACAGATCCGCTTCGGCGCCGTCGTCGTCGACCCGACGGCGCGAACCGTGACGCGCCGGGGCCGACCGGTGCAGCTCTCGCCGAAGGCGTTCGACCTCCTCATGGCGCTGATCGCGCGCGAGGGGAAGGTGGTGACGCGGCAGGAGCTCTTGCGGGAGGTCTGGGGCTATGGCGCGTTCGTCGTCTCGCGGACCGTCGACTCGCACGTCGCCGAGCTGCGTCGCAAGCTCGAGGACGATCCCGCAGATCCGTCACACATCGTCACGGTGTGGAAAGTGGGGTATCGGTTCGAGAGGTGAACTGCAACTTGCAAGCTTCACGTCCTCCGCTCCGCGCGAGGCCGGAAGCGCTGTTGTTGTTCGACAACGCCACGAGCGACCCTGTCCGGGTCTACCTCGTCGAGCGTGGCAGCGAGCCTCAGAGCCCGCGAGTTCTCACTGTCGGTCGTCCCGCTCGCCAGCGGCCCCGCCCTCCGCGGCCTGTCCGGGCCCCGCGTGGACGTCATCAGATCGGAGCCGGTTATTGGCACGTCGGTCACCGCGCTGCGCTTGCGGCTCGTTGGCAAGTGGCCGCTCGCGGATCCGCTCGCCGGCGCGCGCTGACATTTCCATCACAACTCCGGCAACAAACGGCCACCACGCGCTGGTGGCCGTTTCATATCGTACGCTCGCCGGCCGATCCCTTCCCGGCCGGCACGACTCGAGTCGCACGCCTCCGAGGACATCCCGTGCTCATTCATGTCGCGGCCGCCGTCATCACGATCGTGACGCCTATCGTCGATGCCCACGTACTAACGCCGGCCGTCACCGTACGAGCGGCCGCTGTCGCGAGCCCACGCGAGGCGCTTCTCGTCTCCACGGAGTGGCTCGCCAACCACCTGAACGATCCCGACCTCGTCCTCCTGCATGTCGGCGAGGAGCGGGAATACCGCGCCGAGCACATTCCCGGGGCGCGGCTCGTCTCCCTCCGTGACATCTCGACGCCGCACGCGCCGGGGACGCTGGCGCTCGAGATGCTCGCCCCTGAGGAGCTTCGCAGGCGGCTGGAGGGCCTCGGCATCTCGGATGACTCGCGGGTCGTCGTCTACTACGGAAAGGACTGGGTCTCGCCGTCGACGCGCGTCGTCCTGACGCTCGACTGGATCGGGCTCGGCGATCGGACCTCGCTCCTCGACGGCGGGATGCCGCTTTGGAAGCAGGAGGGCAGACCGGTGACCGCGGCCGCGCCTCCGGCGGCGAAGCCCGGACGGCTCACCGCGCGTCCGACGCGAGCTGAGCTCACCGTCGACCATGCCTTCGTGCAGCGGAGCATCCGCGCGCCGGGTGTTACGATCGTCGACGCGCGCGCGCCGATGTTCTACGACGGGCCGTCGCACGGCGAGCACCGAGCGGGCCACATCCCGAGCGCCGTCAGCCTGCCGTTCAACTCCGTCTTTGGAGATGACCTACGGTTGCTCGGTGCAGACTCGCTCACGACGCTCTTCCGGAAAGCCGGCGTCAAGCCCGGTGACACCGTTGTTGTCTATTGCCACATTGGCCAGCAGGCGACGGCAGTCATCTTCGCGGCGCGCTCGCTCGGGTACACAGCTCGGTTGTACGACGGGTCGTTCGACGACTGGTCGGCGCGGAAAGAGCTACCAGTCGAAGGAGGGCGCAAGACTGGTCACCGGAGCGGCGGCGACGGGCGCTGAGATCATGCCACGGCAGCATGCCCGCGCCGCGCGGCCGTACATGAGTCCCTACCTGGCGGGCGTCGGGATCGGCGTCGTCCTTCTCCTCGCGTACGTCATCATGGGTCGCGGTCTCGGCGCTTCAGGGGCCTTCTCGAGTGTCGTCACCGCCACGGTGACGGCCGTCGCGCCGGCGCATGCCGCGGCGAGCCCGTACCACGCGCGATACGCCGCGGCCACAGGCGCTGGCGCGGTCACGGGCGCAGGGCTCCTTCGCGATTGGCTCGTGCTCGAGGTCATTGGGATCACACTCGGCGCGCTGCTGTCCGGCGTGTTGTCCGGACGCGTCAAGTGGGGCGCGGTCGAGCGCGGCCCGCACGCCGGCCGCGGCACTCGTGTGGCGTACGCTGTCGCCGGTGGGGCGGTGATGGGGATCGGCGCGAAGCTCGCTCGCGGCTGCACGAGCGGGCAGGCGCTGACGGGCGGAGCGCTCCTCAGCGTCGGCAGCTGGACATTCATCGCGGCCGCGTTCGCGGCGGCGTTTCTTGTCGCGCCACTCGTGCGCAGGCAGTGGCGATGACGACGCCGACCCCGGTGACGGTCGACCCCGTCGCGCCACTCTACGGGCTCGGTCGGATCGGCGACGGCGTGGCACTCGCGACGGCGCTACTGCTCGGCGCCGCCTTCGGCTGGTTCCTCGAGCGCGGCGGCCTGGGAAACGCGCGCAAGCTCGCGGGGCAGTTCTACCTCACGGACTTCACCGTCTTCAAGGTGATGTTCAGCGCGATCCTCACGGCAATGCTCGGGCTCTTCTGGCTCGGCAGGCTGGGCGTCGTGGACGTATCGCGCGTCTATGTGCCTGAGACGTTCCTGATTCCGCAGCTCGCGGGTGGCCTCGTCTTCGGTGCCGGTTTCGTCGTCGGCGGGCTCTGTCCCGGCACCTCCTGCGTCGCCGCGGCGACGGGACGCCTCGACGGTCTCGCGCTCGTCGGCGGGATGCTTCTCGGCGTCTGGCTCTTCGGGGAAGCGTTCCCGGTGATCGAGCGCTTCTACGGAAGCACACCGCAGGGCGCGCTGACCTTTCCCGATCTGTTGGGCGTACCGTACGGCGTGGTCGTCTTCGCCGTCGTGGCGATCGCGCTCGGCGCCTTTGCCGGCGTCGGTCGACTCGAGCGTGCTGGTGCGGCGAATGGCTGAACGCTCGCGCGCGCACCGGCCGCTTGCCATCCTCGGCGGCGTGCTGGGCACGCTTGCCGTCGCCGCCGGCGATCCGTATCCCTCACGCCGCGCTCGTACGGTGCAGCGCGAGGCAGCGGCCGTCACCGCGATCGAGCTCGCGCGCTGGCTTCGCGACGGGAAGGACAACCTCCGCCTACTCGACGTTCGTCCGGACAGCCAATTCGTCGCCTACCACATTCCCGGCGCTCGCCGCGCCGCGCCGCGCGAGCTCACCCGTCGCAAGCCGTCACGTGACGAAACGATCGTCGTGTACGCGGAGAGCGACGATCAGGCTGCCGAAGTGGCGACGGCGCTGCGTGCGCGGGGCGTCGCCGACGTACGCATCCTCCGCGGCGGATTGCTCGCGTGGATCGAGCAGATCGCCGAGCCACGCCTCTCCGCGCTCCCAACGACCGCTATTCCCGCGGATCATGCCGCGCAGCGGGAGCAGCTCGAGCTGAGCCGCTACTTCGGCGGCACCCCCGTTGTGTCGCCCGCGCCGTCCGCTCAGGTGCCACCGGCCACCGCCCCCCTCCCCTCACGACGCTCCGAAGCTGCCGCCGTCGGCCGCATCCTGCGACGCGGCTGTTGAGCGTTCCGCGCGCAAGATCGATGGCGATTTCGGCGGCGCGGAGTACCCGGGCACTGGAAGCTAGGAGCTCGGATCTCTCATTCGCTGTGCGGATGTCGCTCGGGCTCCCGAGCAACGAGGCCGACGTACGCCGCGGCGTGCAGATCGTGGCGTCGTGGCGAGATCGCCGCGCGCTCGGCGGCGCCTAGGGCGCGACGACAGCCACACTCAGAATTTCACGGCGAAGGCGACGTAGGGGATGCCGGGAAAGATCGGGTCCACGTCGGAGCCGAACGCGTTCCAGAACGCGAGGTCGACCGCCAGCTTCTCCCCGAAGAAGCGGATTCCGTAGGAGACGGCCGCGTTGGACTCGCCGGGCAGGACGTAATTCTCAGTCACGAGCGACGCCCGCCGCGCGATGCGCTTCTCTCCACCGAGCATGAAGATCGGGCGGTCCGCCAGGTCGCCGCCTCCGTATCCGAGGCCCGACCCGATGGTCACGCTCCCGTCGGCGGAGCCAAAGGTGGCGACGCCGTAAAGGATGCCGAACGATCCGACGTCCTCACTTCCGTCGAAGTCCCAACCGGCAAAGCCGATGAACGCGCCGGCTGCGACGTTGACGTTGGGTTTCTGGATGAGGCCGATCTTCGGCGTGATGTAATAGATGTTGTTCCTGAAGAAATCATCGCTGGGGAGTATGGAGAGCCCGCCGCCGAGCGTGAAGTTCGATGAGAGGCCGCCGGCGAAGAGGAGCAGGAACAAGTACGTATCGGAAAAGTACCCCTCGCCCTGGGCGAGCATCCGGCCGGTCGGCGCGATGAAGAGGCGCGTCTCGTTGGGGTTCGGCGCCCAGTAGATCCCGGCACGCATTGCGCCTCGGCCCACTTGGCGGAGCTCGAGGATGCTGGACCGCGGGACCGTGATCGGTCCGCCGGAGCTCACGAAGTAGACGGAATCCACGGTTGCCCGGATCAGCCGTCCGACGAAAAGCGAGCCGTCGCGCGTCCGGAGGATGTACATCTGCGCGCTGTCCGCGCGCGCCGTGTCCCGGACCGCGGGGTCCTGACCGTACGCCGCGCGCGGCGTAGCGACCAGCGTCGCGAGGGCGAGCGTGAGGACGGCGGCGAGGGTGCAGAGGACGCGTTCGGACGTCGCGCGCATGTGTCGGTCTCCGTGGCTGAAAGCGGCGCTCCACGATGTCCCGCCGTGGCGTCCGGCGCCAGATGGTCCCGCGCGCGCGTCGCTGTTTGCTTGTCGCCGGACTGGGTCGGACGTAGAATCTGCGGCGCCGATGTCGCCGGCCACGCCCCGACCCGCCACGCCGCCCCCGGCGGACCCCGGCCTCGCCCGGCGGCTCAACGCCTTCGACGCGACGATGCTCGTGATGGGCGGCATCATCGGCGCCGGCATCTTCGTCAGTCCGCACGTCGTCGCTCGCCACGTCCAGTCGCCTGCCCTGATCCTCGGCGCATGGGCGGCCGGCGGGGTCGTCGCGTTGATTGGCGCGTTCGTGTACGCGGAGCTTGCGGCGCTCCGCCCCGCCGTGGGCGGCGTCTACGCGTACATCCGCGACGCCTTTCACCCGGTGGCGGCATTCCTCTACGGCTGGACGCTCTTGCTCGTGGTCCAGAGTGGCGGGATGGCGGCGGTCGCGGTGACGTTCGCGCGGTACTTCAACGAGCTGGCCGGATTCGCGGCGCCGGAGCAGGCGATCGCCGTCGCGACGCTTGCGGTTCTCACGATCGTGAACTGGCTCGGCGTGCGCACCGGCAGCAACGTCCAGAGCGCATTGATGGTCCTGAAGATCGCGGCGATCGTCGCGCTGGTGACGATCGGCTGGCTCGCCACAGGCGGAGCGACGCCTCCCGACGCCATTGCATCGCCGCCCGCCCAGCGCCCGCTACCCGCGTCGTTCGCCGCCGCGCTCGTTCCCGTTCTCTTCGCCTTCGGCGGCTGGCAGAACGCGAGCTTCGTCGCTGGTGAGCTCAAGGACCCGCGGCGCGATCTCCCGCGCGGCCTGCTGGTCGGCGTGATCGGGGTCGTCGTGCTCTATCTCGCGGTGAACATCGTCTGCCTCCGCGCGCTCGGGCCCTCCGGTCTCGCCGCGACGCCGGCACCCGCGACGGCCGTGATGCGCGCCGCACTCGGCGACACCGGCGCAGGCCTCATCGCCGCTGGCATCGCCGTCTCCACCGTCGGCTACCTGAGTCACGGCATGCTCACCGCGCCGCGCGTCTACTTCGCGATGGCGCGCGACGGCGTCTTCTTCCGTCGCGTCGGCTCACTGCACCCGCGCACGCACGCGCCGGCGGTCGCGATCGCGCTCCAGGGCCTCGTTGCCTCGATCGTCGCGTTCCTCCCCTACGAGCGCATCCTCAACTACGTCGTGGCCATCGACGCGATGTTCTTCGGGTTGACGGGAGCGGCGCTGCTGGTGTTTCGGGCGCGAGAGCGGCGCGGCGCCGGCGAGCCGCGATCCCCGGACACCGCCTTTCGTCTTCGGACCCCGGGCCACCCGGTGACGACGTTGATCTTCGTGGCGGCGTTCTGGACGTTGGCGCTGAGCACCGTTTACCAGTTCCCGCGCGACGCGGGGGTTGGCGTTTTGATCCTGGTGGCGGGGGTGCCGGTGTACCTGTTCTGGGTCGGGCGAGGAAGGCGGAAGGGCGAAGGCGTTTCCAGGTAATCGTTGGGCTTGATCGCTCGGCGCGCGGACGAGCGCGGATCGGCGAAAGACGAAAACGCGTGGATAGTCCCTCGGCATTACGAGATGCCCAACGGCCACAGCTCGGAGGATGCTGTGGCTACACCCCCCGGGAGGCTTCTCTCGCCCTCTCTTGTCATCCCGCAGGAGCGAGCGAAGCGAGCGAGTGTCGGGATCTACTTGCACTGCTCCGTAGGTGGCCACGCCCCGCGCGTAGTAGACCCCGACACTCGCTGCGCTCGTGCGGGATGACAACACGGCGGGGTCGGAGCGTCCCGAGCGGCGGTAGCGAGGTCTTCTCAAGGCCCGGCGAGGGGGACCCCGAACGGCCGCGGAGCCATCCGCGCTTTCGCCCCTCGCCGATCCGCGCTCGTCCGTGCCCAACGAACAACGCCATGCCCTTCCGCCGTCCCCTCCGACCTCACCCCGGCCCCTCCCCACCTACCCGACTCACCCGCGCCAGTATCTGCCGTCGCACGCTCCACAACGCATACGCCAATATCAGTCCGACGCCCCCGAACGCCATGAAGCCCAAGCCGATTGCGACGTATCGGCCCGCGATGACCGTCCGCGCACCCACGTAGATGAAATAGAGCCCGCTCAAAACCGTCACGCCCGCGAGGAATGGCATGACGACCACCGCGAAGCGTAGCATCGATGTCGGGCTCCGGTTCAGAAGTAGACCGCGCCGAGTAGCTGCACTGCGCTAGCGCGGACCAGGAACTGGCGACGCGTGAAGTCCTCGTTGTTGAACGGACGACTCGCGCTCCCGTAGATGGCCTGCAGACCGCCCACCGCGCCGAGGCTGACGTGCGGCGAGAAAAAGTAGCTGGCGCCGAGCTCCGCAAACGCGCCGGCTGTCCATCCCGGAGCGCCCCGGTCACTGGTATACCCGGCCAACACGCCCACGCTTGTAAACGGCCGGGCACCCACCGCCGTGCCACGGTAGCGGCGGAAGCCGAGACGTCCTGTGATGTTGGCCGTCGTCGACCGATCAGTTCGCGTTCCGGCCACATCGGGCAGCTCCTCGCTGACGTCGACCCAGAACAACTCGGCGCCGAGCAGGACTGCCGACGTCGGAGACCGAAAGCGGAGCAGTATGGCGCTCTGGCCCGACCCGATGCCGAGCTCCGCTCCCCACGTGCCCGGCGGCGTCATCGCGCTCGAACTCGCGGTGTCGCGGGTTATTGCCGCCACCTGTGCACGCGCGAACGGCGGTGCGAGGATCGCGAGCGACGCAGGAAGCAGGCAACGGAGAAGCAATTTCGATTGCATGCGGGGGCCTCTGTAGTGGGAGATTGCGGACTGCTCGTCAAGACGGCATCGGCAACCAATAGAACGCCATCCCGAGGATGACGTAGACCGCGAGGAGCTGCACGCCTTCCATCCAGTGCGACTCGCCGTCCTGCGCGACGAGCGACATGATCCACACCGAGATGCCGACGGCGACGACTTCGAGCGTCGTGAACCGCAGATCCATCGGCGACGGCGCGATGAGGTAGCTGAGGAGAACGAGCACCGGCCCGACGAAGAGCGCGACTTGGATCGACGAGCCGATCGCGATCGTGATCGCCGCGTCCATCTTGTTCCGCGCCGCCATGAGAATCGCCGACGAGTGCTCGGCAGCGTTGCCGATGAGCGCGACGAGGATCACGCCGACGAAGACCTCGTTCATCCCGAACACCCGCGCCGTCTCCTCGACTGCGCCGACGAGCAACTCACTCATCACGGCGACGCCGGCGGTCGCGAGGAGCAGTAGCGTCACCGCTTTCGACACCGACGGCGCGCCGGGCACCAGCTCGTCCGTGTGCTCGCCCGCCTCGCCGACGTACAGGTGGCTGTGCGTGCGCAGCGAGAAGAGGAGGCTCAGCGCGTACGTCACGAGCAGCACGATCGCGATCTCGAGGCTCAGCGTCTGCTCGGTGATGCCGCCGGCCGCGGCCGAGGCGGGAGCGGAGCCGCCGATACCGACGACGAGGTGGAAGATCGCCGGCACGACGAGCCCGATCGCGCTCAGCACGAGCAGCGTGGCGTTGAGCGACGCGGCGGTCTTGTTGAAGCGCTGCATCTCGTACTTGACTCCGCCCCAGAGCGCGCTCGCGCCGAAAACGAGGAGAATGTTCCCGATGATCGACCCGGTGATCGACGCCTTGACGAGGTCGAAGAGGCCGGCGCGCAGCGCGACGATGGCGATGATCAGCTCGGCCGCATTGCCGAAGGTCGCGTTGAGCAGCCCGCCGACCCCTTCGCCGAGCCGTTCCGCGAGTTGCTCCGTCGCGCGGCCCATGAGCGCGGCGAGCGGAATGATGGCCGCCGCCGAGGCGAGGAAGGTCGCGAGCGCCGACGCGTGGACCGCGTACTCGAGGAGGAGCGCGATCGGGAAGAAGACCAGCAGCGCGAGGAGCCAATTCTCCTTGGAGAGCAGTCGGGCCACGCGAGGTCGGGTCGGAGCGTAAGGTTTTGGGGTTCCGGGGCTTGCATGCCGGGGTCGCCCCTACCGAAATTTCAGGACTCGTCCAGCCATTTCAGGAAATCAGGGGAGGGAGTGTGCCACATCGCGGGCCTCGTCTCAAGATCGTTCGTCGTCTCGGGGTGCAGCTGCCGGGTCTGACCCGCAAGTCGGGTGAGCGCCGGCCGCAGCCGCCCGGGCAGCACGGGCACGCGTCCGGCCGCCGGAAGAAGAGCGCGTACCGCAAGCAGCTCGAAGAGAAGCAGAAGATCCGCTTCAACTACGGCGTGACCGAGACGCAACTGCGCCGGTACCTGCAGGCGGCTCTCCGCCAGCCTGGCGTCACCGGCGATGCGCTGCTCGCCTACCTCGAGCGCCGCCTCGACAACGTCGTCTTCCGGCTCGGCCTCACGCCGACGATCCCCGCGGCGCGCCAGCTGGTAGTCCACGGACATGTGCGCGTCAATGGCAAGAAGGTCGACCGGCCGTCGTATCTGACGAAGCCGGGCGACACGGTCACTGTCGCTCCGCGCGCCCGCGAGAACCCGGCCGTCGTCGACTCGATGACCCGCGGGCCGCAGGTCCGGCTCCCGCAGTACCTCGCCAAGGACCCGTCGGACGATTTCGCGGGCCGCGTCATCGCCTCCCCCCTCCGCGCGGACGTCCCGTTCGTGGTGGACGTGGCGTCGGTGGTGGAGTTCTACGCAAGGTAGTTCGCTCGGAGAGCGGACGGGCGAGGGGCGTTTCGGGGAAGAGCGCGGAAGAGCGCGGAAGAGCGCGGAAGAGCGGGGAAAAGCGCGCACGCGGATGGCCGCGGATCGGCGAAGGGCGAACACGCGCGGATAGCCGCGCGGACGTTCCGGGCTCCGTTCGCCGGCCCGCGAGAAGACCTTTGCTACACCCCCGGGACGCGCCGGCCCGCTGCGCGGGTGCCCCGCACTCGCTCGCTTCGCTCGCTCCTGCGGGGTGACAGAAGGGGCGAGAGTAGCCTCCCGGCGGTGTAGCCAAAGCATCGTCCGGGCTCGTCGCGGCGTGGAGTCTTGTAGCGCAGAGGAGCGATCCGCGGCCACCGCCCTTCATCGATCCGCGCTCGTCCGCGTGCCCCAACGAACAACTCGAAACGCCGTCGCCCTTCCCCCGTCAGTCAGCCCGCGCCAGGTGTCGGACCACCGCCACTAGCCCGTCGACGACGTGAGTCATGCGCTCGTAGTCGAGCCGGTCCGGCGTGTCGCCGCGCGTGTGGTAGTAGGGATTCCGGAACGGCGCCGTGTCCGTGATCATGACTGCCGGAATGCCCGCCGCCCAGAACGCCTCGTGGTCGGACCAGCCGACCCCCGGAATCGACGCCGGAGCGGCGGCGCCGTGTGACGGGAACGACGTGTGTCTCCGGAAGGCGCCGATCGCTTCGTGCACCAGCGCGCGCGAGGACAGATCGCCGACGAACCCGATGAAGTTGCCCGTGTCGGGGTAGAACCAGTTGAGCGGCGTCGGGTACACCTGCGTCTTCGGGCCGGTCGCGTAGTAGCCGATCGTCTCGATCGAGAGCATCGAGCGTACGTCGTCGCCACGCTCCTTCAGCGCCGCGACGTAGCGACGCGCGCCCTGGTCGGCGGTCCCGAAGAACGGCACCTCCTCGTTCGCGAACGCGACGAAGCGGATCGTGCGCGCGTGGCCGGCCGCGCTGTCGGCACGTAGCAGTCGGGCCAGCTCGATCATCGCCGCGACGCCGCTCGCGTTGTCGTCGGCGCCAGGTGTCCCGCGGTTCGAGTCGTAGTGCGCGCCGACGACGAGGACCTCCGCCGGGCGCGCGCGGCCCGGGAGCGTTACCTCGAGGTTCCGAAACGCCTGGCCGCCGGCGCCCGTCCAACGCTGCGACGTCACGGTGTAGCCGAGCGCCGCCAGCTCGCGCTCGACGTACGCGGCCGCCTGCTCGAGCGCCTCGTAGTGCACGCTGTTCCGCTCACCGATGCGGCCCGCGAGCTCGCGTACATGCGCCTCGAGCCGCCGCCGTACCTCCCGCTGCGCGGGGGTGAGCGACGACAGCGTCCGGCGTCCTGTCTCGCCCGGCATGTGCACGACGTAGAGCCACGCGCACAGGGCGAGGAGCAGCGGGAGGCCGAGAAGGAGGGCGACAGTCCAGATCAACGCAGTGCGTCGGCGACGGCGGCGAGGTCGAGTATCCGGCGCCGCGAGCGCCATCAGCGCGGCAGGTGACGGTTGTACCACCAGATCGCCCGGCCAAGCGAGCGCCTCGCGTCGCGAAGCTGGAACTGGCCGTAGATCGCGATCACTTCCGCCCCGAGCAGGAGGGCGAACGGTTCCGGGTCCGGTATCCCGAACCCGCTTTCAGTGTTTGCGGCCCACACGGCCGCCGCAACCGCCGTGACGAGGCTGACCCCTCCCGCGACCACGCCGCGCCGCTGACTCGCCTCGGCGAGCCGCGCGTGATACAGCGCGGAGTCCGACCGTTGCATGATTGGCGTGAGCCTGGGCGACGACCACCAGCTTAGCCTGACGAGGCGCTCCGCACCGAGGCCGCGGACGACAAATGGCTCCTCGAAGCGGAGCGCACAGCGGTCGTAGGTACACCCGTCCGGGGCCTGCGCGAGGGCCGCCGGCGCGAGCACTGACGCGAGGGCCGCGGCCAGCACAATCCGGTTGCTGTTACTCGACGCCATCAGTGCCTCCCGTGCTCGGCCTACGGCCCGTGCTCGCTCAGCCCGCGCGCCGCGCCCAGGGGCGGTGGACCGTATACTCCGGCACAGTCGTTGGCCCGTCCCGCCGCGCCGTCACGAGCCGCCGCCGCGCGAGCACGCCGACTGCCGTCTGGACCGCTCGCTTGGAGAGTCCCGTGCCCTCCGCGATCTCGCGGAGGCTGAGCCGCACGTTGCGCTGGCGAGCGCCTGCGCTCCGCTCCCAAAGGAACAGGAAGACGACGAACGCCGACGGCTGCCGGTCGTGCCCGACGAGATCGGGCATCAGCGTGCGAACGACGTAGTCGTCGACGGCTAGACTCGACAGGGGAAGAGGGGCTGCGGACGGCCGACTGCGGACTGCGGACTGCGGGCTAACGGCCTCGGTCGGTCGCCAGCCTGCACGCAGTGTGGTAGCGAATACTATAGCAAACGCTATCCGAGCACCACTCTCCGGACTGGACTTCGCCGCCGGGGCACCGGAGATTCCTCCAGACAGGCGACGCCGCCGAACGTGCGACAACCGGTGCTCGCGGCGCCTCGTCCGCAGTGCGCAGTCCGCAGTCGAGCGCAGTCGACCGTCTCTCGCTCCGGGGGTGCCGCGATGATCAAAGGGATCAAGTTCGCCAACGTGCCGGTGCGCGACCAGGATCGCGCGATCGCGTTCTACAGCGAGAAGCTCGGCTTCATCGTCGCCACCGACCAGCCGTTTGACGACAAGCAGCGCTGGATCGAGATGCGCATCCCCGGCGCCGACACGCGGATCGTCCTCTTCACCCCGGACGGCTGGGAGGACCGCATCGGCGACGTCACCAACATCACCTTCGTCGCCGACGACGTGCAGCGGACCTACGACGAGCTCTCGGCGAAGGGCGTCGAGTTCCCGATGCCGCCGAAGACCGAGCACTGGGGAACGGCCGCGATCTTCAAGGACGCCGATGGAAACCGGTTCGTATTGTCGTCGAGGACCAAGTGAGATGCGTGTGAGCACCGCTCTTCGGCTCGACGCCTAGACGCACCTGTCTAGTCCGCCTCAGCCAACGTCTGCACGTGGCGCAGCACGCGCCTGTGAATGCCCGACACGAGGGCGTCGGCGAACAGCACCCAGTACGCCTCCGGGTAGAGCCGCATCTCGTACCACGTGCTCCCTTCGAGTCGCGTGCGTCCGCCAGCGAGCGGAACGAGCCGGAACTCGCCGCGACGTGAGCGGAAGTAGCCGTCGAGGTGCGGCGGAACGACGCCGGCATATGGGCTCCACTCGTGGAGTGGCGGGGGCTGCGCGGCGACGTCGAAGCTCACTCGCCGGCCAGGCTCCCACACCGTGATCGGCTCGACGAACGCGCCGGTCGAGAACACGCAATGCCGCACCGCGCCGACGCCGCGGCCGACGATCTCGGCGCGCAACGGGTACGCGACCCCGAGCCGGAAAACGAGAGCCGGCGGCTCGGCGAGCGGCGGGAAGGCGATGACGTGTCTCCACACGACGTCCGGCGGCGCGTCGATCTCGACGGCTGAGCGAACCTCTCTGAGTGGCGTCGGCCCCCGGGTGGCATCAGTCGACGCCACGACCGGCACCACGGCCAGCGCGGCGAGCGCGTTGACGTTCCGTGACCGGTCACGGAGCGCGATGTGCCGCCCCGCCGCGCCGCCGAGCACGGCGATGGGCAGCGCGAGTGGCGCCGCCATCAAGACGCAGAGCCCACCCTCGATCGCGGTGAGAATCAGCGCGCCCGCGGTGGCCAGGATGGTCATCGCCACGACCTCCCTTGTCTCCCGGGCGCGGGCCGGGTACCGCCGGTTGAGCAGGAATCCCGTGATGACGCCGGTCACGAACGGCGTGCTGAGAAAGAGCGCGACGCCGTAGCTGCGAAACGCGAGGATGCTGAGCGTGACCATCGCGAGTGCGACGCCGACCCCCGCCGCGATCGACAGCAAGGCGCTCGGCAGACGCCGCTCGTGCGCGCGCGGCACGAGCGCCGCCACGCGGCGAGGCAACGCCGCGGTCGGCAGGATGCTCAGCATCGCGATGAGCGCGTAGGTGACGTAGGGGATGAGAAAGAGCAGCGAGAGCCACGCCGTGCGCCCGGCATCGAGCGCCCGTCGTAGGCTCATGCTGAAGCCGATCCACATGAACGGCAGCGACCACGCGGCGAGCGCGGGCCCGAGCCACCGCGGCGAGCCGGCGAAGCGCGAAGACAGCACGGAGTGCACGGTCGTCAGGTAGTCGACCGGCGTCCACACTTGGCCAGCGACCGCCCAGACGAGCAGCGCGTCCCCCGCGTACTTGATCAGCGCCAAGGCGAGACCGCTCACGACATACTCCCGGCGCCCGACGCGCTCCTCGAATGTGAACCAGAGGCGAAGCCAGCGCCTCATCGCGAAACGCCCGCCCGCCGCAGTAACGCCGCGTGCGCCGCCCTGAATGCGGGGTACGCAGTCGTGGTCTTCCATCGCGGGCGGGTCGTGCTTTGCGCGACGCGGTATCCGACGTCGAACAGGAGCCGCGCGTCCTCGGCGGCGCCCGAGTAGTCCCAGCCGGGGCGTATTTCGTCGGAGACGCGGTGGTAGTGGTTCGCCTCGTACTCGCTCATCATCGACTTGCCCCAGTCGGCTGGCCGTCCGGTGTAATCGAGGCCCGCCCCGACGAAGAGCGCGGGTATGCCCCGCTCCACGAACGGAAACTGGTCGGACCGGAGGAAGTAGTTCTGCTCCGCCCACGGGTCGGGCGTCACGGTGCGACCCTGGTGCCGCGCAGCGTCGGTGAGGACGTCGTCGAGCGTCGTGTTCCCGTGGCCGATGTTCAGGACGTCGCGGGTGCGCCCCCACGGGAAGAACCAATCGAGGTTGATCACGGCGACCGTGTGCTCGAGGGGATGTAGGGGGTGCGTCGCGTAGTACCGCGCGCCGAGGAGCCCCTGCTCTTCTGCCGCCGTCGCCATGAAGAGGATGGTGCGCCTCGGCGGCGGGCGTAACCTCGTGAACGCCTCCGCGATCTCGAGCAGCTGGGCGGTTCCGCCGGCGTTGTCGATGGCGCCGTTGTAGGTCTGGTCGCCTGCGAGCGCTTCGTCTCGCCCCAGATGGTCCCAGTGCGCGGTATACAACACGTACTCCCGGGCGAGCGCCGGGTCCGATCCGTCGAGACGCGCGACGACGTTTCGCGTGCGGAGCTCGCCCATCGAGTAGCTGACGCGAAAGTTCACCTCGACGCCGAGCGGCACCGGCGTGAAGGTCACGCTCGCCGCCGCCTGCCGCTTCAGGCGCTCGAAGTCACCGCCGCCGGCGGCGATCAATCGCCTCGCGACGTCGAGTCGCATGATCGCGAGGGGGAAAGGACGCGTCGTGTCGGCCGATGCCTGTGTCGGCTGCATCCGCTCGCGAGTGCCCGACCCCGCAATCGCCTCGTACGACAGGCCCGCGGCTGCGGTCTCGTGCACGGTGATCACCGCGGCGGCTCCGCGCTGCACGGCCATCTGCACACGCTGCCGCCAGCTGCCGAGCCCTTGCGCCTGCCACGTGTTGATGAGATTGCGGATCCTCGCCGAGTCGCCAGCGCTCGACGCGGGCGGGTCGCCGAAGAGGAGCATCGCCGTCTTGCCGTGGAGGTCGAGCCCGCGGTAGGCATCCCAGCCGTGTTCCGACGCCACGAGCCCGTACCCCGCGAACACGACATCGGAGCCCCGCACGACGAGCTCCGGCACCGCGCGCCCGGGAGAGATGGTGAAGTCCTCCGGTGACCTGAGCTCGACGGTCTTCCCGCCCGCGGTGTACGACCCGGCGGCCCGCACCCTGACGGCGGTCAGGGGAACCCACTGCACGTAGGTGCGGTCCGAGTTCCCGGGGCGGAGGCCGGCGCGCACGAACTGCCTCGTCAAGTATGCCACGGTCGAGTCTTCACCGCGGCTGCCCGGACCGCGTCCCTCATAGGCGTCGGACGCGAGCACCTCGGTATGTCGTCGTAGGTCGTCGTCCCTGATGCTCCCAATCGCAGCGGCCGTCGCCGTTGTCGGGATCTCGCGTTGCGGTGGGGTACGTCCGACACCTGCCGTGCACGCTGAGCACACCGCGACGCAGGCGAGAATCGGTGGCCCGCAGAGAAATCCGAGTCGGGTCATGGGCAGCTGCTTCGGCGGCACACGCCTCACGACCTGGAAGACGCCGGCGGGATGTTCTGATTGAGGTGGAAGACGTTGTCGGGGTCGTACTTCCCCTTGAGCTCACGAAGCCGCGCGTAGTTCGGGCCGTACGCACTCACCACGCGGTCATCACCCTCGTCGTGGCCGAGGTAGTTGACGTAACTGGCCCCGGCGCCGAACGGCTCGAGCGCCGCGTACGACTCACGCGCCCAACGGATGTTGCGATCCGTGTCCGCCGGCTGCGTCCACTGCGCCAACACGAGCGCGCTGTAGCCAACGCCGCGGTGCGCGAACGCGGTCGCGCGCGGATCGACGCGCGCCGCCGCGCCGTGCACGTGCTCGAGCACGATCTGGCCCATCGGCGAGGGGCACCGGGCGAAGGCGTCGATCATTGCGTCGATGACGTCGTCGGTCAGGCTGTCGATGAAGGTCGCCTTCCAGTAGTTGAGCGCCCCGCGCGGGTAGCCGCCGTCGAGCATCGAGTTGAAGTCGGCGTACGGCATCGGGCCCATCGCGTCCATCGCGGGGGGTCCGAACTGCTTGATCGGGCGCACCGCGGCCTCGCCGTCGCGAAGGTCGCCGCAGTGACAGGCGAGAACTCCGGCGAGCTTGACGCCCGAGCCGTCGGGCGCCGGGACGAGTCCTACGTACACGGTCAGGTCGTCCGACGACCGCGCCGTCAGCTCGCGGTAGAAGCGGAGGACGTCGCGCGCCTGATCCACCGGATAGGCGACCAGGCCGCCTGTGATAATCGGTCCGACAGGGTGCAGCCGGAACTCCAGCGCCGTCGCGACGCCGAAGTTCGCGCCCGCGCCGCGAATTGCCCAGAAGAGGTCCGGGTTTTCCTCCGCGCTCGCCCTCGACGTCCGGCCGTCGGCGGTGACGACCTCCGCGGACAGCAGGTTGTCGACGCTCAGCCCGTACCGCCCGAGCAGCCATCCGAGGCCGCCGCCGAGTGTGAGGCCGGCGACGCCGGTCGTCGAGATGATGCCGCCCGTCGTCGCCAGCCCGTGCGCCTGCGTCGCGCGGTTGAAGTCGCCCCACGTCGCTCCGCCCTGCGCGCGCGCCGTGCGGGCTTCGGGATCGACGCGAACGTCGCGCATCAGCGAGAGGTCGATCACCAGGCCGTCGTCCACGGTCGCGCGCCCGGCGACGTTGTGCCCGCCCGCGCGCACGGCGATCTCGAGCCCGTGCCGGCGGGCAGAACTCACCGCAGCGGCGACGTCGGCTGTGCTGCGGCAGCGCGCGACGAGCACCGGATGCTTGTCGATTAGGCCGTTATGAACGCGTCTCGCCACCTCGTAGTCCAGGCTGTCTCTACCAACCAGCTCTCCGGAGAATCCCGGGACGAAGTCCGCAGTTGGCGTTGCGGCGGAGATAGGCGTCACCATTGTGTGGTCTCCTTCGGGGAGATTGGGGTGGAAGATGATGCCGCCGTCCGGTTCCAGCCGCTAGAGCGCACGCTGCCGGGCACACCCCATGCTCCACCCGGCGGTATGATGATACGCGCTCTCGTATCGGTCGCTCATGCGCTGGGCATCACCATCGCCGCCGTCGGCTGCACGCGCGGCGAAGCCGCGCTCGACCTGGAATCCACCAATAGCTCCCGCCCGCACCGCGTCCTCACCATTCTCGGCGCGCGCGACCCGGAGTCGGTACGCTACGACCCTGACCAGGACGCGTACTTCATCTCGATGATGAACGGCTTCGGGTCGGTGAAGGACAACAACGGTTACATCGTTCGCGTCCCCGCGGGCGAGCCGTCACAGCTCACGATGTTCGCCGAGTCGGGCAAGAACGGCGTAACGCTCAATGCGCCGAAGGGGATGGCGATCCACGGTGACACGCTGTGGGTGGCGGACATCGACGTACTGCGCGGGTTCGATCGGCGGTCGGGCGCGCCGGTAGCGACAATCGACTTCGCGGCGCAGCGACCGACGCTGCTCAACGACGTCGCACTCGGGCCGGACGGGCGGATTTACGTGACCGACACCGGAATTCAGATGACCGAGTTCGGCGTCATCTACGCCGGCGGCGACCGCGTGTTCGCGGTCGGTCCGCGCCGGTCGATCTCGGTCATCGCCGAAGGCTCGCGCCTCGGCCGGCCGAACGGAATCACGTGGGACGGGCGCGGAAAGCGGTGGCTCGTCGTGACGTTCGATCCGTTCTCCAGCACGCTCTACACGCTGCGCGAGGGTGACACGGCGCGCACCGTGCTCGCGCGCGGGAAGGGAAAGTGGGACGGCGTGGAGGCGCTCGCGGACGGGCGGATCCTCGTCTCGAGCTGGAGCGACTCGAGCGTACACATTCTCGGAGCCGACGGGAAGCAGACCGCGCAGGTGATCCGACCGGTGCCGGAGCCGGCGGACATCGGAGTCGACACGCGGCGGGGGCAGGTCGCGGTGCCGGTGTCGGTGATGGGACGGGTGGAGGTATGGGGGGTGGCGCCACGGTAGCGCGTCGCCAGCCGACTCGCCCGTACTTCGAGATGTCGCTCGTCATCGCAAACCGCGAGCGGGACTACCGCGCGGCCGCCTCGCTACTTATTGGTGCGAGGTGAAACCGGCCGTCCTCGCGTTCGCCCTGTTCGCCGTGACGATCCTCGGCGCTCCGGGCTCGGCGCGCGCCCAGGGTCCACGCGTCTCGCCAAGCGCGGTTGTTCCGCTCGCCCGTACTGGCGCTGCCGAGACCGACCTTCGCGTGCCGCCCGTCGACCTTTACGAGTTGGGCCGGTACGCCGGCTGGGGCGGCGCGATTGGGGGAGCGCTGGGCGTCGCGTATGCGCTGGCGTTCGAGCACGGCAGCGACAGGAAGCTCATGATCGTCTCGGATGGAGTCGTCGGCTTCACCGGCGGGCTCGTCGTCGGCACGGCGGTTTACCTCGTCAAACTCGTCCGCGAGAGCCGCTGAAGAGGGAGTGCGCGGCTATCACGCGGACGCGATCGTCGTCCTCGGCTCCACGGTCAACGAGGACGGCACGCTCCCGCTGCACGCCCGCCAGCGCGCCGTACGCGCCGCAATGCTCTGCGCCGCCGGCGTCGCGCCGCGGGTCATCTTCAGCGGCCGCTGCAATCTGACCGCGAGCGAACCGCCGCCCGTCTCCGAGGCCGCCGCGATGGCTGCCTACGCCCAGTCCCTCGGTACGCCCGCCGACGTGATCCTCCTCGAGGAGGAGTCACGCGACACGATCGGCAATGCGTACTTCGTCGGCCGCAAGTTCCTCGAGCCGAACGAGTGGACCTCGATCCGTGTCGTCACGTCCGACTTCCACGTCCCGCGTACGACGTGGGTCTTCGGCAAGATCCTCGGGCCGAGCTACGACGTTGCCTTCTCCCCGGCGTCCACGGAGCTCGACGCGACGATCATCGCCGCGCGAGCGCGCGCGGAGGGCGACATCATCACCTTCCTCATGGAGTGGATCGGGCCGATCGCCGAGGGGGATCGCGAGGCGATCGAGCGCTTCATCCACGAAGAGCACCCCGGCTACGCGCGGAACCCTTCCGTCTCGCGTGAGGAGATCCAAGAGCGCGTCAACGAGATCGCCCGGGTTCACCGGGTCGTCGAGACGCATGGCCTGCGGGGGCACAGGGCGAGGCAGGAGCGGGAGGTGGAGCTCTAGCCGACTGCAGTCTGCAGTCCGCAGTCGTTCTCGCCAGCTTCTTGCACCTACGCCCGGCATGATCTGCCTTCTCCACGGCTACCTCCTCGAAGGTTCGGGCAGCAACCTCTGGACGCGGTGCGTCGTGGAGTCGCTGTGCAGGGACGGGCAGACGATTCACCTCGTGTGTCAGGAGCCGCACCCGGAGCAGTACGACTGCATCGCCGAGGCGTATCGGTACGAGCCGGATGGCACGGTGGAGACGCTGTTCAGGCGCGAGGTGCCGTACCGCGGGAAGTGCGTCATGCACAAGCCGCAGCTCGGCGAGACGCTGCCGGTCTTCGTGTGGGATCGGTACGAGGAGTTCTCGAACCCGGTGCCGATGATCAACCTCCCGGATGAGGCGCTCGAGGAGTACGTCGAGCGCAACGTGCGGGTCGTGAACGACGTCGTGCGCCGCTACGGCATTCACGCGATCCACGCCAACCACGCGGCGCTCCTCGCGGTCGTCGCGCAGCGCTCGAGCGAGGCCGCGGGCGTGCCGTTCGCCGTGATGCCGCACGGGAGTGAGCTCGAGTACGCGCTCAAGAAGGACGAGCGGTTCCTGCGCTGGGCGCAGCGTACGCTGACCGTGGCGGGTCGCGTCTTCGTCCACGGCGCGGAGATGCGCGCGCGCGTGAAGGCAATCGTCGGTGACGTGCCAGGCCTCGACGACAAGTTCACGACGCTCCCGCTGGGCGTGCACACCTGGCAGTTCGAGCCCGTGCCGCGCGAGCGGCGGCGGGAGAAGATGGGCCGACTGTTGGTCAGCCTGGCCGATAGGTCCCGAGGCAGACGGCCGGAGCAGCTCGCGGCGATGCTCGAAGCCGTCACCGGGGCTGAGGACACCGAGCAGCTCCGCGCGGCATTGACGAGCATTCAATACGACACGAAAGCGCCGGACGCGGACCTGGAGGAGAAGCTCGAGGAGATCGACTGGGAGCACGACGCCATCATGCTCTTCGTCGGCCGTCTCATCTCGGCCAAGGGAGTGCAAGCGGGACTAGCGGCGCTACCGTTCCTGCTCGCCGAGGATCCGGGGGTGCGGCTGCTCGTCGTCGGACACGGACCGCTGCGCGAGGTCATGGAAGCGTTCGTATGGGCGCTGGAGCACGGGGACCTCGCGCTGGTCGATCGCGTCGTCGAGTGCGGGCGCATCCTCGAGGGAGACCCCGACGGAACGGGCGGCGCGACGGAACTCGGGAAGGTGAGCGAGTTCTTCGACGACCTGCGCTGGCAAGGACTGCTCGACGGATACCTGGAGCTCGCGCGCGAGCACGTGCGCGCGGACCGCGTCGTCTTCACCGGCTATCTGACGCATCAGGAGCTCCAGCACCTGTTTCCGTGCTGCGACGTTGGGATCTTCCCGTCACTGGTCAAGGAGGCCGGTCCGCTCGTCTTCCTCGAGGCGCTGGCGTCGGGGTGCTTTCCGCTCGGCACGAACTTCGGCGGCATGAAGGCGAGCATCGACGCGATCGCCGACCTGCTCCCGCCGCACATCGTCGAGGCGATGCGCATCGACCCGCAGCACGTCGTGAAAGAGATCGCGAGGAAGGCGTCGACCGCGCTGCGCATGGGTGTTCGCTACAAGGACGTGCTCGCGCGCGCCGCACGCGAGCGGCACGACTGGACGAGCGTCGGCCGGAAGCTGGCGCGCGAGCTCGACGCAATCGCCGCCGAGGCAGTGATGGCACCGGCGATGGCCGGCGCAAGCGCGCCCTAGCAAGCCGGCGCCTCGACGTTACCTGCGCGGGCGTCTGGCGTCTGCCCTTCATGACGCGTCCTACACTTATTGCCGCCGCGCTCCTCGCGGCCGCGGCGCCCAGCTCCGCGGCGCAGCGCCCGACGGGCGACCCGCTGAGCGCCGTCCAGCGCCTGGCACCGTCGGCCTTTGCCGACCTGCCGCAGACCGTCCGCCGCGACCTCGAGGCGCGTGGGTGTCGCGTCCCTCAGTCCTATGACGGGCCGCGCACGACGTTGTGCGGGCGCTGGTATCGGCAATTGACAGCCGACTGAAGCCGTCGCCGCCGGGCCGGTGGTTCGCGCTCGCCGCGCGTGCCGTCGTAGCTTGCGGCGATGATCGACGTCACCATCCGCGCGACCGACGAGTTCTCGCTCGCCGGCACGGAGTTCGGCGACGGGGCGCGCGCCGAACGGGTGGTCCTGATCGCTCCCGCGACTGGCGTCCGCCGCCGACTCTATCGCCCGTTCGCGGAGTTTCTCGCCGCCGAAGGCTTCGCCGTCGTGACGTGGGACTGGCGCGGCACCGGAGACAGCCGTCCCAAGTCGCTGCGCGCCTTCCGGGTGACGATGCGCGAGTGGGGGGAGCGCGACCTCGCGGGCGTCATCGATTGGGCGACCGTGCGCTATCCGGACGCACGCCTCCTGGTCGTCGGCCACAGCTTCGGCGGGCAGGCAGTCGGCCTCGCCCCGAACCGCGACCGCGTTCGCGGGCTCGTGACCGTCGGCGCGCAGAGCGGGTACTGGGGCCACTGGCCGCGGCCGAAGAGGTACCTGTACGCGGTGCTCTGGTACGTCGCGATGCCGCTCGTCACCGACCTCGCCGGCTACTTCCCGGCGCGACTCTTCCGGCTCGGCGAGGACCTGCCGCGCGGCGTCGCGCTCCAGTGGGCGCGGTGGTGCCGGACGCCGTCGTACCTCGGAGATTGGTCGGGCCACCGCGCGTTCGCCGCGCCCATTCTCGCCATCGGCTTCATGGACGACCCCTTTGCTCCGCCAGCGGCCGTCGACGCGCTGCACACGCGGTACGGCAGCCGCAAGCAGCAGCGCTGGAGCATCGCTCCGGAAGAGCTGGGGGCGGCGCGGATTGGGCCACTTCGGGTTCTTCCGGCCGGGCGTCACGCCGACTCTCTGGCGCGACGTGGCCGGCTGGCTAGCGGCCCGGTAGCGCTCGCGGCCGTGGGGTAGGTCCGCCAGCGGACAGATTGGGGCTTTCCGGGCTGCTGTCGAGCCCGTATGATCGAGGTCTATACGCCCGACTACGGTGCCTCAGACCCTGTCCCAGCAAACGGCTCTCAACGGTCGCTACGTCATCGAACGCGAGCTGCGGCGCGCCGGCGTCGCGATCGTCTACCTCGCGCGAGACCTCCGGACCGAGCAGGCGGTCGCGCTCAAGGTGCTCCGTCCTGAGCTTGCGGCGGCACTCGGAACCGACCGAGTGGTCGAGGCCATCAAGGCGACGGCCGGGCTGGAGCATCCGAACATCCTGCCGCTGATCGACGTCGGCTTCGCCGACGGGGTCGTCTACTTCGTCACGCCGCACGCCGAAGGCGAGACGCTACGTGAGCGGCTGGAGCGCGAGCGGCAGCTTCCCATCGACGAGTCGCTCAGGATCGCCGGCGGCGTGGCGTCCGCTCTGGAGTTCGCGCACCGGCGCGGGATCGTCCACGGAGACGTCAAGCCGGAGAAGATCCTCCTCTACGCCGGTCAGCCGCTCGTCGCCGACTTCGGGCTCGCGCGTGGCCTGGCCGGCGCGGCGCGGGAGCAGACCGTCGAGGCAGGGGTCTTCGGAACGCCGGCGTACATGAGCCCCGAGCAGGCCGTCGGTGGCCGCGCGGTCGACGGCCGGAGCGACCAGTACAGCCTCGCCTCGGTGCTCTACGAGATGCTCGCCGGCGAGCCGCCGTACTCGGCGCCCAGCGTGCCGGCACTCATTGCGCGAGTGCTGAACGAGCCGCCACCGCGGCTCACCGCGGTGCGCGTCGTACCGCGCATCATCGAGCGGGCGATCTACCGCGCGCTGTCGAAGGCGCCGGCGGACCGGTTCGACACGGTGAGCGAGTTCATGGCCGCGCTGCACGGTGGGAGGGCCACGCCTGCCCTGCCCTCCGCCGATCCCGCGGCGACAACTGCCGGAAGGCGCTCACGCTGGCGGGTCGCGGTCGGGGCGTCGTTGGTCGTCCTGATGGTCGCGGCAGGTGTCGCGATGGGCTCACGCGTCGTCCTGAGCCGCCGCACGACCACGCTCGCTCCCGCCGCGCATCGTCAGCTGACCTTCACGGGCACGGCGACGTCCCCCGATCTCTCACCGGACGGGCGTTCGGTGGCTTACGTGGCCAGCGGCCGAGCGCTCATCGTCCAGCGGCTCGACGGCGGCGCGCCGGTGCGCCTCGTGCCGTCCGCGCGCAGCATTTCGGCTGCCCGATGGACCGGCGACGGTAAGGCGCTCGTCGTCACGATGACGCCCGACAGCACCGAAGCCGCGGCGACCTACCTCGTATCTGTGAGCGGCGGTCCTGCCCGGAAGGTGGTCGACGAGGCGCGACCGTTCGACGCTGGCGCCGACTCGACGATCATCGTTCGCGCGCCGCGCGAGCGCGGGCGTCTCGAGATGGTGAGCCTCGCGTCCGGTAAGCCGGTGCGTCGGATCACGCTTCCCGACTCGATCGGTGCGGTCATTGAGGTGGCCTGGTCGCCGGACCGCCGTTGGCTCGCGTTCACGGACGCCGGCGACGCGCTCTGGGTCGTCGCCGCCGCCGGCGGGTCGCCGAGCCGAGTGGCTGAGGGGGCGCGGAAGATTCGCTGGGCCGCGGGCTCGGACGCTGTGTACTCCCTCGCCGGGCCGGCCGGCGCTGTCGATCTCCTGCGTGTCGGCATCGACCTGCTGTCCGGAAGCGCCGTCGGCCGCGCGGCCCGCGTGACGTCGCTACTCGCGGCGGACGCGTTCGACGTTGGAGTCGACCGGCTCGTCCACACGCAGACCAGTCCCGGCGCGCAGGCGCGGACGTTTGTTCTCGGAGGCCCGGCGCCGCGGCGTGTCGTCGAGGAGCGCGCGCTGGACGAGGGAACAGTACGCGTCTCCGCCGCGGCCGTATCGCCCGACGGGCAGTGGATCGCGTACACGGCGACGCGTGGCGCGGAGCGGGACATCCACGCGGTAGCGTTCGGCGGCGGCTCGGCGAGGGTCGTCGCGTCGTCCCGCGCGCGCGAGGAGTCGCCGGCGTGGTCGCCCGACGGGACGCGCCTGACGTTCGCGCGCGAAGACTCGGTCAGTCGTCGGCTCGTGATGGCTGACGCGCGAACCGGCGTCGCGGAGCGCGTCGGCTCGCTTCCCGGTCCCGGTACCTCCGCCGCTGACGCCGTCGGTCCGCGCGGTGGAGCCGCCGCTGCGCAGTGGTCGGCATCGGGACGGCACATCGCTTACTACGGCCAGGACCTCCGACGCATCGCGCTCGTGAACCTCCAACGGCGGGCGGAGTCGGTCCTTCGCGTGCCCGACTCGGTCGGCACCGGCTATTTCTCCGTCGTGCCGTCGCCGAATGGGACGCAGCTCCTCGCGAGCACGATCGGACCGCGGGACGAACGGGCGACATTGTGGCTCGTCTTCGGCAACGGGCGCCGCTGGCGGCGCATTCGCGGTCCGCACGGCGAGACGTTCCCAGTCGCTTGGCACCGCAACGGCTGGATTTACCTGGTACGCAATCGTGCGCTCGCCACGGACCACGGGTCGGTGCACCTCGAGCTGTGGCGGATGCGCGGCCCAGTGGGCCGCCCGGAGCTCTACGCCCCGCTCCCCGAAGGGTGCGGCATGGCCGTGAGCATCTCCGCCGACGCGACGCGGGGCGTGTGCAGCTACATCCGGGTCGAGTCCGATTTGTACGTTGCGGGGAACGTGGGCGCGGTGGGGAGGAGTCGCTAAAGAGCGGAAGAGCGACGTCGTTCCGGGGAAGGGCGCGGACGCGGACGAGCGCGGATTGATGAAGGGCGATGGCCGCGGATGGCTCCTCGGCTGTCGGGCCTGCATACCGCCACGAGCCCGGGCGATGCTTTTGCTTATACACGCTCGGGACGCTACTGGCCGAGGAGACTAGCGCCCTCGCTCCGTGGCGTCCCGGGGGTGTAGCCAAGGTCTTCTCTCGGGCCGGCGAGAGGAGTCGGGACCCCCCGCGGAGTTATCCGTGGCCATCGCGGTTGCCTCCGCGGCCATCCGCGTGCCCGCTCTTCCCCGCTCTTCCGCCCTCTTCCGCCGTCTTCCGAGTAACGTTCTTCCCGACTAACTCCTCACCGGTCCGATGTCGACGCTGGACCCACATCCGCTCGCCGAAGTCGCGCATCGTCCGTGGCCGCTGCCGAGCGGGCCGTGGGTGATGGCGCAGCGGTGGAGCAACCTGCTCTTCATACACCGGCGGGCGGAGGTCGAGGCACTGCGCGCGCTCGTGCCGCGGCAGCTGACGCTCGACTTACACAAGGGCGTCGCGTGGGTGTCGGTGACGCCGTTCTACCTCAGCCACCTGCGGCCGCGCGGGATACCGCCGCTGCCATGGGTGTCGGCCTTTCCCGAGCTGAACGTGCGGACGTACGTCACGGTTGGCGGGAAGCCCGGCGTCTACTTTTTCAGCCTCGATGCAGGAAATCCCCTGGCGGTGTACGGTGCGCGCACGCTGTACCGACTGCCGTACTTCCGCGCCTCGATGAGCGTACGCGAGGCGCGCGACGGGACGATCCACTATCGGAGTCATCGCACACATCACACGGCGCCGGCGGCGGAGTTCGTCGCACAGTATCGGCCGACGGGCGCCGTGACGCACAGCAAGGCGGGCACGCTCGACCATTGGCTGACCGAGCGCTACTGCCTGTACGCACTCGACGCGTCACGGCGGGTATTTCGCGCGGAGATCCACCACCACCCGTGGCCGTTGCAACCCGCCGAGGTCGAGATCGAGCGCGACACGATGGCCGCGGCGGCGGGACTCACGCTGACGACCGATCCGGCGCGGCTCTCATTCTCGCGGCGGCTGGACGTCCTTGTCTGGTTGCCCGAGCACGTGGGGTGACGTGAAGCCGCCCTCCGGCGCGCCGCGGCCTGATGAGGAGCCAGATCCGACCCGCGCCGACCTTGCGCGGCTCGCGTGGGTACTCCTGCTGGTATGGCTCGCACTGGCGGCGTTCGCCGCCATCGCCCAGCGCTTCCTCGGTTGGCGGCTCGCCGTCGGCTTGATCGGCGGCGCGGGCGTGCTCTTTACGCTCGGGTTGGCGCTGGTCATCGCCGGCGACCTGGCCGCCGGTTCAGTTTGGCGGTGGTGGCAGAGTCGGTCCAATCGAGGATGACCGAATGAAGCCCAGCGCCGAATCCGTGAGTCGAGTCCCCGCGCTCCTCCCCGTGGCGGCGTTCGTCGGCTGTGGCGGCCGCGCCGGGCCCGCGCGTTTACCTCGCCGAGTCGCCGTACGAGCCGGTACCGCGCACGTGGCCCGAGCACGTCCTCGACGTCCTCGAGCCACGGTACCTGGTCCCGCTCTATTCCGCGGCGGGATTCCAGACGCTGATCATGGCGATTCCCGCGCGCGACATGGGCTACCACGTCGCCGACGACGGCAGCGTGCGAGCCGGACCGTCCGGTGCCCTGCGATTCCTGACAATCGCGATCCCGGCGGGCGCCGAGTACGACGTGCCGCTGAGCCCGGAGTGCACCGTGCGCGTTGTTGCCGAAGCGACCGGACGGCGCGTGGTTCGAGTGCCGGAGCTACTGCAGGGCGGGCGTGGATCTCATCCTGTGCTCTCGAGGTGGCGCCTCACACTCGACGCTCCCGTCGCGTTACGCGGTGACTCAGCCAACCGCGTCGACACCACACGTGTGATCTACGTCCGATCCGAGTGGCGTCAGGGAGTGCAGCCGTCGGGTATCGACCCGGTCTGGTACCGCGCGCTGCCGGATCAGCGGCGCGCCGATACGCTGGCGGATTGGACCCCGTTCGACGAGAGGAGACCCGATTCACCGCGCCGGCGCCAGCTGCACGTGGCGCGGATACGAGCGGCTTACCCGGTGCGCTTCGAGCGGATCGAGCTGATCGAGTCGAGGGAGCAGAGGGCGCAGCGACCGGCGCACGATCACTTCCCGTGTGAGCTGCGCCCTCCTGCTGCCAAGTGGCGCTGGGCGGGCTTCGGCCGTTAGGTCGCCGCGTTGAGCGTCAGTCGCGGTACGGCGACTCGCCGTCGTCGTCGTCCGTGATGCCGAACGTCTCGCGGCCAGCGTGGGCGCCGTTGCCGTTGCCGCCGTTCGACTCCGCGTGGGCGTGGTCCTTCGGCATCAGCGACCGCGCGAGGTCGAGCAGACCGGGACTGAGGTGCGTGCCGTAGCGGAGCAGGTTCGCGGCACGGCTGCGAACGGCGAGCAGGTAGGCGAGCGGTGACAGATCGCGCTTCGCCTCGTTGCACCCGCGGCAGGCGAGCACGAGGTTGTCGCGCCGGTCGTAGGCCGTCTGACCACGGCGGGGCGCCACGTGGTCGAGCGTCATCACCTGCGGCGTGAACTCCCGCGCACAGTACGCGCAGACGGGACCATGCTGCTCGAGCAGCCAGGCGCGGGTGTCGGCGTAGGCCGCCCGTCCTGTCGGGTGCGACGTCAGCTGGATTGGCGCGGCTCCCGATCCGCCGCCGCGACCTCGACGGCGCGAGCGGCGTCGAGCAGGCGGCGCAGCAGTCGGCGGGGCAGCGGAGCTAGCGACGATGGGGTGCCGTTTCTCTCGCGCGCGCGTGTCGCGCAGCGCCTGCGGAGGATGCGGCTGGTGCGCCGGACGCGTGGGATGCGCGGGGCGCGGCTTGTGTGAGCCGCGCTTGCCATTGGCGGCGTGACCGCTATCCGGCCGGGCTCCGGGCTGTGACTTATGCTGATGGTCCTGCTTGCGCGGCCGGTTCGACTTGCGCGCGGGGCGGGATGACGAGCTGCGCGGCGGTGCGGCGTTCGGCGACGGGTCGTCGCGGTACGGCGAATCGTGTGGCGTTCGAGACAAAAAAACCAACTGAAAACTGAAAAGGTTGTCGAGCTGTCATACGGTAGACGGAAGGCCAACCTCGGCCGTCACGTCCAGCTGCTAATAGGTACCCAGGGATGCAGGAAGCGGTCCGGACCCTGAGCGTCTCCGGCAAATATATATGAATACTCGACTTAGCGCCACTCCCAACACGACGGCCAACGTGCTGGAGCAGGGTTTGGCCAGGTTCCGAGCCGCTCACGCGCCGCGGCACGTCAGCCGGAAAGGGGTCGAGTGGAGCTACTACGCCGGTGGCTCGGGCGAGCAGGTGATCCTTCGGTTGACTGGCGCGCTGGGGCTGGCGGAGTTCTCGTTCCAGCAGATCCTCCTCTTCGAGCAGCGGTTCCGAGTGATCGCGCCCGATTACCCGGCTGTCACGTCGCTTGCCGAGATGATCGACGGCCTCATCGGCATCCTCGACGCCGAGCGCGTCGAGCGCGCGCACGTCAGCGGCGGCTCGTTCGGCGGGCTGCTCGCGCAGGTGCTGGCGCGGCGCGCGCCGGAGCGCGTGGCGTCGCTCGTGCTGTCGCACACGGGCGCACCTGACGGACGCCGTCGCCGACTCGCGGCCGCGGTGGTCGCGGCGATGCCGACGTCGCTGCTCCGCAAGGCGCTCAAGGTGAGGCTCGGCCGTACGCTCGACGCGGCGGACCCGTTCTGGCGCCGTTACTTTGACCAGGCCATCGACCAGATGACGAAGGTCGACATCGTGAGTCGCATTCGGCTCCAGGCGGAATTCGCGGAACAGAGAAGCTGGGGGCCTGGCGATCTCGCGGGGTGGCCGGGTCGCGTGCTGTTGCTCGAGGGGGATGACGATCCGCTGTTCCCGGCCGCGGCACGAGAACGGCTGCGCGCGCTCTACCCTATGGCGCAGGTGCACCGGTTCCAGGGGACGGGGCACGCAGCCGCGGTGCTCAGGCCGGAAGAGTACGCGGAAGTCGTGACGCGGTTTCTCCGGGAACGGACGTCCGCATGAACGGGGGCCAGGCTGTGGCGATCCTCGCCGGCATCGCGTCCCTCGGCTGCGCCGCCCAGCGTGGCGCGGGCGCGGCCGTGGGTAATGAGGCGCCCGAGGGGATCATGGCGCGGGCGATCGGGAGCGCGGGCGGGAGCGCGGCGCTCGAGCGGGCGCGCGCACTCGTGTGGGAGGGGGAAGCGACCGTGCACGCGGGCGGCCGCACGGTTCGCCTCACCGGTCACTGGGCCGTGCAGCCGCCCGAGAGTGCTGTGGTGTCGACGTATGAGACGTCGCGCGGGCCGGCGTCGGTGCGGCGACTGATCCTGAGCGGCGACCGCGGGTGGCTCGAGCGTGGCGGGCAACTGACGCCGATGCCGCCGACTGTATTGGCGAACGAACGCCAGCAGTTCTACCTGTACAGCGTGATGCGGCTTGTCCCGCTGCGCGCGTCCGCCGCGCAGCTGAGTGCCATCGCGCCCGACTCGCTCGGCCAGCGCGGGGTTCGTGTGACGCAGGCCGGGCGGCCCGACGTCGACGTCTTCGTCGACAACACCGGGCGACTCGCGCATCTGCGCACGCGCGTGACGGACGCGATGACCGGCAACCCGGCGGTCGAGGACGTGTGGCTCGCGGGGGTCGTCGAAGCCGACGGCGTGCGGTGGCCGCGGAGCGTCCGGATCACGCTCGATGGGAAGCCGTACTTCGAGATGGAGATTAGGACGCTGCGGGTGATGGCGCGCCTCGAGGACCCGTTGTTGGCGGGACCGAAGTGATCGGCCATATTGCGCCCGGCTCGGTAAACCGACAGCGTTGGCCCACGCAGTTCCCGCCGTCACCCCCGATCTCCCATGCCCCCACGAACCAAACCCCGCTACTCCGCCGGCGACGTCCTCGTTCTCGTCGGCACCATGAAGGGCGCGTTCATCCTCTCGTCCGACGAGTCGCGCAAGAAGTGGAAGATCGACGGCCCGCATTTCCCGGGCGAGGCGGTCTACGCGCTCGCGTACGACGAACGCGGTGGTCGCTGCCGCGTCCTGGCCGCGGCGAAGAGCAACCACTGGGGGAGCACCATTCGGCTGAGCGACGACTTCGGGAAGACCTGGACGGGCCCGGAGCGGCAGGCGGTGCGGTTCCCCGAATCGTCCGGGCTCGCGCTCGAGCAGGTCTGGCAGATCGAGCCGGGACGCGCCGAGGAGCCTGACGTCCTCTGGGCTGGTGTCGAGCCGGCGGCGCTCTTCGAGTCGCGGGACGGCGGAGAGAGCTGGGTGCCCGTCGACGGACTGCTGAAGCACGAGCACCGGCCACAGTGGATGCCGGGAGGCGGCGGCCTTTGTCTACACACCATTGTCTCCGACCCGAAGAACCGGCAGCGGATGGCGGTCGCGATCTCGACGGCCGGGTTCTACCGGACGGACGACGGCGGCAAGAGTTGGACGCCGCGCAACAAGGGTGTCCGCGCCGTGTTCCTCCCGAACAAGTACCCGGAGTTCGGGCAGTGCGTGCACAAGGTCGTGCACAGCCCGGCGAAGCCGGAGCGACTGTTCCTTCAGAACCACTGGGGCCTCTACCGCAGCGACGACTGGGGCGATTCGTGGCAGGACATCGCTAACGGCGTCCCGTCGGACTTCGGCTTCGCGATGGAGATGCACCCCCACGACGCCGACACCGTCTACATCGTGCCGCTCAAGTCCGACGAGTTCCGCGTCGTGCCTGACGCGAAGCTGCGCGTCTACCGCACCAAGGACGCCGGCAAGTCGTGGGAGCCGCTCGCCGACGGACTCCCGCAGAAGGACGCGTACGAGAGCGTGCTGCGCGACGGCCTGACGGCGGACACGCACGATCCGGCGGGCGTCTACTTCGGCACGCGGAGCGGCAAGCAGTTCGCG
>JBHELH010000317.1:0-4541 GCA_046263215.1 Gemmatimonadaceae bacterium | reverse complement strand
TGGTTGACGGTTGGGCCCG
This sequence comes from Gemmatimonadaceae bacterium, assembly GCA_046263215.1. Classification (GTDB taxonomy): domain Bacteria; phylum Gemmatimonadota; class Gemmatimonadetes; order Gemmatimonadales; family Gemmatimonadaceae; genus JBHELH01. The sequence goes on along the minus strand of JBHELH010000317.1, from coordinate 4,522 downwards.
CGGATGACGCGGATCGGCGAACGGCGATCAGCGCGGATAGCTCCCTCTGGACCTGGACCCTCCCAGCCGCGACGAGCCCGGACGACGCTTTGGCTACACCCGCTCGGGACGCTCCTCTCGCCCGGCGTTGTCATCCCGCAGGAGCGAGCGAAGCGAGCGAGTGTCGAGATCTACTGTGAGTACCCGCGTGGGCAGCCGCGCCGCAGTGGGAGTAGACGACCCGCTACGCGGGTGCCCCGCACTCGCTTCGCTCGTGCGGGATGACAGACGGGGCGGGCCGGAGCCTCCCGATGGTGTAGCCAAGGTCTTCTCCTGGGCCGGCGAGCGGAGCCCGGACCGCCGAGGAGCGATCCGCGGCCATCGCCTTCATTGATCCGCGAATCATCCGCGTGCGCGCTCTTCCCGCTCTTCCGCTCTTCGTCGAAACGAACAACCCGATACGCCTTCCTCAACTACGATGCCTCCCACCACGACCACCTTCACTCTCCGCCCCGCCCTTCCCGACGATCTCCCAGCCGTAACGACCCTCCTCGGTGCCGCGCATCTGCCGCTGGACGGGCTCAAGGAGCAGTTCGGGGACGCCTACGCTGTCGCGGTAGCCGGCAACGAGATCGTCGGCGCCGAGGGGATCGAGGTGTACGGGCGCAGCGGGCTCCTTCGCTCGGCCGTCGTGCATCCGGACTGGCGAGGCCGCGGCGTGGGTGACGCGTTGACCCGCGACCGCCTCGAGTGGGCGCGGCGTGCGGGCCTCGATCGCGTCTACCTGCTCACGACGACCGCCGAGTCCTACTTCCCGCGCTTCGGCTTCGCGCGCGTCGACCGCGCCGAGGCGCCGCCGGAGATCCGCGAGTCGCGGGAGTTCGCCAGCGCGTGCCCGGCGACGGCGGCGTTCATGGTGTGGAGGGTAGAGGGTAGGGGGTAGAGGGTGGAGAGAGCGTGACGAGGTCCGGACAAAACGACTGGAAACACGCGTGAAAACATAAGGGCCCGCGATGCGCGCGGGCCCGTTCCTTTTTCCTCCACCCTCCGCCCTCCACCCTCCACCCTCAGCCGCGCCAGCATTTGCATTACCCGTACCGCCCCTTGCCCCGGCGACCCCGAGCGACAAGTTATGCGCGCCGCGATGCCGTGGCACGCCGTTTGTGATTGTAGTTCGCCGGTCACCAGCAGCACAGCACTTGAACCGGCTGCACGATGCGCATTCGCGGAAACACCCAGCTTCGGCACTGCGCCGCTGCCCTCGGCACCGGCGTCGCGCTGTTCGGGTGCGCACAGGCTACGCAGACGGGCAAGGCGCCAACGGCATCGATCTCCGCCGCGGGAAGCTTCTTCGGCACGATCAACTCCGCTGGCAGTCGCGCCGTGTCGGTCGTCGAGTCGCGCACGATCTCCTTCGCCCTCGACCGGATCGACCAGCGGCGCTTGCCGCTCGACCGCACCTACACGCGCGGCGGCACGGGCAAGGGTGTCACCGTCTACGTTTTCGACGGCGGCGTCGCGAGCGATCACCCCGAGCTCGCCGGCCGCGTGCGCCGCGGCTACAGCGCCTTCCCGGCCGACCCGTCGGTCTGTAACGCGCACGGCACCGCCGTCGCCGGCGCGGTCGCCGGCGCGACACTCGGCGTCGCGCCCGAGGCCGAGGTCGTCGACGTCAAGATGGTCGAGTGCGGCCGCCTCCGCGGGACGATTCAAGGAATCATCGACGGCGCGAAGTGGGTGATCGAGGACGCGAAGAAGCATCCCGAGCGCCGCGCGATCGCCAACTGGTCCTTCATCGCCGACACGTCGGCCGTCATCCCCGCGCTCGACAGCGCCGTCGCGCAGCTGCTCCGCGCGAACATCCCAGTCGTCGTCTCCGCGGGCAACCTCGAGACGAACGCCTGCCGCGTGTCGCCGGCCAACTCGCCCGGCGCGATCGTCGTCGGCTCGAGCTCCCTGTACACGGACCCGTCCACGTCAGGCCCCGCCGACCGCCGCGCACCCGGCACGGCGTACGGCCCGTGCATCGACATCTACGCCCCCGGCGACTCGGTGCTCCTGCCGAGCCTCGACCACGATCAGAAATCGACGACCCAGCTCTGGAACGGCACCTCGATGTCCGCCGGCTACGTGAGCGGCGCCGTCGCGCTCTTCCTCGAGGCCAACCCGTCCGCGACCCCCGCGCAGGCGCTCGCCCACCTCAAGGGGACGGCGACTCCGAACGTCGTCAGAGCGTCGCGGAGCACGATGAATTACATGTTGTACGTCGGGATGACGAGGGAGCCGGCGCCGGTGACGAGGGTGAGTTCGAGGTAAACGAGCTCGCCGTTCCTGATTCCTCCCCAGTTCCCAGTTCCAAGTTCCAAGAGCACCGACGCAGTGAGAGCTCAAACCGCCTGGTCTGCCGGGCGGTTTTTTCTTCCGCTAGCTGGCTATCTTGTCGTGACGAGCGACAAGAAACGCTCCCCTGGATCTTGGAACCGGGAACCAGGAACTGGGAACCGCCCTCTAGGAACTCCGACGCCGTGCACCAAACCTCCCTCGACATCACCACCCTCGCCATCAACACGGTTCGCACGTTGGCGATGGACGCCGTCCAGAAAGCCGGGAACGGCCATCCCGGCACTCCGATGGCGCTCGCCCCACTCGGCTACGCCCTGTTCACGAAGCACATGAAGCACGACCCGCGCGACCCGTCGTGGCCGGATCGCGATCGCTTCGTGCTCTCGGCGGGGCACGCGTCGATGCTGCTGTACAGCTGCCTGTACCTGAGCGGCTACGACCTCGGGCTCGAGGACATCAAGCAGTTCCGGCAGTGGGAGAGTCGCACGCCGGGGCACCCCGAGTACGGCTACACGCCCGGCGTCGAGACGACGACGGGGCCGCTCGGGCAGGGGTTCGGGAACGCGGTCGGGATGGCGCTCGCCGAGGCGCACCTCGCGGCGCGGTTCAACCGGGCGGGTCACGCGATTGTCGATCACTACACGTGGTTCATCTGCTCCGACGGCGACCTCATGGAGGGCGTGTCGCACGAGGTTGCGTCGATCGCCGGACACTTCGGGCTCGGGAAGCTGATCGGCTTCTACGACGACAACCACATCACGATCGACGGGCCCACCGAGCTCACGTTCAGCGACGACGTGCACAAGCGCTTCGAGGGCTACCACTGGCAGGTGCTGCACGTCGACGACGTAAACGATCTCGACCAGATCGACCGCGCCATCGAGGAGGCGAAGGCCGAGACGAGTCGGCCGACGCTCGTGATCACGCGCAGCCACATCGGTTACGGCAGCCCCAATCGCGTCGACACAGCGAAGGCGCACGGGGAGGCGCTCGGCGAGGACGAGGTGCGACTCGCCAAGGAGAACCTCGGCTGGCCGTCACAGGAGCCGTTCTACGTTCCCGAGGAAGCACTCGCCCACTGGCGAGACTCGACGCTCGAGCGCGGCGCGCGTGCGCACGAGGAGTGGAACGAGAGGCGGACAGCGTACGCGAAGGCCCATGCCGCCGACGCGTCGGAGCTCGAGCGCCGTCTGCGCGGCGAGCTGCCGAAGGGATGGGACGCCAAGATCCCGACGTTCACCAAGGAGAATGGCAGCGTCGCTAGCCGCGCCGCGTCGGGAGCGGTGCTCAACGCGATCGCGCCCGCGCTCCCGGAGCTCGTCGGCGGATCGGCCGATCTCACGCCGTCGAACAACACGTCGCTCAAGGGCGAGCAGATCCTGTCGCGCGACAACCACGCCGGCCGCTACATCCACTTCGGCATTCGCGAGCACGGCATGGGGTCGTTGATGAACGGCATGGCGCTGCACGGCGGCTTCATCCCGTTCGGCGGCACGTTCCTCATCTTCTCCGACTACATGCGCCCGCCGATGCGCCTCGCCGCGTTCATGGGGCAGCACGTCATCTACGTCTACACGCACGACTCGATCGGCCTCGGCGAGGACGGCCCGACGCACCAGCCGATCGAGCAGCTCACGGCACTGCGCGCGATCCCCAAGTTCACCGTCATCCGCCCCGCCGACGCGAGTGAGACCGCCGAGGCGTGGAAGTTCGCGGTGACGCACAAGGGGCCGGTCGCGTTGGTCCTCACGCGGCAGAAGTTGGGGTTCATCGATCGGGAGAGGTACGCGGCGGCCTCGGGGTTGGCGCGGGGGGCGTATGTTTTGGCGAAGGGGGCAGGTGGGAGGTGGGAGGTGGGAGGTGGAAATGGGCAGCCGCTCCCACCTCCCACCTCCCACCTCGACGTCATCCTCCTCTCCTCCGGCTCCGAAGTCGCCCTCATCCTCGCGGCCCAGCAGAAGCTGGAAGCCGAAGGCATCGCGGCGTCCGCCGTCAGTATGCCGAGCCACGAGATCTTCGCGCGGCAGGACGCGGCTTACCGCGACTCTATCCTCCCGCCGGGCGTTCCGCGCATCGCGATCGAGGCTGCGCACCCGCTGTCCTGGTACCGCTGGGTCGGCGACAACGGTGTCGTGCTCGGTCTCGAGCGCTTTGGCGCCTCCGCTCCCTACGAGCGGATTTACGAGGGGCTCGGGCTGAC
>JBHELH010000316.1:0-4279 GCA_046263215.1 Gemmatimonadaceae bacterium | reverse complement strand
CGTCAAGTTCATCTCGTACGCGGTGTGGTGGATTCGTCAGGCGATCCTCTCGGCGCTCGCGCGCCAGGGGCGAACCGTGCGCGTCCCGCTCAACCGGACGGCCGATCTCTCGCGCATCATCAAGGCGTCGGAGATTCTCCGTCAGAAGCTCAACCGCGAGCCGAGTCCCGAGGAGCTGTCTCAGCTGACCGGGCTCTCGGTCGACGTCGTGCAGTCGCTCGCCGCTTTGAACACGAGCGACGTTCGACTCGACGCGCCGATGGATCCCGAGGGGGACCGCTCGCTCATCGAGCGGTTCGTCGCCGACGAGATGCCCGACACCGAGGAGGAGGCGATGAACCGCTTCCTCACCGACGAGATCGAGCAAGCGCTCAACACGCTTCCGCCGCGCGACGCGAAGGTCCTCCGCTTGTACTTCGGGCTCGAGGGCGGGCGCGAGCACACGCTCGAGGAGATCGGCTCGATGCTCGGCGTCACGCGCGAGCGCGTCCGCCAGCTGCGCGACCGCGCGCTCAAGCGGCTGAGAGAGGGAGATGTCGGCCGCGCGCTCGGCAGCTTCGCTGCGTAACGGAAGCTATCAGCTATCAGCTATCAGCTATCAGTAGCAAGGAAGGGCCGGCTGACGCCGGCCCTTTCCTTTGCTGGTGGTGGCCAGCGTGCGGCCGTGACTCGCCTCAATGAACACGCGTTGGTCCATAGGCATCGACGCCGGTTTCGCAAGACTGGCGGCGCGAACTCGGTGCGCGTCAGTTTTCCGGTCAGCCGCGCGCAGCGCGGCAGTCCGAATCACGGATAGCTGATAGCTGATAGCTGATAGCTGATAGCTCTCTCTTAAGTGATCCAACTCCTCGACGTCCACAAATCGTTCGGGCCGAAGCAGGTGCTCGAGGGCTTCACGCTCGAGGTGCGCGAGGGCGAGACGATGGTCATCATCGGCTACTCCGGTACCGGGAAGTCGGTGGCGATCAAGCACATCGTCGGCTTGCTCGAGCCCGACTCGGGTGAGGTGTGGGTGGACGGCAGCGAGGTGCCGCGGCTCCCACGGCGAGAGCTGTACGAGTTGCGAGCGCGCATCGGATACGTCTTCCAGTTCGCGGCGCTGTTCGACTCGTTCACGATTGGCGACAACGTCGCCATGGGCTTGCGGAAGCAGGGGAAGCTCGGCGCGCGGGAGATCGACGAGCGGGTCCACGAGGCGTTGGAGCTCGTCGATCTCCCGGACGTCGCCGAGCGGTTTCCGGCCGAGCTGTCGGGCGGGATGCGGAAGCGCGTCGGCATCGCGCGGGCGATCGCGCTGCGCCCGAAGTACATCCTCTACGACGAGCCGACCACGGGACTGGACCCGGTCACGAGCGCGGTCATCGACGAGCTGATGGTTCGCATGCGCGAAAAGCTCGGCGTCACCAGCGTGGTGATCACGCACGACATGCGGAGCGCCTACACGGTAGGCTCGCGCATCGCGATGCTGTACGAGGGGCGCGTTCGCCAGGTCGGGACGGTCGAGGAGATCCAACGCACCGCCGATCCGATCGTTCGCCAGTTCATCGAAGGGCGTCCGACGATCGACGCCGATGCAGACACGCGTTCGCCCGCGCGGAGAGCGTGATGGCGCGTGCGCGTGCGAGGCGCGAGACGTCGGCGGGTGGCGTCGTCTTTCGAATGGCGGCGACGCCCGACGGGGCCGGCGCGCGGCCGCTGTTCCTCCTCATCCGCGACAGCTACCGCAACTGGGGTTTCCCAAAAGGCCACGTCGAGCAGGGCGAGCTCCCGGAAGCGGCCGCGCTGCGCGAAGTCAGCGAGGAGACCGGAGTCCGTGGGTTCGCGATCCGCGGCCCTGTCGAAACCATCGACTGGTATTTCCGATTCCGTGGGCGGCTGATCCACAAGGTCTGCCACTTCTTTCTGATGGAGACCGACCAGGAGGCAACTTCCCCGCAGCGAACGGAGGGCATCACGGCATGCAAGTGGGCGCCGTACGAGGAGGCACGCACGATCATCTCGTACGCGAACGCACGCGACGTCCTGAGACGGGCGAACGAGATGATCGCGGCGATGCAGGTGCGGGCGTAGCGGCGCGGTTCGGGGAACGGGCGGGTTGGCGGAGCGGACGCGCGTTGTTCGTTGTGGGGGGAGAGTGGGGAAGGGCGCGCACGCGGATGGCGCGGATCGACTCCGCGTGCGCGCTCTTCGCGGCTCGTCCGCGAAACGGCCTTCGCTTTTCGCCCGCCGGCGGCGGGTCACGGCCTCGGCTCGCCGACTCGCGCTGCTGTTGGGTTCGCAGGGGCGGGCGACTGCTGCCGGTCCGCGAGTTGACGGTCGAGGTAGGCGAGGTATCCGACGAGGAGTCGGGCGACTGCTTGCGTTCGGGTCGCGAGCTCGGCGTCGCGTTCGGCTGTGAGGAGGTCGGCGCGTCGGGCGAGGGCGAGATGGGTCTCGAGGCGCAGCAGCTCGCGCTTGGCCGTGGTATAGAGCTCATGCTGTTCGCCGGCCTCGTAGCACGCGTAGCCGTCGGTGATGTGCGTGGCGACGGCGACGGCGGTCGCCATCACGTGCTCGGCGACTGACTTGACCTCGCGCCGGTTGGCCGGGCGGAGTGCGCGAATGACTTCGCCGGCGAGGGCGACGGCCTCCTGCCAGAGCTTGAGGTCACGGATGGCGGTGGCCATGGGGCGAATCTGGAACGGTCAATGCGGACCCCGGGGACCACCTCGCCGCATGCGGGGCCGAACGGCCGCCGGTGCGGCGGCTTGCCGAGGGGCGTGGTCTTGTGATATTTTTCACAAGCCCGAACCGCCCCTCGTTGGCCGCAGGCCACCGGCCTCCGAGCGCCCGAGCCCGCATACGCCGTTCGCCCAGAACCCCGTCTATGGCTACCGATACCACGCTGCGCCCCGGCGAGATCAAGGACATCCTCCTTCGGGAGATCGAGGCCGCCGACCTCCACGAGCTCGACGTCGAAGAGGTCGGCACCGTGCTCGAAGTCAAGGACGGGATCGCGCGCATCTACGGCCTCCAGAAAGCCATGGCCGGCGAGATGCTCGAGATCAGCTCGAACGAGACAGGCCAGCGGGTCACCGCGCTCGCACTCAACCTCGAAGAAGACAACATCGGCGCCGTCATCCTTGGCGACTGGCTCGAGCTCAAGGAAGGCGCCGAGGTGCGTCGCACCGCGCGCACGCTGGAGGTCCCCGTCGGGCCGGCCCTCGTCGGCCGGGTCGTCGACGCACTCGGCCGCCCGATCGACGGCCTCGGCGACATCCGCGCGACGATGTCGCGGAAGGTCGAGTCGCCGGCGCCCGGTATCATCGTCCGGCGGCCCGTGCACGAGCCGCTGCAGACCGGGATCAAGGCCATCGACTCGATGATCCCGATCGGCCGCGGACAGCGTGAGCTGATCATCGGCGACCGCGGGACCGGGAAGACGGCCATCGCCGTCGACACGATCATTAACCAGCGCGGCAAGGACGTCATCTGCGTGTACGTCGGCATCGGGCAGAAGGCGTCGACGATCGCCGCCGTCGTGGAGCGGCTACGCGAATCGGGGGCGATGGAGTTCACGATCGTGGTCGCCGCCGCCGCGTCGGACCCGGCGCCGATGCAATACATCGCGCCGTACTCCGGGTGCGCGATGGCCGAGTACTTCATGTACCACGAGGGTCGCGCGACGCTCTGCATCTACGACGACCTGTCGAAGCAGGCTGCCGCGTACCGCCAACTGTCGCTCGTGCTGCGCCGGCCGCCGGGCCGCGAGGCGTACCCGGGCGACGTTTTCTATCTCCACTCGCGGCTGCTCGAGCGCGCCGCGAAGCTCCGCGAGGATCCGGACGTCGTCGACAACACGACGATCTTCAAGCCGGGCGGCTCACTCACGGCGTTGCCGATGATCGAGACCCAGGCCGGCGACGTGTCGGCGTACATCCCGACGAACGTCATCTCGATCACCGACGGGCAGATCTTCCTCGAGGCCGACCTCTTCTACGCCGGCACGCGGCCGGCGATCAACGTTGGCATTTCCGTGTCGCGCGTGGGTGGCAACGCGCAGATCAAGGCGATGAAGCAGGTCGCGGGTCGCCTGCGACTCGACCTCGCGCAGTACCGCGAGCTCGAGGCGTTTTCCGCCTTCGCGTCGGACCTCGATGCGGCCACGCGGCGACAGCTCGACCGCGGCGCCCGGACGGTCGAGGTCCTGAAGCAGGGCCAATACCAGCCGATGCCCGTCGAGCAGCAGGTGATGATCATCTTCGCCGTCACCAACGGCTTCCTCGACGACGTGCCGGTG
>JBHELH010000315.1:0-8349 GCA_046263215.1 Gemmatimonadaceae bacterium | reverse complement strand
GGGAGGACAGGCCGAGCGCCGGCGAGTCGGTCGTGACCGTCGAGTTCCACGAGCAGGGGCGCTCGACCGAAGTAGTCCTCCGCCACGAAGGGCTGCCGACCGAGAAGGAGATCGCGGATCACCAGCACGGCTGGAACGGATGCCTCGATAAGCTGAAGAAAGCCCTGTAGAGAAACGGCCGACTGAACCGACTGCGGACTGCGGACTACAACCCTCGGGGTGCTTCAATCGCCGGGTAAAAGCGTCCCGAGGGCGTGAGTCCGCAGTCCGCAGTCCGCAGTCCGCAGTCCGCAGTCGGATGCAGTCCGCACTCCGCACTCGGTTACCTTTCCCCGCGTGCCCCGCTCCTCTTACCGCGCCGCGGTGATGCCGGCGCCGAACGAGCCGATCGAGGTGCGCGATGCGCGGGCGCCCGACCTCCAGCATGGCGCCGCGTTGCTCCAGACGCTGTACTCTGAGGTCTGCGGCACCGACGTGCATCTGCACCACGGACGGCTGGCCGGCGTGCCGTACCCGATCGTCCCCGGCCACGTCTCAGTCGGCACGATCGCGGCCCTCCGCGGGCGGGTCGTCGACGTGCACGGTGACGCGTTCCGCGAGGGGGACGTCGTCACCTTTCTCGACGTCCACGAGACGTGCAACCACTGCTATCACTGTCTCGTCGCGAAGCAACCAACCCGCTGCCCGTCACGGAAGGTCTACGGCATCACCTACGGATTCGGCGACGGGCTCCTCGGCGGGTGGGCCGAGGCGATCTGGATGAAGCCGGGCGTGAAGATGGTGCGGCTGCCGGAGGGGTTGGATGCCGAGGGGTTCATCGGCGGTGGCTGCGGGCTCGTCACCGCGCTCCACGCCGTCGACATCGCGCGCGTGCGGCTCGGTGAGTCGGTCGTCGTGCTCGGCGTGGGCCCGGTCGGACAGTCGATGGTCGCGCTGGCGGCGCTCTCCGGCGCAGGCGAGGTCGTCGCCGTCGGCGAGCCGCGGGAACGACTCGAGTTCGCGCGGCGGATGGGCGCGACGGCGACGCTTGGCTTGGACATGCCCCACGACGGTCGGCTCGCGATCGTACGTGCGATGACCGGCGGTCGCGGCGCCGACGTGGTGCTCGAGGCGACTGGGAGTCCCGACGCCGTCCCGCAGGCACTCGATCTCGTGCGCGACGGCGGACGCGTGGTGATCGCCGGCCATTACACCGACAACGGTGCGGTCAGCATTCACCCGCACTGGCAGCTCAACCGCAAGCACGTCGAGCTGCGGGGTTGTTGGGGCTCGGAGTTCTCGCACTTCTATCGCGCCGTCGAGATCGCGGACCGGTTCGGTGAGCGCGTGCCGTGGCGCGAGATGGTGAGCGCCCGATACCGTCTCGACGACGCCGACGAGGCGCTGGAGGCGGTGGCGTCGCGCGAAGTGGTGAAGGCGCTGATCGCGCCGAACGCGCGGGGCTGATCCGTCTAGCTCGCAGCCCGCGGTTTCTCGTCCTCACCCCGTCCGCGTGTCGACCAGCTCATACCCGACGCCGCGCACTGAGCGAATGAGAGACTGCCGGCCGACTAATCCCAGCTTGCGACGCAGGTAGGAGACGTAGACGTCGACGACGTTCGTGCTCCCGCCGCGCGCGCCCGCGGTGTGCCAGATGTGAGCGGCGAGCTCGTCGCGGCTCACCGGACGGCCCGTGTTCCGCGCCAGGTACTCGAGCAGGTCCGCCTCGCGTCGCGTCAACGCGACGACGACGCCGTTACTCCGGATCACGCCCCGACGAAGGTCGAACTCCAGCCCGTCGGCCTCGCACTCGAGCGCCGTGACGCCGGCGGCTCGACGCGCCAGCGCACGCACGCGGGCGACGAGCTCCGTCGCGGTGCACGAGAATCCGACGTAGTCGTCGGCACCTCGTTCCAAGACCGCCACGGCGGCCGACGAATCGGGACGCCGACCCAAGACCAGGATCGCGCTCGCGAAGCCGCTCTGCCTGACCTGTGCCACGGCCTCGGGGTCGTCTACGTCGTCGCCCGCGCCCCGCGCGAGAACGAGGACATCCGGCGGCTCTTCCTGGAGAGTGCGGATGGCGCTCGGTAGGTCGTCGGCAGACCGTACGTGGAGCCCCGCGGCGCAGAGCTGCTCCTCGATCGCGCGGTCCTCGCTCCCTTCTCTGGCCGAGGTAACCACGACGACTTGCGGGGTACGCCTACTCATTCCTCTCGCTCGCAGCCGCCTGCCGCGACGTCCAACGGCCCAAGACCCGGCATCGAGCCGGGACCGATGGCGACTCTCTGGCAATAAATAAGGAAGAGCGGCGGGAAGCCGACTTGTAAACCGCGATTTCGGGACACGAAACCACGGTTTCGTGACAACGAAGGGCGTCTGCGGACCGCATCCGACTCCGCAGTCGGTCCTCACCCCGTGCTCCGCAGCCCCTGAGCGATCCCGCTCAGCGTCGTCGTGAGCGCGTCGCGCACCCGCTGGTGCTCCTCGTCGCTCCCGCTACCGGCGCGCTTCCGCCTCAGCAGCACGATCTGCAACAGCGACAGCGGATCGACGTACGGATTCCGTAGCGCGATCGCCGACTGCAGGACCGGTGAGTCACCGAGCAGGTGCTCGCCGCGCCGGATCTCGAGGAGCCACTGCACCGTGCGCGCGTACTCCTCTTCGAGCTGGTCGAAGAGCCGTGCGTCGCCGCCGAGCCGTGTCACATACGCCCGCGCGATCTCGACGTCCGCGGTTGCGCACGCCATCTCGATCTTCGCCAGCAGGTCGTCGAAGAACGGCCACGCGCGCGTCATCTCGCGCACGAGCTCGAGCCCGCCGTGCGCGCCGGCGACCTCGGCCAGCGCCGTACCGGCACCGAGCCACCCCGGCAGCATCAGTCGGATCTGCGTCCACCCGAACTGCCAGGGGATCGCGCGGATGCCAGCGATGCCCTGCTTCGCGCCGGGGCGGTACGCCGGCCGGGAGCCGAATCGCGCGTCGGCGAGCTCCTCGATCGGCGTCGACGCGCGGAACAGCTCGAACAGGTCGCCGCTCTCGTGCACGATCGAGCGATAGACGTGGAGCGACCGCGCCGCGAGCGTGTCCATCGTCTCCCGGAAGCGCGCGACCTCGGCCGGATCGCGCCCGTCGCGCCAATCCGTGAACCTATGCAGCAGTACGCCGCCGAGCATGACCTCCAGCGTCCGCTCCGCGATCGGCAGCAGCCCGAACTGCTGCGAGATGATCTCGCCCTGCTCGGTGATCTTCACCCGTCCGTGCATCGTGCCGGGCGGCAGCGCGGCCACCGCACGGTAGACCGGGGAGCCGCCGCCGCGGCCTACGCTCCCGCCGCGCCCGTGAAAGAGCCGCAGCTCGACGCCGGCCTCGGCACAGAACCCCGCTAGCTCCTCCTGCGCGCGGTAGAGCGCCCACGACGACGCGAGGATCCCGGCGTCCTTCCCGGAGTCCGAGTACCCGATCATGACCTCCTGCTGCCGCCCTCGCGCGGCGAGCTGTCGCGCGTACGCGGGGTGGTCGAGGAGCTCGCGCATGACGGTCGGCGCGCGATCCAGGTCGGCGAGCGTCTCGAAGAGCGGCACGACGTCGAGTCGCGAGCGCGGCGGGTCGGCGTCGAGGTCCACGAGGCCCGCCGCGCCCGCGAGCGCGAGCACGTTGAGGAGGTCCTCGGCGCTCTTGGCCATCGACACGATGTACGTGCACGCCGCCGCGGCGCCGATCTCGTCCTGCACGGCGCGGATGGCGCCGAAGGTGTCGCGCACCTTCCGAGTCTCCTCGCGCTGCGCGTCCGGGTCACGGAGCGCGGCGGCGTGCGCGTCCGCGTGGTCGCGCACGTCCATCAGGAAGCCGTGAAAGCCGTGCGCGCGAACGCCGGCGAGGAGCGGGTCGAGCACCGTCGCGCAGGCGTCGACGGCGCCTGCGGCCAGCAGGTACTCGCGCACGAGCAGCAGGTCGGCCTCGAGCGCCGCGGCACGCGGGTACGCGGCCGGGAAGCGCTCGTCGCGCCCCGCGTCACGCGCCGCGACCAGCCGGCGCGTTGCCTCCACGCGCGCCGCCATGAAGCTGAGCTTGAGCCGCAGCGGCTCGTCCGCGTTGCGGCGCCGGTTCGCCTCCCAGACGTCGGCGAGGAGCGCCCGGTCCGCGTTGATCGATGCGAGCAGCGCCTCGGTCGGCGGCGCGATGCTCGCGGAGAGGGACAATCGCTCGGTGAGGTCGTCGAGCGTCCGGCGGTACCGTCCGAGGATGACGTGGCTCGCGCGCCGCGCTGCGGCAAGCGTCGTCTCCGGCGTGACGAAGGGATTCCCGTCCCGGTCACCGCCGACCCAGTTGCCGAAGCGGAGCGGCACCGGCGCGCGCAGCGCCTCCCCGGTCGCCGCGAACTCCTCCTCGAACGCACGCACCAACGCGTCGCGCGCGCGCTCGCTCGCGTCGAGCAGCCGCGTCTCGAGGTACCAGAGTCCGGTGCTCACCTCGTCGAGCACCGACGGCCGGTCCTGCCGCACCTCGGCGGTGAGCCAGAGCAGCTCCACCTCCCCGTCGAGTGCCTCGTCCACCGGCCGCCGGTCGACTTCCGGAGTCCGCTCGCGCGCCAGCAGGGCGTCGGCGACGCGCGCTTGGAGCGCGAGCAGCGTCCGTCGCGTCGACTCGGTCGGGTGAGCGGTGAGCACCGGCCGCACGTCCAGCCGGGCGATGGCGTCGATCACCTCGCCCGCCGACCGGCCGGCCTCGCGGAGCCGCCGCATCGTCCAGCGGGCCGACGCCGGCTGCGGCTCAGCGCCGGCATCGCGCAGGTACTGGTCGCGACGTCTGACCCGGTGTACTTGCTCGGCGGTGTTGATGAGCAGGAAGAACAGCGTGAACGCGCGCGCCGCGACGGCGCTGAGCTCGAGCGGGAGCGCGGTGACGTAATCGAGCAGCTGATCGAGCGTCGGAGCGCCCGCGTCGCCGCGGCGGCGGGCCCGGCAGGCGCGACGCAACTCCTCGACCGTGTCGAACGCTTCATCCCCTTCGAGACGGCGGATGACGCGGCCGAGCGCCGCGGCGAGCCGCCGGACGTCGTCGTGGAGCGGGACGTCTTCGGCGCGAGTGCTCGGATCTGGGAGCAGTGACGGCTGCGGACTGCGGACTGCGGACACACACCCTCGGCAGGCTACCGTTGGCGGGATGGGGGCACTGAGGGTTTATAGTCCGCAATCCGCAGTCCGCAATCTGATGCCCTGGCCGCGTGACGACTCCGCTCGTACCGTATCGGGTGTGCGACTGACGGATCTTCCGGGCGGTGAGCTGATCGAGGCCGGGCTGGACGATCTGCAGCGGGGCCAGGAGTCGGTGGCCGCGCTGCTGGTATCGATTGGAGGTCCGAGGCTGCGCCGCCTTGGCTACGCCATACCAGACCTGTTCGACGATCCGGAGGGCCGGCTCTACGCGTTGCTCGCCCGGGAGGACCCCGATTCAGCGCACAGCCGCTACAATGCGCTGATCCGGCGGCTGGTCAGCTTCGAGCGGGCCGCCGAGTCTCTCGGCTAGCGGCGGGATGCGGCTCGAGGCCGATCGCGGGCGGATTCGGCGGGTGATGGAGGCGTTCGGCCAGGCCGCGAGCGGGAGCGTCCGCGTCTATCTCGTCGGCGGCACGACGGCCGTTCTCCTCGGGTGGCGCGCGACCACAGTGGACGTCGACTTCGTCATGCGGCCGGAGGACGAGGAGATCCTGCGGGCGCTGCCCGCGCTCAAGGAGGCGCTCCAGGTCAACCTCGAGATTGCGTCGCCCGCCGACTTCATCCCAGTTCCCGCAGGGTGGGAGGACCGTGGCCGGTTCGAGGCGCAGATCGGGCCTGTCGCGTTCTATCACTTCGACCTGTACGCGCAGGCGCTCGCGAAGGTCGAGCGCGGGCACCCGCGCGACTTGGAGGACGTCCGAGAGATGACCCGCCGCGGCCTGGTCGAGCCCCGGCGCGCGCTCGAGTACTTCGCGCGAGTAGAGCCGCAGCTGCACCGCTTTCCGGCGATTCACGCCCCGAGCTTCCGGCGGGCGGTCGAGGAGGCGTTCGGCGGTCGGCCTTATGGCAGCGCACAGCAATGACTCCTGGGAGCCGGTCTTGCGCCGCGCGTCGCCCGCAGCGAACCCGGCCGCCGCCGCGTAGCTTACGTGGCACCCCACCCGACTGGATCAGGAGCTACGATGCCGCACAGCAGAGGATCCGTGCGCCGGCTCGGTACGGCGGTCGCGATCGCCGCCCTCGTTTTCACGCCCGCCGCGCGCGCGCAGACTAGCGTCAACGGCCAACGCATCGACGCAGAGTACACGGCGAAGATCAAGGAATCCCTCCAGGATCCGCGCATCACGACCGAGCTGGTCGATCATCTCCCGGCCTCGAATACGGTTCCCAGTCCGCTCAAGTTCTTCGGCCGCATCGTCGGCACGCCGGGCGAGCTGACGTACGCGAAGGACATCCACCGCTACTTCGAAGCGCTCGACAAGGCGTCCGACCGCGTTGCGGTCTGGAGTATCGGCAAGACGGAGGAGGGGCGCGACATGATCGTCGCCGCGATCGGTGACGAGAGCACGATCCGCGACCTCCAGCGCTACCGCGGCATGCTGGCGCAGCTCACCGACCCACGGCGGACGACCGAAGCGCAGGCGCGACAGCTCATCACGAACGCGAAGCCTATCTACTGGCTGACGAGCGGAATGCACTCGCCGGAGAACGGCGGACCCGAGATGCTGATGGAGCTCGCCTACCGACTCGCGGTGCAGGAGACGCCGTTCGTTCGCACGATTCGCAACAACGTCATCACCTTCATCACGCCGGTGATCGAGGTCGACGGGCGCGAGAAGCAGGTCGACACCTACTACTTCAACAAGAAGCTCCCCCAGGGCGGGCAACGGCTCCCGCTCATGTACTGGGGGAAATATGTCGCGCACGACAACAACCGCGACGCAATGGGACAGTTCCTCGCGCTGACGCGGAACGTGACGAGGCTCTTCCTCGAGTGGAAGCCGACGGTCATGCACGACCTGCATGAGTCTGTGACCTACCTCTACGCCTCGACCGGGACCGGCCCCTACAACGAGGCGCTCGACCCGATCGTGACCGACGAGTGGTGGGTGCTCGCCAAGACTGAGGTCATGGAGATGACGAAGCGCGGCGTGCCCGGCGTCTGGACCTACGGGTTCTACGACGGGTGGACGCCCAACTACATGTTCTTCATCGCCAACTCGCACAACTCGATCGGGCGATTCTACGAGGTGCAGAGCTACGGGCCGGACAACTACGAGGTCCGCCCGCCGGCGACAACGACGAGCCGGGAGTGGTTCCGCGCCAACCCGCCGCTGCCGTACATCAAGTGGGGCCCGCGCAACAACGTCAACATCCAGCAGTCCGCGATACTCATCGCGCTCAACCACGTCGCGAGGAACAAGGAGACGTACCTCGAGAACTACTGGCTGAAGAACAAGCGCTCGGTCGAGAAGGGGCGCGGCGGACCGACGTACGCCTGGGTCATCCCCGCCAATCAGCGCCGCAAGGCCGACGCCGCCGACGCGGTGAACGAACTGCGCCGCCAGGGAGTCGAGGTCCACGCCGCGACGTCGGGCTTCCGCGCCGGCAACGTCGACGTGCGGCCTGGCGACTACGTGATCCGCGCCGATCAGCCGTACCGCACGCTCGCCGACATGTACTTCTCGCTCCAGAGCTACTCGCCGGCGAACCCGCGCCCGTACGACGACACCGGCTGGACGCTCCAGCTCATGCGCAACGTCGTCGTCACCCCGGTGACCGATCGCGGCGTCCTCACCCAGCCGATGACGCTCATGACGGCCGACGCGCGCGCCGCGGGCGGTATCTCCGGCAGCGGCCCGGTGCTCGTCGTCGACCATACATCGGACAACAACCTCATGGCCTTCCGCTACCGGCACCGCGACGTCGCGATGCAGGCAGCCGAGGAGGACTTCGAGGCCGCCGGTCGCCGCTTCCGCGCCGGCGCGTTCGTCATCCCGAGCGCGGACCGGGCCAAGCTCGAGCCGACGCTCCGCGAGCTTGGCCTCTCGGCGTGGGCCGTCGCGTCGGCGCCGGGCGTCAGGACGCACGAGCTCGACCTGCCGCGCGTCGGCTACGTGCACGCGTGGCACCGCACGCAGGACGAGGGGTGGGTGCGCGCCGCACTCGACACGTATGGCGTGCCCTACACGTACTTCGCCGACCAGAAGCTTCGCGAAGGGAATCTCCGCTCGAAGTATGACGTGATCATCTACCCACACGTCGGGGGCAGCGCGCAGTCGCACGTGAACGGGATCACGAAGGGCAGCGGCCCACCGCTCCCCTACAAACGGACGGACGCGACGCCGAACCTCGGCTACCTCGATCAGAG
>JBHELH010000314.1:0-3996 GCA_046263215.1 Gemmatimonadaceae bacterium | reverse complement strand
GGCAGAATGAGGATCCACCCATCGCCTAGTGAGTGCGTGGGTGCGGAGAGAATCGCCCCCGCCGTTCGCTCGCCGACTAGGGTCACGCGGCCGGTTGCCTTAAGGAGGTGCGCCAACGCCTCCGAGGCGCTCCCCGTACGTCGGCTGGTGAGCAGGTACACCGTGCCGGCGAAGTATGGCTCCCGCGGCGGCACGATGCCGGTCACGGCGCCGTGCTCGCGCACCATGTCGACCAAGCTCGCGCCGTCCGCACGGCTGAGTGAGGGCAGCCTCGCCGCCTCGGCCGGCGTGGGCGGCGCACGATGCGAGCGGTACCACCTGTGGCCGAGGAACACGCCGGCCGGCATCGAGTCACGGGTGAGGTGCGTGACGGGCGCGATAGATGTGACATCGCCGCCTGGATTTCCACGGATATCCATGACGAGCGTATGGGCAGCGGCCGAGTCGATGCGCACGAAGGCGCGATCCACCGCCGACAGCACTCGCACCCAGCGTCGAACCCGCAGGTACGCCACGCCGGGTGCGGGGAACGCGAGGCTGACGAGAGAGTCGGGTGGCGCCGAGATCCGGCGCAGAAGCGAGTCGAGCGAGAGACCCGAGGGTTCCGGGTAGCGCAGCAGGTGGAGATGCGACATCCGAAGGCGCGGCCGCGCAGCGTAGAAGCCGAGTAGTGCGTCGGCGTCGTCGCGAGCCGCGGCGAGGCTCGCGTCGAGCTGCTGGACGAACCCCTTCCACTCGGGACGGTCGAGGAGACCAGGGTCGTAGATGCTGTCGGCAAGCGCGCGCCGGATGTTGGCGGCGAGTGTGCGGTAGTCGCGTACCGGTTGGTCGTCCGGCGCTCGCGTGCCTCCGATGCTCCCGGCCGCCGGGCCCAGGCTGTCGCGCCGCAGCTCGGCGACTAACCGCCCCCGGACGACAGTGCCCGCGAGGTAAAAGCGGCCCAGCGCCGACGTCAGCGTGCCCTGCACGATCTTCTCCTCGCCGCGCCACTCCGCGGTACCGCTCATCTGGGCGAGCGATCCGTGGGGCGGGAGCTTGCCGAGCATCCTCGCCAGCAGGTAGCGACGCCCGCCGAGGACGGGGCGTAGCGCGCCGGGGCGTGAGTACGCCTGCCACCGGCGGGCGTCGCGCGACTCGAGCGTCATGCGCGTGACGACCTCGACGCCCTCGTTCGTTCGGACCGTAAGGAGCCAGACGCCCGAAAGGCCCGCCGCTGCAGCTGAACGCGACCGGGCCCACGGGGTCGGGAGAGTCTGGCTCGCGGCGCATGCGCCCCCGGAGGCCGCGACGACCAGCACGAGCCCGTGGGTGGCGGCGGCGCGTAGGTGGGTCATGGCGATGACTGGGGCAAGCGTGCGCGACAGAAGGTCTCTATAGCGTACACATCCGGCCCGAAAGCGAAAGGGTGGACCGACGGGCAGTCCGGAGCATCGTGTCGCGGGGCCGTGGCAGCGTACGCCGCGACATTGCCCCTTACCCGTCGGCCTCGGACATTGGCCTGACCACAGCCCTGTGGCGATCGATCCAGTACCCCCACGGGACGAAGATCCACAACCCCAGCGCGCTCATCGCCACCGCTCGCCCGTCCGCCGGCGGCGGCGAGGCGAAGCCGCTGAAGAAGATCCCCAGCAGCACGACCACCATCGCCCACAACCCCCACCGCCCTACCGAGTCCTTCGCGCGCGTCGTCCGCAGGTAGATCACGAGCCCCGGCACGAATACCACGAGCTCGAGCGCGATCGTGAGCGGGATCGATTGCCACGCTCCGAGTCCGACCTTCACGTCCGACCCCGGCCACAGCGGAAGATCCGGCCGGTGCATCGGCAGATCGAGGAACCAATGGCTGAGGACCAGTAGACCAACGACGACGGCGCCGCGCCTGTAGCGCCGCATCGCGTCGTACACCCCGCCGAGCAGCACGCTCCACACGATCGCGCCGACCAGGCTGTGCGAGTACGGGTAGTAGACGAAGTCGAGCGGGTTCGCCGCCGTCAGGCCCGGCACTACCCGAACCTGCTCGATGCCCATCAGCACGAAGATCGGCCACACCTCGTCGAGCAGCTGGGCGGCGAGGTTGAACGTCCCGAGCGATGCGCGCGACGCAGCCCGTTTCGCCGCGAACGCGACGCCGTAGTGCCCGAGTAGCATCGGTCAGGGCAGAGTGTCGATGAAATGCGCCGCCAGCTCGAGGACCATCATGCCCTCCGCGTGAAGGTCATTCGGACGTGAGCGGCGCGTAGCGAATCGTCATGCACCCGGCAGTGAGACCCGGGCAGTAGTAGCTCAGGATCTGAAGCTTGTAGAGAGGACCACCGCCGGCGCGAACGACGTACACGTGGTCGTTGGGCTCGAGCAAGTGCGTGAGGAGGCTGTAGCGATACCACCTTGAGATCGCGGAGCTATTCGCCTCGCTCGCGACCGCCACATCACGCACGGTGTCGAACGCCGCCGGCCCGAGATCGACGACGTCGCCGTTCGCGATCAGGTTGTACCGCCGCACGGCGATCTCCCACCCCGCCGTGTCCGGCGGCGACAGCACCCGCCCGCGCGTGAGCGATACGTACCGCCACCGGTCGGCGGCAGTCGCGTCGACGGTCAGCGTGTCGCCCCGCGCCTCCAGCGTCGGCGCAAAAGTCGGCGCGGCCCGCCGCGTTAGCGAGGACGCGACGAGGTAGCCCATGGCGACGACGAACACCGCGAACCCGATGGCCAGCGGCCACGGCGTCTTGACCCTCGGCGCTCGGCCTTCGACCCTTGCCATGCGGCATACGAATACGGTCCGCCCCTCTCTTGTCAAACCGGCGCCCTTGCCTATTCTCTCCGCAGCCGGAGGTCGACGCTGCCCACCACGCCGCAAGCGACAGAGCACAGGATCACACGGGCGACGAAGTTTCGCCAAGCGGCCTTCGTCTATCTACACGTCGCCATCCTCTACGAGGCGGCGGCCTACGCGATGTGGCGCGCGAACATGCTCCCCTCCACGCGCCTGGGCCCCGCGTGGCTCTGGCTCGTTCTCGGGGCGGCCGTCGGGCTCGCGGTCTTCTACGCGCTGCTCCGCTGGCAGAACGTCACCTTCGCGCGCGTCATCTGGGCGCTTCACGCGCTGCGACTCCCGGCGCTCGTCAAGGGCGCATTCATCACGACTGCGCAGTCGCCGATGCCGCGCGCCTTCTACATCACGGCGATCGTCGTTGTCGTGATCAACCTCTGGATGCTAGCGCGCGCGGCGTGGGACTTATGAGCTTTCGCAGCTACTTCGAGGTAACGGGCGGCGACGCATCCGGCCTCGGCGCCCAGGTGGCCCACCAGCACGAGCGGGTGCGCGAGCGACTGCGCCACGTCGGCTCCGTCGTCGCGATCATCAGCGGCAAGGGCGGCGTCGGCAAGAGCTATGTCACCTCCGCGCTCGCGATCGCCATGGCGCGGCGCGGAGCCGCGATCGGCGTTCTCGACGCCGATCTCCAGAGCCCGACCGTCGCGCGCATGCTCGGCGCTCGCGGCCCGCTGTCCGTCGAGGGCGACGCCGTGATTCCCGCGACCGGCCGCGAGGGCGTACGCGTCATCTCGATGGACTTGCTGCTCGAGGACGGCGCGCCGCTCCGGTGGACGTCGACGACGGGCGAGGAGCACACCTGGCGGGGCGTCGCCGAGACTGGCGCGCTGCGTGAGTTCCTCGCCGACGTCGCCTGGGGAAAGCTCGCGGCCCTCCTCGTCGACATGCCTCCCGACGCCGGCCGCCTCGCCGATCTCGCCGCGCTCGTCCCCGACCTCACCGGCGCGATCGCCGTCACCATCCCGAGCGACGAGGCTATGCGTTCCGTCGCGCGCGCCATGCACGCGGCGACCGACGCCGGCGTCCCGCTCCTCGGCGTCGTCGAGAACATGAGCGGCTACGCCTGCCCGGGTTGCGACGTCATCCGTCCGCTCTTCGGCGGCGACGCCGGCGAGAAGCTCGCGCGCGACTTTGGCGTTCCACTGCTCGCCCAGCTGCCGTTC
>JBHELH010000313.1:0-38443 GCA_046263215.1 Gemmatimonadaceae bacterium | reverse complement strand
TCACGGGATGAGTCCGGCCTCCTTGCCGCGCTGAACCGCCTGCGTCCGCCGTTTGGCGTCGAGCTTCGCGAACACCCGGCCGGAGTGGGTCTTCACGGTGTTCTCGCTGACGTAGAGCCGCTCCGCGATCTCGCGGTTGCTCAAGCCCGCAGCCATCAGCTGCAGGATTTCGAGCTCGCGCGGAGTGATCCCGAGCTCCTCCTGCCGGGCGGCGTTCGGGACGAACGGCCCGTTGGGCGGAACGGGGACCCGAACCGGCACCTCGACCCGAACCGGCACCTCCCGGACAACCACCGTCTCTCGCGTCCGCGTCAGCTTGAGGCCGAGCCAGATGCCGAGGACGGAGAAGAGGAGCGCGACGACTCCCCCGTAGACCTCGAGGGAGTGCTCGACGACGAGGAACCGGTACTCGACGAGCTTGAGGAGGGCGATCAACACGCCGCCCAGGAGACCGTAGAGAAGGATGGTCTTCTTCACGGTGCGGAATATTAGCTTCGCCCTGACTGTTGTCAGGGACAGGCCACGCCGGGCAGCAATGGCTTCCGCAGACCATCGGCGCGAATTGGGCGGTGCGACGCCGCGCTCCGGGACGGCGATGAAGGACGGCATGGACCGGCGCTCAAATCGCTCCGCCGCCGAGATTGACCAAGAGAAGAAGCTCCGGCCCTACCGAGCGCCGCCCTTGCGCAGCGCCCGACCGCATGTCCGTTCGGCGCGCTCGAGCAGTCGGGGCAGGCTATCCAGCTTAAAGCGGACGGTTTTCGGATCGCGGTGCTCGGGTGTGAACGTGAAGCTCAGGACGCTCGCCGGCCGGATGCGGTTGATGAACCTGACAGCGTGTTCATCGGTGATGCCAGAAACCATGTGAGAACCTGGCGCGAGTATCGCGGACTCTTTCACGATGACGACGTTCCATGTATCTGCCCGCGCTTTAGCGGAGTCGATCTGGTAGCTCACGGACGGCCCCAGCCAGTCCCGTCCTCGCTGCGACGGCGCGTAGTCCTCCGGGACGTCGATGTGAGCTCGGAACGCCTCGGGCGTGCACGAGAGAGTCAGCCAAGGCCGAACCGAGGTGTCTACCGGGGACAGCGAACCCTCAGCGCGCCGGATCAGGATCATCTCGCGCTTGTCGATGTGGGGCTCGGCACCGTCGATTACCAGCCAGCCGCCGTCCGGTCGTTCCGCGGCTTCTGACGCAGGTGCACCGCCGCCACTCGATTCGCGGCTCGCGCAGCCGGCGAGAACGATAAGAATGAAGGGCAATGGCGGCCGACGAAGTTCCATAATGCGCGCTCTCCAATAGAGTAGCAGTCGCAACACCGTCCGGCCGACGATAGGCCGGAGCTGGCCGTGGGCAAGGTGCCTGCCTGTGGCAGCTGCTGCTGCCACCCGCCTCATTCGCGTAACAGCGCCCGCCAGGTGCGCGTCCTGGCAGTCATGAGCGCGATCGCACTGCTGATCGCGGGGCTGGGCATTCATGGTCTGCTCTCGTTCACGGTGACCAAGCGGTCGCACGAGCTGAGTGTACGGCGCGCGCTCGGCGCGCAGGCGACTGGCATCGTCCGACTCGTCTTGCGTGAGGGGGTGCTGCTAGCGGTGCTGGGCATCGCGATCGGTGTGCCGGTGGCTTATGGCGCGGCGCGGGGCATGAGCGCGGCGCTCTTCGGGGTTCGTCCGGAAGATCCGCTGACGATGGCGACCGCAGCCGTCCTCTGTCTTGGCACCGCCGTGCTCGGATGCCTGCGACCGGCCGTGCGAGCGGCCCGCGTGGACCCGATGACCGCGCTCCGCTCGGAGTGAGTCATGACGGGGTCGAGCGCGATGTGTCCCGCGTCATGAGGCGCGAGGCCTACCTCTCGAAGCTGACCCCGCCCTTGACCACGAACGCAACACTTCGCGTGTTCCGGATATCCATGAGTGGACTCGCGCGGAGCACGACGAGGTCCGCCACCTTCCCAACCTCGACCGTTCCGTGGTCGGACGCGATCCCGATGGCCAGCGCTCCGTTCAGGGTGGCGGTTCGAATGGCGTGGAGGGGCGCAACGCCGGATTCGCGCACCAGCAGCTCGAGCTCATCGTGTATGAGCGAGACGGAGTCGCGCCCCGGCGTGCCCATCAGATCTGTCCCGCTCACGAGCATGACGCCCATTTCATGCGCGTGCCGGGTTACGTCGTACGACCACTTGTCGACGTACCATAGCGCCTCGCGATCCGGGTTGCTCCGCGCCGCTGCGGCTATCCGCTGCGAGGTGAGGAGCGTCGGCTCGAGCATCGTGCCGGCCGCCCTCATCTCTCGGAAAAGACGGATGATGCTCGAATCGGATGGCTGCACGGTCGTGTATTGTCGGGCCGACCCGAACGTAGCGAAGCTCGCCGGCATGCGGGCGATGCCCTCCGCGACGAGGATGTCCGCGTGAGAGATCACGTCCACTCCCGCGCGCACGGCGTCGCCCGGGCGTGACGGGATGATCGCCGCGTGGCTCCATACCTTCATGCCTTGCCGATGCGCTTCCGCGGTAATGCGAGCGACGAGATCGGCGGGTAGGTCCGCGTACAGCTTCACACCTGTTGCCCCGGTCCACTTTGCGACTTCGACGGCAAGAACCAGGTTCGTCGTGTCCGTCACCGCTCGTAGCCAGGGAGACGGCCCGGGCTGGACGCCGTGCGACACTGGCACCGTGCGGCGGTCGCTTGCCATGAAGCCTGGACCGGCCATGACGGCCGAGTAGTGAATCCTGGGCCACTGTACCGCCGCGTCCGACGCCTGTCGTTGCAGCGCGGTCAGCGCCACCGCGTCGCCTGCCATGTCGCGCACCGTCGTGACGCCGCTCCGGAACAGGAGCGCGAGGATAGACTCCTGGCCTGACCGCGTCGTGAACGGATACGTAAGGTGCACGTGCGCGTCGACAAGTCCGGGCATCACGAACATTCCGCTCAGCCGCTGCACCCGCGTCCCGGGAGGCAGCGGCTTGCTCCCGGTCGGAAAGATGTCGGCGATTCTTTCGTCGCGGATGAGAATCGTACGGTGCGGCATCGCCTCGCGGCCGGTGCCGTCGATTAGCGTGACGTCTTCCAACGCCGACGCCGTGGTTCTCCGCGCCTGCGCACCGGGGAACGGCTCGGCGGGCGGCGTCCGTTGCTGGCTGCCGGCGGCGCCGAGTGGGATCGTCGAGATGCAAGCGAAGAGGGAGGCGCCGCGACGTGCCAGTTTTTTGACACTTGGAAGTGCGAGGCGACGCCGGAACGATCGCGGCAGTGCTGTCATCGCGCTTACGGGAACGCGATGGCGCGCTCGGCGGCGAGCCGCACGGCGACGTGCCGGTCGTTCAGACGCGGCCGGATGTGCGCCGCGTGCGCCCGTCCGCCGAGCGCGGCGAAATACTTCACCGCCTCGACACGCACCTGCCACGCGTCGTCGGTGAGGGCCGCCGTCATCGCGACCTGAGCGCGGGGGTCGCGCGACTCGCGCAGCGCGTAGGCGGCCATGGCGCGCAGCCGCCAGACCGGATGGCCGAGGAGAGGAACGAGCTGCGGCACCGCGCGCGCATCGCGCGCGGTGCCCAGCGCCCACGCCGCATACGACTGCACTCGCCAGTCGCGCGCGTCCAACGCTTCGAGCAGCGGCTCGACCAACCGGCCGTCCCTGGCCTGCGCCAGCGTCCAGGCGGCGCGCTCGCGGACCAGGTCGGCTTCGTGCGCCGGCTGGTGCCCGAGCGCCGCCACCATGTGCGTTGCGAGGATGGAGTCCGGTCCGGCGAGCGCCAACCTCGCGCCGGCGGATACGGCGTACGCGCCGGCGGGGAGCGGCAGGCGCTCGCTCGCTGGAGCAGCCACTGAATCGGCCCGCCGGTCGGGCTCGCCCGCCATCTGCTCCATCGCGGCCAGCGGAGCGGCCCGCAGGGTGAGGGCCGCGGCCGGGATCGCCAGGACCGCGCTCAACCCGGCCAGCGCGCCCGTCATCCACCGCGACGGCGGCACGCGCGGTACTCGCGGGTCGAGCACGGCGATGAGACGCGACTCGAGCTGGGATGGGCGGGTCATCGCGGTCGCGGCGCTCGGGAGTGCGCCCGCGAGTCGCGCCCCGCCGGCGAAGCGAAGCAATAGGTCTGCGTAAGTCTCGGCGTGCGCGCCGCCCCGGAGCACCATGTTATCGCAGGCACGCTCGCTCTCCGTGCGCATCTGCCGGACGGCGAGGAGCAGCACTGGATTGCACCAGTAGACGATCGACGCGACGTCCGCGAAGACATTCAGCAGGCAGTCCCGGCGCGTCACGTGGCCCAACTCGTGGGCGAGGACCGGCCGGAGGTCACTCTCGGCCCACCTCTCCGCGTCGGCAGGGAGGAGGACGACAGCGCGTAGCACGCCGGCCGCCGCGGGCGATGTCGTCTCGCTGCTCAAACGCACTTGCAGCCGGCCGTGCACGCCGCTGGCCTGTGCAACGTCAGCGACGACCCGCGCCAGCCGCGGAGAGACGCTGCGCGCGTCGCGAACGATCTGGCGCACACGAATCTCCGCTATCACTCGCCGCCCCGCGAGGAGCAGTGCCACGACCACCCAGGCGGCGAACATCATCATGCCCGTCGAATCACCAAGGCTACCACCATCTGCCCACAGGCGCTGGAATCGACCATCATTACTCGACGGTCTCGCCGGGTCAGACGGCGTCAAATCCTTCACGGCTGCCGATGCATCCGTTCCGCGCCGACCTCCCTCATTCAGCGATTGCCCGAGGGCGGCGGGTACCGGTACGCGAAGGGGCGGGAGCGCGGCGCTCAGCAACGGGAGGGCGAGGCTGACGATGATGGCGCCTGCCCAGACGGCGTGCCGCGCGGCCGCGGTGTGGCGCCGGAGGCCAGCCACCATCACCGAAGCGCCGGCGACGACGAGCGCCGGCTTCAGAAGGAGCGTGGCGAGCAGCCAGGAGGGCGACCTCACGATCGCCTTCCCCTCGCTGTCCGCCGGGCTCTCGCGACGACTGCCGCGAGTCGCGCCAACTCGGCGTCGCTGAGGCGGTTTTGCTCCGAGCCCAAGAGCGCCGCCATCGCGTCGGCGGGCGATCCGCCAAAGAAAGTCGCTACCACGTGGGCGATGGACGATTTGCCGGCGGCGGGGCGGGGGGTCGACGGGCGATACACGTAACGGCGGCCGTCGCGCTCGTGCCGCAGATGGCGCTTGTCGACCAACACGCGTAGCAAGCCGCGCACGGTGGTGTACGTCGGCGCGTCAGGCAGCGCGGCATGGATGTCCGCGGCCGTCGCCTGCCCGAGCCGGTAGACAACGTCCATGATCTGACGCTCCCGGCGGCTGAGCGACGGTGGCGCCGTGGGGCTCACGGCGCGCCGCTCGTATCGACCCGCGACCAGTCACCCATGTGTTAGTATTTTGACATTTGGCGCAAATGTCAAGGGTGGCGAAGCAAGGACCTCGCGAGCGTCCCTCACTGCCCCTTCTCCCGGCAGGCCGCGTCGCGCTTCCGCACCGGTGCTTGACGCGCCGCCACGACCCTCGACAAGACCTCGGCAATACAGCGTAGGTAAGTCTCGTCATCCGCGGCGCGCGCCCTCGACGGTGCGGCCGCGGATGTTACGAGTGTCGTGTGTCTGCGTAGATATACGACATGAGGCGTATCTGGTCTTTCCGAATACTCGAGGAGCTCGTGCGGCGCACGCTGATCCATCTCGCGTGCGCCGGTATTGCGTTCGGCTGCGCACGTGAGCCCGAGGCCTATCGTGGTGCGGGGCTGCAGATCGACACGCTGCCGCTGAACGACGCCGTCGGCGTGTATCGCGCGACGCTCGCCGCGTCCTTCAGGATCGAAGATCCCGCGCTCTCCCTCCTCCTCGACCCGGTTCTGCTGCCGCGCGCCGTGGGACTCGTCGGCGGCGACACGATGCCGTCCGCCGTTCGCTCGGCGCTCCAACACCATCGGCTCGTGAGGGGAACCTGCCACGTGCCGGTCGAGCGAACACGGACGCCCCTCGTGTGTCGAGCCGCTCGCCCGGGCTACGTGGTGCGTCTCTCGGCGCCGTTCGCTTCGCGAGCCGGACATGATTCGGTGCAGGTGCACCTAGTCGTCCAGCAGTACGCGATTCCGAGTGGGCCGGCGGCGGAAAGACTGCGCTTCGAGCGCGCGTACCGGGTGGTACGCAGCGGGCGCACGTGGCATGCGGTCGGAGAGGCGCGGCTGCCACAACCGTAGGGCTCGGAACCTTCGCCCTCGAAGCACGAGCAGGCGGCGGACGGCCCGCCACGGCGCTCGCCGCGCCGGCTCGCACTGAAAACGTGCCCGACCGCCACCTGTTCTTGACAACTCCAACCACGGGCCGTAATAGAGGTTGTCCTGCCGAGCCGCCTCCCCGGTGTTGCTTGGCTCGACGTGGTGTGAACTGCGCAGACCTGACTTCCCTGTAGGGAGGGTCGTACGCGGCTGCTTCAGTCCTTCGCTCTGCTGTTCTCCGCCTCGTTCTCGCTCGGCTCGCCGACGCACGCTCTCGGCCAGGCCGAGGCGGCGACGCGTGCCGGTACGCTCGACCCCGCGTACTTGATCATACGCAGTGACGACGCCGGCATGAGTCACAGCGTGAACATGGCGCTCCAGAGACTCGTCGAGGCCGGCCTTCCCGTTTCCGTGTCGGTGATCTTTCCCGGTCCCTGGTATCAGGAAACGGTGGAGATCCTGAAGCGCCATCCGGCAGTCGCTGTCGGCATCCACCTGACGCTCAATTCGGAGTGGAAGAACTATCGCTGGGGACCCGTGTCGGGCCGCAGCGCAGTCCCGACGCTGGTGGACGCGGACGGATACTTCTTCCCGTCCTCCGAGGCCCTCTACCGCAACCGCCCCGATCCGCGAGAGGTCGAGAAGGAGCTCCGGGCGCAGATCGAACGGGCGCTGCGCTCGGGCCTCAAGATCGACTACGTCGACTACCACATGGGAACCGCGGTCCGTTACCCGGAATTCCGTGAGGTGACGGAGCGGCTCGCGCGCGAGTTTGATCTTGGAATGTCGGGCTACTTCGGGGAGACCATGGAAAGCCCGCAGTACTGGGCGCCGCCGCGGAGCAAGGCTGACAGCCTGGTGGCGCTCATCGATCGCGTCAAGCCCGGCTTCAACGTCGTGGTCACGCACGTCGGGATCGACGACGCCGAGCTGGGCGCGCTGGTGGACATGAATACCGCCAATCCGCTCGCCGACATGAGCAAGAACCGTCAGGGAGAACTGGACGCGCTCACGTCACAGCGGTTCACCGAGGCCATCAAGGCTCGCAACGTTCGGCTCATGACGTATCGCCAACTGATCGAGATGCAAGGCCTGAAGTCGATGCGACGACCGGGAGGATGAGAACGCATGTGCGCAACTGGGAGGATTGCCATGGAGAAGATGCTGCCGGATAGGCGTTCATTCCGGAACAGCCCCCTTCACCGCCTTCGCACAGCGGGGATGAGCTTGCTGCTGGCGCTCGGTCTGAGCGTCACGGCGTCGGGCCAGACACCGGTCACCGGAACCGTGAGCTCCACCAGCGGCACTCCGCTTCGGGGGGTCACGGTGCGCGTTGCGGGGACGGACACGCGCACGGTCACGGACGCGAACGGGAGATACACCATCTCGGCGCCCGCGGAGGGCGTCCTGATGTTCTCCCTCCTCGGCCGTCGCGCCGTCGAGACCCGGATCGCCGGACGGGGGACGGTCGACGTCACGATGGACCCGGTTGCCTTCCTCGACGAGGTCGTCGTGACCGCGTACACGGAGCAGCGGCGGGCGGACATCACCGGTGCGGTTGGCAGCGTGAACGTGGAGGCGGCGTCGCGCCAGACCACGGCGAGCGTTCTCAAGCGCCTGGATGCCACCGTTTCAGGCGTGACGGTCAACACGAGCGGCTCGCCCGGTTCACGCAGCACGGTGAGAATCCGCGGCGTCAGCTCCTTCCAGAACAACAACCCTCTCTACGTCATCGACGGGACGCCGGTCGAGGACACGTACATCAACTTCCTGAACCCGAACGACATCACGTCGATCCAGGTCCTGAAGGACGCGTCGGCGGCGTCGATCTACGGCTCGCGCGCCAGCAACGGCGTCGTCGTGATCGAGACGACAAATAGGGGAGCGATCGGGTCACCGCGAGCCACTCTCAGGGTGAGGACGGGCATCACGAATCCGGTGCGCGGCTACGACGACTTCGTCATCACGGACGCGCTCGAGTACCACGAGATCGTCCGGCGAAGCTACGTCAACGCGGGTCTGCCGGTCCCGACCAACATCTACGGCGACCCGAACAACCCGACGGTGCCGAGGTACATCTTCGCAGACCCGAACTGCAACTGCGTTACCGCAACTGACGCGTTCGGGCGCCCGGTGACCGTCAACGAGGCCGGGTATTCGTTCCCGCGCGGCCTGATCATGCCGGGCAGCCGAGGCACCAACTGGTGGGACGAAGTCTTCGGGACAGGGTTCATCGGCGATTACAACCTCGACATCGCGGGCGGCGGGCAGGACAACAGGTACGGCGTCTCGTTCAATTTCTTCAATCAGAAAGGCACCGCGCTCTTCAACGAGTACAAGCGCGGGAGCATTCGGGTCAACACGGCGTTCAACCGAGGCCGCTTGACCTTCGGGGAGAACATCGCGGTCTCCGCCGACCGACACTTCGGCGGCGTGACGGATGACGGGTTCGGCGAAGGCAACATCCTCGGCAAGAACATCCTTTCGCAGCCGGTCGTCCCGGTACGCGACGTCGCGGGCAACTTCGCGTCGGGCAAAGCCCAGGGCCTCGGCAACAACACGAATCCCGTCAAGTTTGCCTGGGAGGCCAAGGACAACGAGAACAAGAACGAGCGGATCTTCGGAAACGCGTTTGCCGGCTTCGCCTGGAACGACCAGCTGACCTTGAGGAGCCAGCTCGGATTCAACCTGGGGCAGAGCGCATTCAATGGTTTCACGCCCATGTTCCCGGAAAACGCCGAGCCGACCTTTACAACGGCTATCAACGAGAACTCCACTCGATTCACGGAGTGGACGTGGACCAACACTCTGCGGTACAACCGGCGATTCTCCCAGCACAACTTCGACGTGTTGCTGGGTCAGGAAGCCAACGAGAACACCAGCCGGTTCATCACCGCGAGCATGGCCAATCTCCTCTCCAGCGACCCGAATGCCCGGTACATCCAGGACGCGCTCGGCGACGCCGCCACCAAGAACGTCACCAGCACCGGCGGGCAGAGCACGCTGATGTCGTTCTTCGGAAAGGTGGACTACAACTTCGCCGACCGGTACATGCTGAGCGCCACGGTCCGGCAGGACGGCTCCTCCCGGTTGGGTCCAAATAACCGGTGGGGGACGTTCCCGGCGTTCGGCGTGGGCTGGAGGCTTTCCAAGGAGCCGTTCATGGAGGGGAACCGCCTCTTCTCGGACGTCATGCTGCGCTTTGGATGGGGCCTCACGGGAAACCAGCTCATACCCGCCGGCCGTATCGTCTCTCAATTCGGCGGCACGCGCAACTCCACCTACTACGACGTGGGCGGAAACAACAACAGCGTCGTCGCAGGATTCCGGCAGACCGTCCTCGGTAACCCGGACCTCAAGTGGGAGGAGAACGAGTCGATCAACGTGGGGGCGGACGTCGCGCTCCTCGGCGGCAAGGTCAACCTCGTCCTCGACGTATACGAGCGGGAGACGGATAACCTGCTCTTCAACCCACCGCTCCCGGCGACGGCCGGCACCGCGGATGCCCCGATCGTCAACGTCGGGAAGGTGAGGAACCGCGGCTTTGATTTCTCGATCGGCCATCAGAGTGCGATGTGGAGCGCGACCTTCAACGGCAGTCACTACCGGAACCGCATCCTCCGAGTCGCTGAAGGCCTGGACTTCTTCCAAGGCGCGATCTCGACTCGCTTCGGTCGGCAAGTCCGCAACCAGGTTGGTCACCCGATCGGCGCGTTCTATGGGCTGGTCGCCGACGGGTACTTTCAAACCCAGGCTGAAATCGACCAGCTGAACCAGGCGGCGCGGCAACGCAAGAACGACCCGCTTGCGGTGTTCCAGGCCGGCGCCGATCCCGGCCGGATCAAATTCAGGGACACCAATGGGGACGGCATCGTGACGCTGGCCGACGCCACGATCATCGGAAGCCCCCATCCGGACTTTACCGGCAGCCTGGATCTTGGATTCCGCTGGCGGCTGTTCGACCTGAGCGCCACGGTTTTCGGGACGTTCGGGAACGAGATCTTCGACGTACAGAAGGAGTTCTACGTGTTCCGCAACTTCTCGACGACGGTTCGCCGCGACCTCCTGACCGATTCCTGGACCCCGCAGAACCCGAACGCCAAGTATCCGGAGTTGGACGTCAACGACACGTACAGCATCCAGCTCAGCAGCTTCTACGTCGAGGACGGGTCATACGTCAGGCTGCGCAGCGTACAGCTCGGGTACAACGTGCCGCCGAGGTTCTTGCGATGGGTGCCGACCGCGAGGGTCTACTTGCAGGCCGAGAATCTGTTCACCATCACCGGCTACGACGGTCTCGATCCAGAGTTACCCGCGCTGATCTCGACCGGACCTGCCGGCGACACCCGGGACCAGGCTCGAGGCATCGATCGCGGCACGTATCCCAGCAACAGGTCGTTCAGCGTTGGCGTGGTCACCACGTTCTGACGAATCCTCCTTTCGAAGGAAGGGGAGACGATGAAGACGGTATCGAGGCACCCACTGCTCATCTGGACGGCGTTCCTGCTTTTCACGGGAGCCACGCTGTACGGCTGCAAGGATTTCTTGACCGAGGCCGCCGCTCCGCAGGGCACGCTGAACGAGCAAACCCTCGCGAATAGGGCGGGAGTCGAGGGCACGCTGATCGCTGCGTACCGCGCATTGGACTGGAACGGCGCGGTCGGCGGTGCCTGGGGGTCCGCCGCCAGCAACTGGGTCTGGGGGAGCGTCACGAGCGATGACGCCTACAAGGGCTCTGAGGCCAGCGACCAGCCGGACATCAATGACATCGAGGGCTACCACTGGGGGACGCTGAACTCCGAGCGCTACCTGAACGACAAGTGGCGCGCCGCTTACGAGGGCGTGGTGCGCAGCAACGCGACGATCCGCCTGCTCAAACAGGTCGTACAGAGCAAGCCGGGCGAGATCTCGGACGCGGACGCCAGGGGGATCGAGGGAGAAGCGCTCTTCCTCAGGGCGCACTACCACTTCGAGGCCTGGCGGATGTGGGGGAGAGTTCCGTATTACCGCGAAACCGATACCGACTTCCGCAAGCCGAATGATCTCACCCCGGCGCAGGTCGCCGCGGAAATCCTCGCGGACCTCAATGCGGCGATCGCGCTGCTACCGCAGGCTCCGAGGAATGGGCAAAAGGGTCGCGCGACTCAGTGGACGGCGAAGGCTTACAAGGGGCGCCTCGAGGTGTACACCGGCCAATACGCCGCGGCCCGGACGACGTTGCAGGAGGTCAGGGCGAGCGGAACGTACGCGCTGCAGCCCAGCTTCGATCAGGTCTGGACCGGTTTCATAACCAACGGACCGGAGACGATATTCGCGTATCAGGCGTCGGCCAATGACGGTGAACCGAACGGGGACAACGCTAACTTTGGCGAGCGCCTGAACTTTCCGCATTCGGGCAGTCATTTCGGTTGCTGCGGCTTTCACCAGCCGTCGCAGAACCTCGTCAACTTCTACTCAGTCGACCCCGTCACCGGGCTTCCGCTGGCGTTGACGAGCGCGAGCTGGAACGCCCGCAACGACAACCTCACGGCGGCGACGATCACGCCGGTCGATCCGCGGCTGGACTGGACGGTTGGTCGGGACGGGGTGCCATTCAAGGACTGGGGGGCCCACGACCCGACTTGGATCCGGTCCCCCACTTACGGCGGTCTCTACAGCCCGAAGAAGAACATTCATGAAGACGCCAGTGGCGCCCAGCAGAGCGCCGGCGGCTGGGCACCGACGCAACAGAATTCCGTGAACATTCACATCTTCCGCTACGCCGACATGCTGTTGCTCCTGGCCGAGGCGGAGGTCGAGGCCGGCGGAGCCGCGGGGCTCACCAACGCGTTAGGGATTGTGAACGAGATCAGGGCACGCGCCGGGGCCGGCGCGCAGGGATGCGGCCTGCCGGGTCGGCCTGCGGCCCGCGCTGCCCATATCGCGCGGTATCCCCAATGTGCCGACGATAGTCGCATCGTCGTGCCGATCAACGATGCCTCGATCACGTGGGCGGATTACCACATCGGCCCCTATCCGGCGTTCCCCGATCAGGCCTTTGCCCGGACGGCCGTTCAGTACGAGCGACGGCTCGAACTGGCGATGGAAGGGCAGCGGTTCTTCGATCTCCGGCGCTGGGGAATCGCCCAGCAAGTTCTCAACGCCTACCTGCGCGGCGTAGCCGGCGGAGCGGAGCAGGACAGGAGACTCTATCTCCGATCGGCGGAAGATTACACGGCCAAACACAACCTCTATCCGATCCCAACCACCCAGATCGATCTGAGCCGCGTTGGGGGGGAGAACAGGCTCACGCAGAACCCGAACTGGTAGGAGATCAGGGGGAGGAGTGGGGAACGAGGGGGAGGACTGAGCGCTCCTTCCTCCTTCCTCACTCCTCGTCAACGTTTCCTGATCGTGAAGGCTTGAAGCGAATCGCCTGTATTGGCGACGATCACCGCGTTCCCGGACGGGGTGGCGATCAGGGCGAGTCCGGCGACGTTCAGGGGAGCAAGGAGGCCACTTTGCGCTGGAGGCACTGGCGCAAAGTGGCCTTTGCCGTCTCCCCTCAACCAGAGTCCATTGCCCGCGTCGGCTCGCGGGGTATTCGGCTCGGCGTCATATATGTTCCCCGCGACGATCAGGTCGAGATGACCATCGCCGTCCACGTCGTGGGCGACGATGGCTTTGATCGGTGCGATCTGCGCGAGGTTGGGTAATGCCGAGGAGCTGAACGTCCCACCACCGTCGTTGCGCAGGTAGATGCTGGCAAACGTATCCGCCTGGTAGCGCAAAGCCTGTTGAAGCTGAGCAGGACCGAACAGCTCGCGGATCGATGCGTGGGCGAACGACCCGTACGTTGGGAATCGCAAGCCGAGCGAGTATATCGCCCGCCCGAGCGGTGCCAAGCCGGCGACCGGATATTCGGTTCCGTCCACTTCCTGCGTGAGAACGACGTCGGTGGTCCGGTTCCCGGTGAAATCGGCCGCGTAGACTCCGAACTTGCTCGCGCTCGACGTCGTGTAGGTGTAGTTCAACCCGAGATTCCCGGCGACCAGGTCGGGGCGACCGTCCACGTCGAAGTCTCCCGTCGCCAAGCTGTACCACCAGCCGTGCAACGGCGGCAGTCGCGTGTCGCGTGTGACGTCGCGGAGTCGGCCTCCGTCGCTGCGGTAGAACCGGATCGGCATCCACTCCCCTACGGTCACTAGATCCACGCGTCCGTCGCCGCTGAAGTCGACCCAGACCGCGTCGGTGATCATGCCTCCGGGACGCACGAGCTCCGGCGCGACCTCGTCGGTGACATCGGTGAAGCGGCCCCCGTCGTTACGGAGCAGATAGCTCCTCGTGGCGAGGGGATAGCTCCGCGGGGCCAGTCGGCCACCGACGAAAAGATCCGGCCGGCCGTCGCCGTTGAAATCGGCAGCGCGGACAGTGGCGGTGCTGGTCAACATGGCCGGCAGTGCCCGAGCATCCTTCACGAACCTGCCGCTTCCTTGGTTGACGTAAAGGCGATCCTGCAACAGCGGCGACGACGGCGCGAGGTGATACCCGCCGCTCGCCACGTACAAGTCGAGCAGTTCGTCGCCATTGGCGTCGAAGAACAGGGCTCCCCAATCCTCGTACGAGGTGTCGGCGGCCCACGGCTGCCCGGTGGATGCCACGAAGCCACCGTTCTGTTGCTGAATGAACAGCTGCGCCGGGGCGCCTGAGCCGCCGCCGACGAAGACGTCGTCCAGGCGGTCGCCGTTGGCGTCACCCACCGCGACCGGAGGCCCCTGTCGCGAGATCATGTAGGGCAGAAGGGGCTGCACGCCGTAGTCCACCGGCGCCCGCATCTCGTGCTTGTACGTCAGGCCCCGACGACCGGCCAGCGGCTGGAACCGGCGGTCTCGGGTCGGTGGAGCAGTTCCGAGTGGCCTTTTCTCGCTCGCGTCGGCCTGATTCAGAGCGAGTAGCCGGTCGACTTCGAGATCGGTGAGCAGCTGGTATCGTCCGTCGGGCCAAATCACCTCGAGGCTGTCCACGCGGCCCGCACGCCCCAGGCCGACGTGCAACCGCTCATCCATCGTCGACATGTACCCGCGAAAGGGCGTGTGGTAGAAGTGCTGTTTCTGTCCTCCTGTCGTCACGATCAGGGTCGCGCCGATCCCCGAGGGGTGCGGCGAGTCTCCCCGCAGCCTGATTTGCAGGTAGTGATGCGCGTCGTCCCGGGGTCCGACGTTCTCGTAGATGAAGGCCGGCGCGTCGATGTTGTTCACCACGAGATCGAGGCGGCCGTCGTTGTTGAGGTCACCGTAGGCCGCGCCGTACGAAAAGCTCGGGCGGTCCATTCCCCATTCTTTGGTCTTATCGGTGAACGTCAGGTCGCCGACGTTCCGAAAGACGTAGTTGGGCTCCTCGTAAGCGTGGAGCCTCTTCAGGATCTCCAGCGCCGCGCGACGCGACCCATTTCCATTCGCGGCGGCGCGGGTCGCGAACACGGCGTTCTGATAATCGAGATTGTTGGCCGCCTTGGGATAACCGTTGCCGATGAAGATGTCCCTGTAGCCATCGTTGTCGAAGTCCGCGAAGAGCGCACTCCAGCTCCAATCGGTCGCCGCGACACCGGCGAGGCGCGCAATGTCGCTGAAGATGACGTCGCCGTCATTCGTGACTCCGTTGCTCAATTGGAGCGTGTTGACGGGGTAGTCGTCGCGGAATCCGCGGGCGCGCGACTCGAGGACACTCGCATAAGTCACGTAGCCGCTCGTTCGTTTACGCCGGCTCAAGTCGCGCGGCATCATGTCCACCTGGAGGATGTCCGGCCAGCCGTCGTTGTTGAAATCGGCGATGTCGACGCCCATACCGGCGTGACTCGCATGCTTGAGCCACCGGGCGGCCTTGTCGGTGAACGTTCCGTCGCCGTTGTTGACGTACAGGACGTCGCTGGGCGCACCGTCGTTCGAGACATAGATGTCGGGCCAGCCATCTCTGTTCAGGTCCGACACGACGACGCCGAGTCCGTAGCCGGCGACTCGCAGTATGCCCGCCTGATCGGACACGTTCGTGAACGTCCCGCGGCAGCTGTTTCGGTACAGCTGGTTGTAGCTGCCGAGCGTCTGCCCGCGCATCCCCACCGGGTTCCGTATCGCCTCACCACGGGAGAAGTCCCTGGGCGAATTGTTCAGCAGAAAGAGGTCGATACACTTGTCCCCGTCGTAATCCAGGAACGCGGCGTGGGTCGTAAAGCCGGTGTCGGCGACAGCGTATCGCGTGGCAGCTTCGGTGAAGGTCCGATCTCCGTTGTTGATGAACAGGAGGTTCTCGCGGTCCTTCGGCTTGGACCACTCAGGTCCGGACACGGAGACGTAGATGTCGAGGTAGCCGTCGCCGTTGATGTCCACCATCGTCGCGCCGGTGGCCCAACGACTCGTGCCGACGCCCGCGCGCCGGGTGATGTCCTCGAACCGCATCTGCCCTTTGTTGAGGTAGAGGCGGCTCGAGACCATGTTGCCGGCAAAGAAGATGTCAGCCAGGCCGTCGTTATCGATGTCGCCGATGGCGACGCCGGCGCCGTTGTACACGTAGACGTCGGTCTGGACGTTGACCGAGTCGTCGGTGGTGATCGTGTTCGCGAACGTGACGCCGGTCTGGCTCGGGCTCAGGAGCCGGAAGAGCGGGTGCTCTCGGTCTCCGGCGCAGCTGGCCAACGAGAGCACAGAGATGAGGGGCGCGAGGAGGCGCGACGCGCTCATCGAGCCGCAGGCGCCCTCGGCGATGACTCGCGATCGGCCTCTCCAAGCGCTGCCGGCGCTCCGCAGACTGCCGCCGGCGCCGCCGTTTGCCGCCCGCCGCCGCGCCGAAGGTCGAGCCACTTCGCTACGGGACCGACCGTCGCCAGCGCGAGGAACGCCGGCGCCGCGTTGAACGCCGTCGGCAGCGGCCATGCCTTGTCGGACGCGAACCGGATCAGCGTCTCCGTCACCGCGATCAGGACCGCAACGACGGTCTGCGCCCGGCGGCCGCGTACCACGGTGCGTGGGTCGGTGATCATGAAGAAGACGAACAGCTGGTACATCGGCCCGGTGATCGGAGCAATCTCCGGCAGCACGGGCTGCCCGAGCGCTGCCGCGCGCAGGCTATTCAGCAGGAGGAAGCTCGCGACGTAGGTGAGCGTGATGTGGAGCACGCCGACGCGCGCGGCGATGACGAGGCCGAAGGCCCAGATGACCAGGTTGGTCGCCAGGTCGTTGCCGAACTGGTGGCTGAGCACGGAGACGCGGTCGGGCGCGGCAAGCAGCAGAGCCGTGACGGCGAAGTTGGTCGGATTCCAGAGGTGGTTGTCGCGATAGCGCAAGACGTACTTCGACGAGATCGCGATGAATCCACCGACCGCGAACGGCCAGAGCGCGCCGCCCTGGGGCTTGACGAGCAGCGTCAGGCTGATGCCGCTGATGTAGGCGCTCAGCAGGTTGACGATCTTGCCGCGGTCGAACCAGGAGAGGAGCGCCTCGGTCGCCATGCACACGGCAAGCGCGAGCACGAGCCGGTCGTAGCCGCCGAACATATGGTAGCGGACCTGCGCCGCCACCAGGACCAGTGTGATCAGAAAGGCGATGAGGTAGCGCGGGTCTAGCTTGGTTCCGCGCTCCCACGAGCGCACGAGCGCATTTCGCTCCGTAGCGGTTGCGCGCGTCGCGTCGCTCATGTCATCAGCGGTTTGGCTCGGTCACGGTGACGAAGCGGTCTATAGGCGGGAGGGGCAGTACCTGCCGCGTCCCCGACGGCCAGTGGATGACGACGCGGTCCACCCATTCCCGACGGCCGAGGCCGAAATGCAGCCGCCGGTCGTTCTGGCTCGCGAACCCCGACCCGCCGTCGACGATCCGACGCTGCGTGAGATCGCCCGACTCGAGCACGACTTCGGCGCCGATGGCGCTGCGGTTGCTGCGCGTGCCGACGAGCCTGAAGCCGATCCAGTGATTGCTGCTGTCGGGATAGTTGCGATACAGCACCGCCGGCTGATTCTGATTCGCGACGATCACGTCCACAGCGCCGCGGTTCGAGAGGTCGGCCAGCGCCACCGCGCGGCCGTCGTAGACGTCCGTCACGCCAACGGTCGTCGCCACATCGACCCACCCAGCGAGGCCGCGATTGACGTACACCCGGGACGGCTGGTAGCCGGACAGACTCGCGTTGCCGAAGGGAGGCCAGGTCGCGGCGTCCTCGAAGAAGCGCGCGTTGGCGCCGGCGATCTTCGACATCGAGTACCAGTAGCTCTTCTCGCGGTCCGCTGAGATGAAACCATTGGCGACGAAGAGCTCGTTGGCGCCGTCGTTGTTGAGATCACCGAACTGCGCCCCCCACGCCCAGCCGGCGTCGGCGATGGCGCCGTGGGCGACGTTGCGGAACCGGCCTGCCTCGGGCATCTGGTTGAGGCGCAGGTTGTTGTTCTGGAAGAGGTATCCGCGCTCGGAGATGTTCGTGACGAATACGTCCAGCCGGCCGCGATTGAACGCATCGCCCAGCGTGGCGGACATGCCGCTCTTGGATTCGCTCTCGAGACCGGCGGTCGTCAGCACGAAACGCCGGCCGTCGTCGTTCAGATACAGCTCTTCCGGGCCATAGTCGTTCGCGAGATAGATGTCGGGCCACCCGTCGCCGTTGAAGTCAGCCGACGCCGCGGCCAGCGTCCATCGTGTGCTGCCGGCGCCCATCCGATCGGTGACATCCTCGAACCTGCCGCCGCCCAGATTGTGAAACAGCAGGTTCTTCCCGCCGTTGGTGGCGAACTCGAAGCTGTTGTGCATGATCCGCGTCGTCGTGAGGTGCCAGAGATCGACATCGCGGAAATACGCTGTGACGTAGAGATCGAGCAGGCCGTCGCGGTCGTAGTCGAGCCAGATCGCGCCGTTGCTGTTCACCCAGTGGCGGAGACCGGCCGGGATGGTGACGTCCACGAAGCGGCGGCCATCGACGTTTCTGAACAGCCCGAGATAGCCGTAGCGGTAGACGAGGACGTCCTCGCGGCCGTCGTTGTCAAAGTCGCCCCAGACGGCGCCCATCGACACGCCCTCTCCCGGCCGGTTGAGATCGGCCAGCCCGGCCCCCGCGACGACCTCCTCGAACGTCCCGTCGCCGCGGTTGCGGTAGAGCGCGTTCGGCTCCCCGAAGCGGCTGTTAGTGAAGTACAGGTCGGGCCATCCGTCGCCGTCGACGTCGGCGACGGAAACCGATGCGCCGAGAGCCGCGACGTGCGGCTCGATGCTCCCGATCTTTGGATCGAAGCTCGGTCGGCGGTGCACGAAGCGGATGCCGGCGGCCGCTGTCTCGTCACGCAGCACGAATCCCGGGCGCGCCGCGTCCGCGACCGCGCGACTCGGGCCGCGATCCAGTCGCATCGCGAGCAGGATCGCTGCCAGAAAGGGCACGGCCATGACGGCGCGCCGAACGGCAGGGCGGGGTCGGTGCGGCACGGACAGATTATAGCCTCCGATACGTCACCGCGGCGAGGCGCTCCTCGTCACGACGCGCGTGTTGTACTCCCGCAGGTAGCGCTGGTGGCGCGAGTCCGCTGGGTACGCCTCCCCCGGTCCATACGGGTAGGAGCGAGCGCCATGAAAGGGGAGCGGCCCCACCGTAGTGCCGAACGCCGTGTTCAGATCGGAGTCCTTGATCCACCCATCGGTGTAGAGCACGAAGTCGCGCTTCCAGCCGGGTGGCAGCGAGCTCGTCGAGCCTGCGTCGAACTCGATAGTTACCTCGTCCCCCGGTCCCATGATCACGTACATGTCGTCGGGACTCCGGAGCAGCGGCAGCACGTCGCCGAAGCGAGTGAAGGCGCCCTCGATCGGCCGCCACGGTGACTCCTTCGACACGTCGCCGTAGGCGAACCAGTAGGGTCCGTAGCGACCGCCCTTGCGATACATGCGGGAGAAGCCGCGGTAATGCAGATCCGCCGAAAGAGGCGCGAGCGTCGTGATCTTTGCAGGGCCGTTCGCGGGAGCGCGAGCGACGAAGGCCTGGTCCCAGTAGATCTGCATGTTCGTGCGAATGCGCACGTGACGATCCGCGGTCGGAAACTTCCCGGCCAGATCAACGACGATCGTCTTGTCCTTGCCGGACGGGAACCCGATGTCCGCGACGGCGCGCCATCGCCCGCTGGCGTCGCGGACGGCGAGCGACGGAGACGCGAGCCGAACCGATGACTGCTGAGACAGGGCTACGTTGATGCTCGCGTCGGTCGGGTATATCCAGCCGCGCAGGAACAGGAACGTACCGGGGCGTCCCGCCTCCTCCCCGAGGTCCAGGATCAGGTCGTGGGGCTCGACGACGCCCTGGTACTGTGTGGGCGTGAGATTGGAGACGTACACGTCGTCGCTCTCGCGCAACGCCGGTAGGACGTCGTGGCCACGTTCGTCAGTTGCGGAGAGTGGCAAGGAGCGTTGCCCGACCTGGAAGAGCCGAAGCGTCACCGGTCCGGGCGGCACGAAGCGCTCGTCCACGAACACGTCGACCGAGTCCGGGTGGTCGACCGCGACCAGCTTGACCTCGTCGGCGTACGCCGTCTCCCAGAGCTCCTCGGTGAGCTGCAGGACGTAGCGCCCACCGCGCGGCTGAAGCGCATCCCCGGAAATGCGCACGTATTCCTGCGACGCCCCGGCGGGAGCGAATGCGCTCGTGCTGCCCATGAGGCCGAGCGGCATCCCGAGCGCGCTGCGCCACATTGCATCGGTCACGAACCGGAACCCTTTCCCGTCCCACGTATACACGAACGCGCAGGACCCCTTCAGCATCTCGCGCTCGACGACGTCCTGGTCAGATCCCGGGAAGTACACGGTCTGCGGCACGCCGTTCGGCCACTCCACGCGGAGCACGTCCGCCTTGAGGTGCGGCCCCAGGCCAAAGTGTGTCGTGCGGCCGGTGACAACCCGCGTCTGGTAGATCTCGCCCGCTCGAAGCTCCAGCCGCGCACCGATGCCGAACGCGTTGTTCTTGCCGCTTCCAGTGCGGAGGGCCTTGAGCTCGACGTTCACGGCGAGGTTGCTGTTCCCGAAATCGTTGCGCAGGAGTCGCGGGGCGCCCGCGCCGTCGATCAGAACGAGATCTTCGTCGCCGTCGTTGTCGACGTCCGAGACCGCGATCGCGGACGCTCCGGCCGCCCTCGCATCCTCCGGAACCAACGTCGACCGATCGAGAAACCTGCCCGTACCGTCGTTGCGAAAGAGAAACACGCTCGGAGAAGCCTTGCCTCGCTCGAGAGGCGCGCCCGCCACTATCAGGTCGAGCCAGCCGTCGTTGTCGTAGTCCAGGGACGTCGCCGCCAATCCCGCCGTGGAGCGGAGCGTCTGGACCGCGGCATTCGAGCGCGCGTCGCGCGTGAAGGTGCCGTTTCCCTTGTTGCGCCACAGCGCCGGCTCGCCGCCGTTCATGCTGGCGACAAAGAGATCGAGGAATCCGTCGTTGTCATAATCCCCGGCCGCCGCAGCACCCGACCCGCCGCTGGGGGCGAGTCCACTCGTGTCGGTCACGTCGGTGAAGCGCTGCGCGCCCCCATTGCGCAAGAGGGCGTCGCCGCCTTGCTCATTCGTGGCGAAGACGTCGATACGCCCGTCGCCGTCGAAGTCGCCAAACACGGCGTCGCGGGCGGGGGCGCCGCCGGCGAGACCGAGGCTCGCCGTGGCCTCCGCAAACGTCCCGTCGAGATTGTTGCGGTACACGGTGCGCGCGCCGCCCGCGATCAGAAGGAGGTCGAGGTCGCCGTCGTGATCGAGGTCGACGAAGAGCGCCTTGCGCGCTCCCTTGACGTCCGCGACGCCGGCTTTCGCTGTCACCTCCACAAAGGTCCCGTTGCCGCGGTTGCGGAGCAGGTGGCCGCGGCCCTCACCACCGATGACGAAGAGGTCGAGCCAGCCATCGTTGTCGTAATCAGCGAATGTCGCGTACGCGGCGCCCTCTGGAAGCGAGATGCTCGAGCGATCGGCGACGTCTCGCACGAATCCGCCCTGAACACGATAAAGGCGCGCGACCGATCGCCGCCCGCCACCCGCCGGCGACCGCGTCGAGACGAATAGGTCGTCCGTCCCGTCGCCGTCGACGTCGCCGGCGGCAAGGGCGGTCGGTCCGTCGTGTGAGTCTGGCACTGCGCCAGTCCCGGCACCGGTCGCCGTACCTGGGAAACCCGCGTCGGTCGTCGCATCGGTGAATTTCGCCCGGTCGACCGTCGTTCGCCCCGGCACCCCGCGCAGCTCGAAGAAGTACTTCGGCACGAAGGTAAGGACCGGACGCCCGGGGATCGGAGCTTCGGTCCACTTCACCTCCTCCAATGACGCCTGATACGGCGCCGTGACCTCCATCAGGCCCAAGAAGCGGTCGAGCGCCGTCCTTCCCTGCGCAAGCTGTCCCCCGCGGAGGAGCTGAATCGCGCTGTCGAGATACGCGCGTGCCTCCTTTGGAGGCTCGGGCGGTATCCTCCGCACTTCCTCGAGGTGCCGAACGACGCTGTCGGCCTCCCCGCGCCGGGCGAGCGCATTCACGAGCTTCAGTCGCGCGGCGAGATTCGCCGGCGCGACCGCAAGCACGTCCCTCAGCCGGTCTTCATGCCGGCGCGCCGAAGCGCTGTCGGGTTGCTGGGCCTCGAGCTCGGCGAGCGCGTACAGCACGCGCGCGTTCCCGGTAGTGTCGCGCCGGAGCCGCTCGAGCGTCGCGCGCGCGTCCGACGGGCGGCCCGTTAGCGAATAGAGTCTCGCGAGCGCGAGGCCCACCTGCGTGCTCCCCGGATCCAGCGCGCGGGCGCGCCGCAATTCCTTCTCTGCCTCGGCGTAGCGGCCCGCCTGGAGGTAGGTGAGCCCAAGGTCCGCGTAGCCCAGCGGATCGTCGGGCGCGAGCTTCGTGAGCTTCTTGAACTCGGCCTCAGCCTCCGGCAATTGGTTTCGCTGGAGATAGCTGAGTCCGAGCATGCGGGTAGTGTAGAGCTCTTCCACGGACGCCCGCTCGGGTCGGCAAGCGGCGGTCGCGGCAGTCAGCGCGGCGCCGAGGAAGACAGCCCAAGCTCGCCGGAGCATCCGGGTCATGCGGGGTTCATCGAGCGAGCGGGCAGCGCCAGCGCTAGCCCCTCGCTGATCTGGAAGGAATCAAAGCCTGCGGCACAGGCAAACGATAATCCCTCGACCAGATGCTCGCGATGGCGGATGTGGCTCGCCCGTTCGAACCAGCGACGCCTTAGCCGCCGATCACCTCCGGCAGTCTCGCGACTACCGTCTTCTTCCCCTCGGGTGAAATCGGCTTTGGGCCGAGGTAGACGTCGAACAGGGCCCACGCGAGGGCACGATTCTCGATCTCGCCGACCCGACGCCCGCCGATCGAGACGACGAGCTTGTCGCCGGGGGTCCACGTGAACAACAGCTCGGTGCCGTTCTTCAACTCGGTCGTGAAGAGCGCGCGAAAGCGGCCCAAGGCTTCGGCGCCGCCCGGGAGGCCGCGCTGCGCCGCCTGGGCCACGCGCGGCGCGAGCGCGTCGTCGAACGCCTCCGCCATCTGCCGGGCTCCGACGTCGCGGGCCATCACGAGGCGCATCGTCATCGGAAAGGAACCCTTCAAGAGCTCGTCGTAGACCGACGCGTCGCCGGCGAGGTTGGCGGCGCTCTTCCCGCGCCACGCGGCGAGCGCCGTGCGCGCACGATCGGCGTCGACGTAAAGACCGAAGGTGTACACCTTGACCTTGAGCATCGTGCGCGTGCGCACGCCGGTGCCCGTCAGTACCTGTACGCCCGCGGGCGTCTGGAGCTCCGTCGGAAAGTCGACGTTGGCGTTGGGCGGAACGCACTCGGCGCCGCGCAGGACAACGGCGAGGAGGACGGTGGAGATCATGGCGAACCTCGACAGTGTTTAATGGGGCGTCACGGGCGGACGGCCGGCGGCCGACCGCACCTGCGTCAACAACATTGCCCTGCAAGCCGCTCCCGCCGCCTACGTCAGTCGACGTAGCAGGAGCGAGCGAATGACGTAGGACGAGCGGACCTAACGGCGCTCCCGCGCCGCCAACCGCGACAGCTTGCGTCGGGCGCCGTTCTGCCCCGGCCCGCGCTGATGATGGCCGCGGGATTTGTCGCCGCGCGCGCTACCGCTCCGCCGTCCTCGCCGCCGGCGCGCCGAGGAGGTGCTCACGCACGAAAAGCACCGTCGTGTAGAACTGAAAGTCCACGTTCGGCTTCTTCCGGAAGCCGTGCCCCTCGTCCTTCGCCATCAGGTACCACGCCGGCCGACCGTTCTGCCGCACGCGCGCCACCATCTGCTCGGCCTCACTCCGCGGCACCCGGGGATCATTGCCGCCCTGCACGACGAAGAGCGGCTTGGTGATCTTGCTCGCGTTGTTCAGCGGTGCGATTCGCTCGAAGAACGCGGCCATCGCCGGGTCGCGCTCGTCGCCGTACTCGGCGCGACGCAGGTCACGCCGGTAGCTCTCCGTGTTCTTGAGGAAGGTGTTGAAGTTCGACACCCCCACCACGTCGAGTGCGCAGCAGATGCGGTCGTTGTACATCGTCGCCACC
Source organism: Gemmatimonadaceae bacterium (assembly GCA_046263215.1). Taxonomy (GTDB): domain Bacteria; phylum Gemmatimonadota; class Gemmatimonadetes; order Gemmatimonadales; family Gemmatimonadaceae; genus JBHELH01. The sequence continues at coordinate 14,719 of JBHELH010000313.1, read as the reverse complement.
GCGAGCGTCATGTAGCCGCCGTAGCTGCCGCCGGTCACCATCACGCGGCTGGCATCGAGATCCGGCTGCACGGCGATCCAGTCGAGCAGCGCTCCGATGTCCTTCACCGAGTCCTCTCGCCGCATCCCGTTGTCCAACTTCACGAACGACTTTCCGTAGCCGGTGGAGCCGCGCACGTTCGGGTAGATGATCGCGACGCCGAGCTCCTCGAGGAAATAGTTGCTCCGACCTTGAAATAGGGGCAGCGCCTGGCCCTCGGGGCCGCCGTGGATGTTGATGATCACCGGCCGCTTGCCGGTGAAGCGCGCATCAGGCGGGTACAGGAAACCGGTGATCTCCCGCTGGTCGAAGCTGCGCCAGCGGATCAGCCGCGGCTCGGACAGCTGAGCCGCGACCAGCCCTCCCAGCTCGCTCTCCGTCCACCGTGTCAGCGCGCCCGTGGTCGCATCGACCGAGTACACGTCGAACGGTGAGCGGGCGGAGTTGACGGCGAAGCCTAACTCGCGGTCGTTCCGATGCCACCGTAGGCCGCCGATGACGCCGATCGGGACGCCGCTGACCGGACGATATCGGCGCGTGCGCGTGTCCATCAGGTAGAGCTTCGAGACCCCGGCCTCGTTGGTGACGAACGCCAGCCAGCGGCCATCCTCGGAGAGCTCCGCACCGGCGACGTCCCAGGGAATATCCGTGACCAGGGGCGTGATCCGCCGCGTGGCGAGATCGAGGTACCCCAGCCGCTGGAACTCACTCCCCTTGTCGGTCGTGAGATACACGCCGCGTCCGTCCGCGCTGAACTCCGCGCCGCCGTACGCGACCGTGTCGGCCCCGTCCGCCGTGAGCAGCTCTTTCTGCCCGGTGGCGACGTCGACGAGCCAGAGCTGGCTCTGGTTCACCGAGCGGTACTCGCCTACGAGCAGCTTGCGGTCGTCAGGCGACCAGTCGAGCGGTCCCCATCCCCCGCCAGACACTTGTAGCACCAGTCGGTCGGTCGCGCGGTTGGCGGGATTCATCACCCACACGTCGCGGTCGGCGCCGTTGCGCCGCGTCGAGCTGTAGGCGAGCCGGTCGCCGGCCTTGCTCCACGTCCCGCCACCGTTCTGCGAGCGTCCGCCGTCGGTGAGCAGCGTGACCGCTCCATCGGCGAGATCGTAGCGGTACATCTGCGCGAACTCGTTCCCGCCCACGTCGCGCGTGAAGACGAAGTAGCTGCCGGTGCGGGGCTCGTAGCTCGCACCGCCCACAGGCTCGTCGAAGAAAGTGAGCTGGTACCGGGCGCCGCCTGGCATCCTCACGCGGTGGATCTGCGCGGTGTTGCCGAAGCGCGTGGAGATCAGAATCTCGCGCCGTGTGGGGTGCCAGTCGACGATCCCGGCGGACCGGGACTCGGTGTATCGGCGCACCTCCGCCGCGAGCGATGCCGGAATGGCTGGGATTCCCTCGACGACGAGGTTCTCCGGCGGCGCGATCGTCTGCGGTGTGGGCGGCGTGGCCTGCGCTAGCGCAAGCGCCGGAGCGACTACGGCCGAGCAGATGAGCGGCGTGAGGCGAACAGCGCGGCGCATGGTGGTCGGGGCTGGGGTTCACGTCCGGGCGACAGCCTCGAACATGGAGCGAACCACCAACGGCCACAAGCACCAACAGCTCGCGGCGCTAGGGTGCCTCCCGCGGAGGCACCGTGCTACGGCAGGAGCGCGAGCGAGCCAGCGCCGTCGTCGGGGCCGGAGTTCCAGTCGGCTTGCGGCGCGGTCCCGGAGCGCAGAAGCGCGTCGCCGTCGAGTGCGCCCGTGAGGACGCCGAGCACGCGGTCGATCGCTTCGGCCTGTGAGCTCGCGCTGTCGTTCGCCGCCATCACGCGCCTGACCGTCCACTTGTCCGCGATGCCGTACTCGGACTGAAGCAGCGGGCCGTACGTCGACCAGAGGTTGACGCCGGACGGGGTCTGGGCGCAGGCGATGTGATCCTGCGCGACGCCGGCGTAGCGAAGCAACGCGCCGATCGCGCAGTAGGTCGGAGCCATCCGGCCGTCCGCGGTCAGGCGGCCCGGCGTCCAGGGATACGCGTTCAGCGCGGCGGCGATTCTCGGCAGGTCCAGCGGCATAGGGTCCTCCTTCAATGTGACACTGCAATCGTAGGCCGGGTTCACGGACTCGTGACCGAGCTCGACGAGGAACGTCTTCTCCCGGCTGTGGATTCGATCGCTGCATCCACCGCTTCAATCTAGTCACCCGCCACGCAGGCAATCATGCCTGCGGCGCTCCTGATTGCGCCCCCTCCTCCCGCGCGAGATTATTGGCCGCTCCCGACGCCCAGAGGATGGACGGTGACATGCTGCTCTGTCGAACGGCCTAGTCGCTCCGCGCTGCTCCGCGCGCGCCGCGGGCTCACGTTGCTCGCAGGCACCGCGCTCGCCACGGCCTCGCTCGGCGCGCAGCCCCCGGCCACAACGCCCGCCACATCGATCGCCGCGCGCACTGCCGGCATGGCGCGCCGCGCCGGCTTCATTCCCGTCTATCTGGACGCGCGTCAGGGCAAGCTCCTGCTCGAGCTTCCGCGCGATTCGACGCGCGCACTCTTCTTCGTCAGCCAGGCAACTGGTCTCGGCTCCAATCCGATCGGGATCGATCGCGGCGCGAACGCCGTCGAGCAGGTCGTGCGGTTCGATCGGGAGGGCGACAAGGTTCTGGTCGTCTTCGAGAACTGGAGCTACCGGAGCTCGGCGCGCGACGACGCCGCTCACCAGCGCACGGTGAGCGAGGCGTTCCCGCCGAGCACGATCGCCGCGCTTCCGCTGGCCGCCGCGGAGAGCGAGCGGCTCCTGGTCGACGCGACCGAGCTCGCGCTGCACGACTGGACCGGCGTCTCGCAGGCGCTCGCGGAGAGCCAACAAGGCTCGTACAACGTCGCCCGCGACCGCTCGAGCATCGTTGACGCGCGGACTCGAGCCTTCCCGGACAACACGGAGATCGAGGTTGCTCTGACGTACACGCTGGGCGGCGGCCGGCCCGGCAACATGGTCGCCGAGATACTGCCGGACCCGCGCGCGCTGACCCTCCGCCAGCACCTGTCGCTCGTTCGGCTGCCCGCGGACGACTACCGGCCGCGGGTTCTCGATCCGCGGGTCGGCTACTTCGGCATCGCCTTCAAGGACTACGCGCAGCCGATTCAGCGGCCGCTTCAGGTACGCTGGGTGGCGCGCCACAGACTGGAGCGCGCCAACCCGGCGGACCCGCGGTCGCCGATCAAGAAACCGATCGTGTATTACGTGGACCGCGGAATTCCGGAACCACTGCGGACGGCGACGCTGGAGGGCGCGCGCTTCTGGGTCGATGCGTTCGCTCGCGCGGGCCTGCGCGGCGCGTTCCGGGTGGAGCTGCTCCCCGAAGGTGCCGACCCGTTGGACGCGAGGTTCAACGTCATCCAGTGGATCAATCGCAACGAGCGGGGATGGTCGATCGGCGGCTCGCTCGGAGACCCACGGACGGGCGAGATCCTCAAGGCGATGACGCGCATGGATTCGCACCGGGCGCGCACGGACTACAACCTGTACGCCGGGTTGATGGGCGCGGACGAAGCAGCGGCCGACACGGCGTTCGTGCTCGCGCGCGTTCGTCAGGTGACCGCGCACGAGGTCGGCCACACGCTCGGACTCGCGCACAACTACATCGCGTCGACGTACGAGCGTGGCTCGGTCATGGATTACCCGCCGCCGCGCGTCCGCCTCGACGCAGGCGGCGAGATCGATATCTCGCGCGCATACGACTCCGGCCCCGGAGAGTACGACGTCTGGGCGATCCGGTGGGGGTACGGGATCTTCCCACCGTCCGCCGAGCGCGACTCGCTGCGCGCGATCGTCGCCGAGGGCCTGAAAAAAGGATACCTCTACCTGTCGGACGCGGATGCCCGACCCGAGTTCGCCGCGGACCCACGCTCGAATCTCTGGGACGACGCCGCCACGCCCGCGGAGTTCCTTCGCCACCAGGTGGCCGTGCGCCGCGTCGCCATGCGACGCTTCGGGCTGCGCAACATCCGCCCTGGCGACCCGATCGCCCTGCTCCAGGAGCGGTTGGCCCCTGTGTACTTCATGCACCGCTTCGCGATCAACTCGGTGGCGAAGGCCATCGGCGGGATGGAGTACAGCTACGCGGTCCGGGGTGACGACCAGCAAGCGACGCGGCCCGTCCCGGCACCGGCGCAGCGTGAAGCGCTCGCCCTGCTCCTCGCCGCGCTGTCGCCCTCGGAGCTTGCCATCCCGGACACGGTAGTCGCGCTGCTCGTGCCGGGGGCCGCGGCGGTCACGCCGCCGGTCGAGCTCTTCGGGAGCCGCACTCGCCCGGCGTTCGATGAGCTGGGCGCGGCCCGCACACTCGCCCAGATGATCGTCGACGCGGTCCTCCAGCGCGAGCGCGCAGCGCGGCTCGTGCAGTTCGGGTTGCGACCGGGCGCGCTCACGTTCGGTGAGACGATCGACTCTCTCGTCGCCGCGACGTGGGGCCGGCCGGCGGCGGGAACGCCGAAGTTGGACGCGCTGCGGCGTGTGACTCAGCGCGCTGTAACGGACCGCCTCCTGACTCTCGCGGCCGACGCGCAGGCATCGCCGGAAGTCCGGGCGATGGGCGAGCTGACCCTTACCGAGCTACGACCGGTCGCACAGCGTCGCGCGCGCATCGGGAGCGACGCCGAACGGGCGCACTGGATCTCGATAGAGGGCGACATCGCTCGCTGGCTCGAGCGGCGGGAGCTGCCGAAGCCGACGCCGGCGCTCGTCGCGCCGCCGGGGGATCCGTTCGGATCGCCGCCCTAGAACAGCTCTGGGTCGTCGATCGGGCGCGCGATCGCCCACAGGATGAGGTAAATCAGCACTCCGGGGAAGCCTGCCGAGAAGATCGTCAATGCGGTGAACAACACTCTGAGGAACGTCGCGTTCGTGTTGAACTTCTCGGCCAATCCGCCCAGCACGCCGGCGATGACCTTGTCCGAGCGCGAGCGCCAGAGCGTCGGGGTGGAGGGACGCGACCCGTGCGCGCGGGTGATGCCCCAGATCGCGAGGTACGGGACGACCAACAGCCCGCCTGAGAAGATGGTCAGCAAGCTGTAAAGCAGGCGCACCGGCAGCGGATCCCAGCCGAACTTCTCCGCGAGGCCACCCAGGACGCCGGCGATGACGCGGTTCGAGCGCGAGCGCCAGAGGCGTGGCGAGGGAAGACCGGCGGCCCTCGCCTCGCCCGTCACAGTCTCAGGATCGATCGCGTCGGACTCCCATGCGTCGCGTGACGAAGGAGGAGGGACGGACATCGGCAAATGGCGCGTCGCGGGCGCTATCGCCCCGGCTTCACGTCGCGGCGTCGCGTGAGCGGACGCATGCAGCCTGGCGCGACGAGGACGACCAGCAGCAGGGACGCGATGCGATTCGCGATCACGGAACGGGTCACGCGGCGTCCGGGCGCAAACGACGTGCCCGCCGGGCGCGCCCTGGCGGGGTTGCGTGGCCGTATCACGGGCGAGGAGGACGGCCGGTCACCGAACAAGTCAGCTCTCGTTGCCGAGGGACTCGATGATTCTCACGCGCTCGCGCGTCACCTCGTTCGCGTCCGGATCGCCGAACGGGTACGGGATCTGAACGCCCGCGCCGTACGTCGTGCTGCCGTCCGGGGCGCGCTTCGGGTAGTGAACAAAGACGGCGTTCCCGCGCCGACTGAAGCCGAGGCCTGCCGAGTCGAACTTCAAGGTGCGTCCGCCGAATTCGCCTTCGTCGAATTCACCGTTCATCGTGGTCGGCCTCTTAGGCGGATTCGCAGTCGACGCTACTAGGGAAGGGTGTGCTTGGCCAGAGTGGGCAGGAAAGGCGTGAGGGCGAGGGCGTGTCGGGGAAGAGCGGGGAACGGCGCAGCCGCGGATGACGCGGATGACGCCGAAGAGCGCGGATCGCTCCTCTGCGCGCTGAGGCGCCAGACCTCCACGAGCCCGGGTCCCGCACGAGCAACGCGAGTGTCGGGATCCTTTGGCTACACCTGCTCGGGACGCTCCCTCGCCCCGACCGCCCGCAGAGCCATCCGCGCTGATCGCCGCTCGCCGATCTGCGCCATCCGCGTCCCCAACGAACAACACCAAACGCCCTCACCCTTCCCGGGTCTAACCGTCCGATATCGAGACGGCCGTCCCAAGAGCGGACAATCGGACCTGCGGAAATGCGTGATGCACGCGGGCGCAACCCGATCTGCAGCAACGGGATAGGTGCGGGCCGCTCGAGGCACGATCCTTCCCTTGGGCGTCGCGTCTCCTCTCATCGACATCCAAATGGATACGCTGGTCCAAGACGTCCGCTACGCTGCGCGCAAGCTCCTTCGGGCCCCCGGCTTCACCGTCATCGCGGTGACGACCCTCGCGCTCGGCGTTGGCGCCACCACGGCGGTTTTCAGCATCGTGAATGGTGTCCTGCTCCAGCCGCTGCCGTTCGACAAGCCGGAACGAGTCGTCTTTATCTCCTCGACGACCGGAGAGAAGACGACGAATCCAATGTCGGCGCTGGATTTCGTCGACTACCGGGACCAGAGCAGGAGCTTCGTCGGAATGGCGGCCTATGACCGCACGTCGATGAACGCGACCGGCGGGACATCGGGTCCCGTTCGTCTCGATGCGGCCCAGGTCGGGGCCCAGTTCTTCGATCTGCTCGGCGTGAAGCCGCGGCTCGGACGGACGTTCACTGCCGGCGAGGACAAAACCGGAGCGAGACGCGTCGTCGTACTGAGCCACCATCTGTGGCGAAGCCACTACGGTGCAGACCCACGCGTTGTTGGTCAGACGATGCGTCTCGATGGCGATCCATACACGATCATCGGCGTCGCGCCACCGTCAGTGAGCTTCCCCGCCCGGGTCGACGTCTACGTGCCTCTCGTTTTCCAGCCGTGGATGGTCGACCCGAGCAACCGCGGCGCTCACCATCTGTATGCCATCGGGCGCGTAAAGGACGGCGTCACGGTGGCGGGCGCCAGCACGGAGCTCGCGACGATCGCGAAACGGCTTGCCGTTCAGTATCCGGAAAGCAACACGGGCTTCAGCGGCCAGGTGATTCCACTTCACGAGCAGATCGTCGGTAAGGCCGACAAGCCGCTCTACGCGATGCTCGGAGCCGTAGGCCTGGTGCTCCTCATCGCCTGCGCGAACGTCGCGAACCTACTTCTCGTTCGCGCGTCGGCGCGTGAGTCGGAGATAGCCGTGCGGACGGCGCTCGGCGCCGCCCGGCCGCGCATCGTGCGCCAGCTGGTCACGGAGAGTCTGCTACTGTCCGCGGCCGGCGCAGTCATCGGCGTCGCGCTCGCATCCTGGGCTGTCGCCGCGGTCGTCGCGTTCGGGCCCACCGGGCTGCCGCGACTGCAGGAGGTCGTGATCGACGGCCGCGTGCTGGCGTTCACGGCGGGCGTCGCCGTCGTGACGGGGATCCTCTTCGGTCTCGTTCCGGCGTTGCATGCGGCGCGCCCGGACATCGCTCAGATGCTGCGGGAGAGCGTGCGCGGCTCGACCCGCGGCGGCACCCACCGCACACGCAGGCTGCTGGTCATCGCCGAGGTGACGCTCGCGGTCGTGCTGCTGGTCGGAGCGGGCTTGTTGATCCACAGCTTCGTCCGACTGATCAACGTCGATCCTGGGTTCAACCCCGAGCGCGTGGTAGCGTTCAACCTCTCGCTGCCGTCGACCAAGTATCGGTACGAACGAGACGTGCGTGCGTTGGCCTCCGGTCTCACAGAGCGTCTGCGCGAGATGCCCGGGACGCGCGAAGTCGGAATCACATTCGGCCGTCCGCTCAGCAACAGCGGCTTGATCCGGACGACGTTCGAGGTCGCGGGATGGCCGCCCTCCACACCGACTAATCGGCACCTCGCCCAAGTCCATATGACCTCGCCCGGCTACTTCAGGGCGATGGGAGTTCCGGTTCGGCGCGGCCGCGTCTACACGGCGGCCGAAGACCGGCTCAATGGGGAGCGGGTGATCGTTGTATCGGAGGGCTTCGCGAAGAAGTACTTCCCGGTCGAGGACCCGATCGGCAAGCACCTGAGGTTCGGAATCACGCACGACACGGCCGAGACGGGGGGCGGCGCCGACACGGTCCAAGGCCGGATCGTCGGCGTCGTCGGCGACGTCAAGCAGCAGGATCTCGCGACGCCGTCCTATCCCGCCGTCTACGCGCCGTTCAACACGTGGCCGATCGGGTTCTTCACGGTGCTCGTTCGCACCGACGGCGACCCGCGCGCGGTGCAGCGCACGATCAAGTCGGTGGTGCGGGACCTGGACGCCGAGCTCCCCATCTTCGATCTGACGACGATGACCGACGCCGTCTCGGCTTCGGTGTCCCAGCCGCGGTTCTACATGCTCCTCCTCGGCGCCTTCGCGGCGATCGCGCTGCTGCTGGCCGCGCTCGGGATCTACGGCGTGATCGCGTACGCGGTGAGCCAGCGTACGCGGGAGCTCGGCATCCGCGTCGCCCTCGGCGCGACGCACCGGAAGATCGTCCGCCTCGTCATCGCCGAGGGCGTATGGCTCGCCGGGGCCGGCGTGGTGTTGGGCGTCTTCGCGTCGCTGGCGTTCAGTCGCGCGATCGGGAGCCTGATGTTCGGCGTCGGGAAGCTCGACCCGGTGACCCTGGTGCTGGCGCCGGCGACGTTGATGGCGGCTGCGCTGCTCGGCTGCTACCTGCCGGCGCGCCGCGCCGCCGGTGTCGATCCGGTCATCGCGATGCGGAACGACTGATGGGTTTGGGAAGGGCAGAGCGGAATGGCGAGGGCGTTTCGCGGAAAGAGCGGGAAGAGCGGGGAAGAGCGCGCACGCGGAGTCGGCGGATCGATGAAGGGCGATGGCGCGGATAGCCCCTCAGCACCCGCGGCCCCTCACCGCGACGAGCCCGGACGACGCTTTGGCTACACCCCCGGGGCGCCACCGAGCGAGGAGACTAGCTTCCTCGGCTAGTGGCCTCCTGGGGGGTGTAGCTAAGGTCTTCTCACGGGCCGGCGCGCGAAGTCGGGACCGCCACGGAGTTATCCGCGGCCATTGCTGTTCTCCGCGGCCATCCGCGTGCGCAACGAACAACGATCTCGCCCTTCCGCCCTTCCGCCCGACCTTCCCGGCCCGCGAACGATTCTCCTACTGCGTCCGTACGATCGTCGCCTGCACGACCGGCGGCGGCACGAGGCCGCCAGAGGTCACGCGGACGGCGGCCTGTCCGCCGGGGTTGACGGCGAATCGGTAGAACGCTCCGCCGCCGCTGCGCAGTGATAGCGTCTGCGAAACGTCGTTGGACAGCGTGCGCACCGCGTCGACGAGCGGGTACGGCCGGGGGGACTTGGGCAGTGCCGGGTACGCCGTTCGAAAGTTCCAGCTCGGCTGCGCCTGCGTAGCGTCGATGCCGGGCACGTTGTCGTCGGTGTACACGGACAGGTTCCAATCGTGGATCATCTGGAGAACGCTGGGCCCGAACACGCGTCCGAGGTTGTCGAACCCGGACATGGTCGAGTTGACAAGGCGCATCCACACGTCACCGTCGCTCGACGCGCGGCGGTCGGCGGCGTAGCGGAGAAACGCCCAGACGGCGCCGCGCGTCGCGAGGTCATCGCCGGGCGTGTACGGGGAGTAGCTGTGGGTGTTCAGCAGGTAGCTGTGAAGTCGGTCGAAGTTCGGCGCCATGTACTGGGTAAACAGCCCGTCGAACGGCTGGGCTCCGAAGCGCTCGCCGCCGATGTTCTGGCGCGGCGCCGCGGTGGCCGCGCGGTAGAAGACCAACTCCTCGGCGATGTGGCTGAGACCCTCGTTGAGCCAGAGCTCCTCGTCCACAAACGCGTTGTTCACGTACACGCGCCGCGAGAAGTTGACGAGGTGTTGGTGCTCGTGCGCCAGCACGCCGAGCGTCAGCGTGTCGACGAAGCCGACCGAGCGCGCGTTGTTGTTGACGACGCCGTTGGGATCGGGAACGAGCATGTAGAACATCTCGCGCTCGTTGCTGGCCGGGCAGTACGGGCTCCCGTACACCCACTGGGGCAGCACGTCCCGTGGGTGGAAGAATCCGGCGACGTACTCATTCGCGCCGGGCGGCGTCAGCTCGTTGACGGCGCGCGTGAAGAAGATCACGACCTTCCCGTTGAAGTCGATGTCCGTGGGCGCGGCGAACGCCGCGTCCGCGACGGCCGTGATCAGCGTGTCGAACGTGACCGCGAATCGTTGGTAGTCGGCGTCCGTAAAGCCCCCGGCGGGGTTCGTGGTGTCGTGCACGACAATGGCCCGCGAGGTGACCGCGGTGACCCGACCGGTGCGCATGGTCGGCGAGACGCACGCGCTGAGCCCGGTGTTGAGCTCGACCAAGTCGCCGACGCCTAGGTACGCCGGGATGAGGCTCGTGCGGCTCGCGGACGCGGAGTCGGCCCTGAGCGCCTCGCGGGCCCGGCGGGCGAGCGGCATGACCTCGCGCCGTCCCGTTTCGCGGAGGGTCCGCTCGAACTCGGTGCTGCGCCGCGGCCGCGCTAGCGCTCCCAAGGCCGAGCCCTCCCTTGCCATCGACCTGCTATTGGACGGAGGCGCGAGCGACTGGCTGGAGCCGACCGTAGCGAGGCCGCTGCCGGTCACCTCCAGGACGACGGTGCTGGTGCCGAACATGGAGCCTTGCCACGGTACGATGATGTACTCATCACCGGAGCCCGCCGATGCGATGCAGGCGGCGTCGGTCCGACTGACGTTGATCGACTGACCGACGGCGAGGGTGACGGGCGGCGAGTAGCCAAGACAGGGCGATGCATCCGGATTCGCTACGACGACGTACGCCGTGTCAGCCCGATTGCCGACGCTGGCAATCGCCCTTCCGACGGACAGGGGCTGAAGGCCCGTGACCAGGCCTCCGGCGTCGATCGTGAACACGGTCGGATCGGCTGCTGTCCACGTTACGGCGACGCCGGGGATGAGGTACCCAAGCTCGTCGTAGAGAGCGGCCCGCAGGCGCATGGTGTCCCCGGCCGCCGCGAGTCGGACCTGACCGGGCGTGATCACGACGTTGGCTGGGAGGTCGGCGTCCGGTGGCGACGTCCCATCGTTACAGGCGATCAGGGCGAGAAGCAGAAACACCGGGGGGCGGGCCGACGCGGCAAGACGGGCCATCGAGAGCTCCAAGGAAAATCCGGCGGCGACCTCGCCGCGTATGGCTCGAGCAGACTGTCGGGGGCGGGAAGGATCGAGCAATGCGTCACCCGCCCGAGCCGACCCCGGGCGGCACCACCCTGACATGCCGGCGGTCGCACGTCGTCGTGCGAGGCCTCCGCTCACGCCGGCCACTTCCAGATGTAGGACGTTGGTGAGCCGCTCCGGGCAACGCGCGCGCTTTGCGTGCGGTGAGCAGGGTCACGCCGCCGTCAGCCGCCGATCCCGATCGCGACGCCGACCCGTAGCACGAAGTTCGATCCGGCGGCGCCCCCCGCCGACCCGGTGATCACGTCACCGGTCTCCTTGTCGACCGCGCGATAGCTGCTGAACCGCGTGTAGCCGAAGGTCGCGCCAGCGTCGAAGTTCACGCGCGGCGTCACGCGAACGAGCAGACCGCCGCCGCCGTTCGCCGACGAGCCGGTGACGGAGAAGTCGAAGAGCGGATCGCCCGTGTCGCTCTGGCGCACGATCGAGAAGCGACCCGACACATAGGGCGCGAAGACGTCGCTACCCGCGTCGAATACGTAGCGCGGCTCGAAGAAGATGCCCGAGCCGGTTATTCGTGCCGGGATGACGCGCGCGCAGCCGCCGCCGGAGAGCGGCACGTAGCAGAACCCGTAGCGGTGCCGGACTGTCTGATACCCGAGGCCGACCGACCACGCCCCGCGCGTGTAGCGCAGTTGCGCCTCGACGCCGACTCCGGGCCGCATGTCCTCGAACGCATCGCCGGACAAACCCTCGTAGAGGCCCGAGAGCTGTACCGAGATCGGCTGCGCCGTCTGCCCGCGAAGCGGCGGCGCGAGGCAGATCAAGACAGCAACCGCGCCGACGCCGGCCAGGCGCCTCATGTTACGCGTCGCCCGGTGGAGCTAATCGATCTTGCCGAGGGCGCGGATGGCGACGAGGCGCCAGCCGCCGTCGCCCGGCTCGAGCACGGCGCGGAACGTCGCCGTCTGACTGCGCACCCGCCCGAACGGCGTCGTCCACGACATCGGAACCTGGAAGTCGACCGCCGCTTCCATCTCGCGAATCTCTTGCGCGCCGAGCTGCGCGTCTGATGCCTTGAGACGCGCCTCGCTGCGACGAAGACGCTCGAGCAGCGCCTGAAGGTTCTTCCGATCCTGCGGCGACTCGGCGCGATACAGCGCGGCAACGCGCTCGCTATTACGCTCGCGCAGCGCCTGCACGAACTCGTCGACGCGCGCGCGCATCACTTGCGCCGCGGCGGCAGGGGTGCTCTCGCGGGTCGACGCGGCGGCGGACGCCGGCGTTTCTGCCGGCGCCGAGGCGCGCCGAGCGCCAACGGTGAGAGTCACGCGCCCCGTCCGTCCGTCGGAGGCCGCGAGGATCGTGACCGTTCCCGGACGCCGCGCGGTGACGACGCCGTTCAGATCGACGGTTGCGACCTCCGTGTCCTCCGATTTCCACGTCACGGCGCGACCAGCGACGGCGTCGCCGCGATCATCGACGCCCGCCGCGAGGAGTCGCACGCTCTCACCCTCAGCGAGCTGGGACGGCGACGGCGCGACCACGACGCGGCTCACCGCCTGCGCGGCCGCCGCCGGCGTTGTCGGCGCCGAGGTCGGCGGGCTCGCGTTCGTCTTGACCTGCGACGTGCCGGCGAGCGACGGCCGGGCGGTCGTTCCCGCTGCTACCGCGACCGTGCGTCCGGAGGCGCGGGCCATTGCCGTGCCCTCCGATGTGTCGCCGAGTGGCGCCGACGCCGGCAATCGGCGGCCCGCTGGGACGGCAGCCGTCGTGCCGAGAGCCGTCCTGGCCGCCGTCTGCGGTCGCCGTGTAGCGGGCGGTCGAACCGACATCTGCGCGGCCATCGCCGCTGTCGGCTCCGCGTCGACGACGAAGTACTCTTCGGGGCTCTGGCTGAGGGCGGCGGCGACGAACCCGCCCGTCGCGGCGCCGACGGCGAGGCGGAAGAGAAAGCGCCGCGTCCCGCGCGACGGCGCGAGTGACGCGATGACACCGCGCTTCACCGAGCCGCGCTCGATCGAGCGGCGGTGTGCGGGCGGCGGTTGCGGCGGTAGCAGCAGCGGGAGCTGCTGGAGCGCGGGCTGCCCCGTGGGTGGGTGCTCGACCCGTGTGTACTCGGCCCAGACCTCCTCGACCGCTGTACGCTCGGCCGGTCGCGAGTCCGGCCTGCTAGCGGGGAGCAGACGCGCGGGGACCGGGAGCCCGACCGCGGCCGCCACTGCCGGCTCGACCACGGTGAGCAACACCGATCCACTCTTCCCCTCACAGCGGCAGGTGAGCTCAACGCGACCCTTCGCGTGAACTTCGACGATGCCGCCGTCAGAGACGGTCGCGACCGACGGGTCGCTCGACGACCACTCGAGCGTGATCGGCCAGCCCAGGTACATGCCGCCGCGGGCGCTGATGAGGCTCACGGAAAGGGCGATCGTCTCGCCCGCGACCGCGCACCGCGGCGCCGGGCCGATGCGAACCTCGCCGAGCACGTCGCGCTCCGCCTCGGATTTGGGTGGCGTGACCGGCGGCTCGCCGTAGACGAAGCGCGCAACGCGGCGCGGCGCGCCGGGGACGTATCCGCCGTCGTCACCCGTGATCGGGCGCTCCTCGTTCAGCCAGCGAACGAGTTGCGCGAGCCCGCCGGAATGCTTCTCGCCGGCGCTGGACTTCTCAGCGGGCCCTGTCATGGCAGCTCACGAACCGAACTCCGATCGCTCGCGATTTGCGAGCGCGCTCACGGCTGATTCCACGCCACTCGGGAGGCTACGAAGCTACGAGGCGCTGGTACGTTCCCCCGCGGCGGCGCGGGTGTCAACACGGTGTTGCGATGATAAAAGCGCGTGTTACGGTACTACGAAGCTGGCACGCGGCGTGCCAGACGCAATAGCTGGTTATTTCGGCGGTCGGATGGAGAAGCGTACCCGCGTGCGCGGCGATCGATCCAGCGCCGCTCGACGCGTGGGGCAGGTCGCACTTCCGGACGAGCCGACGAGAAGGTACGTCTTGACGGGGCACTGACACGGCACCAGCTATTGCGGCCCGAAGCCGGGCCCTCCTGCCAGGTGACGATACGCGCGTGCCGTAGGGACACGCGTTCCAATGAGTTCAGGATTATGAGCACCGTCCGCACCACGAGGTCCCACGCCGCCCTCCTGGCCAGCGTCGCGCTCCTGGGCGTGGCTGCCAGCTGTGGCGGCGATGGTCCCACCGGGCCCGTTCGGCCCCCCGAGCAGCGCTGCCCGTCGGTCGCCGTACCGCTTTGCGAGAACGAGGAGCAAGGCGACGTAGCACGCGAGGCGGTCGCCGACCTGGTCGGCCGGGTCGCCCCGAAGCTCGAGAACCCGGGCGCGCGCGAAGCGCTGGTGACTGGTCTCGGCCAGCTCGCGATCGAAGCCGGCCTCGGGAACGTTACGGCGGCGAGGCGGGCGCTCACGTTCTCGCGCGAGGCGCTCGGCGTCGCGATGGCTCAGCGGTCGACGTATCCCGGCGATCTGCCGGACCTGGGAGCGATCGAGCTGGAGCTGGATCGGATGGCGGTTCTGTTGGGCACGAGCTGACCGGAGAT
>JBHELH010000312.1:0-43699 GCA_046263215.1 Gemmatimonadaceae bacterium | reverse complement strand
TGCTCCGGGCGGTCGTCGACTACGGGAGCGGGCGCGCCGTGCGCGACATGGGTATCACCGCGCCGGTGGCCGGCAAGACGGGGACGACGAACAGCGGAACGGACGTCTGGTTCATCGGCTACACGCCGACGCTCGTCGCGGGCATCTGGTTCGGCTACGACCAGCCGCGGCCGATCAACGGCGGCTCGGCCAGCGGCGGACGAATCGCCGCCCCGGCGTGGGCGCAGTTCTACGCGCGCGGCTGGCGCGAGCCGCGCAACAGCGCGTGGTACGTGCCGGACAACATGGTCGTGCGCGTCATCGACCCGCAGACGGGCGAGCTGGCCAACGAATGGTGCCCGGCGCGTCAGCGCGAGTTCTTCCGCCCGGGCCACGAGCCGGTGGAACCCTGTCGCGAGCACAGCTCGCCACCCCTCTGGCACGTCGAGGAGCCCGGGGACATCCACGAGGATGATCCAGGCGCGCCGGCTTCGCGCGACGACCCGTGGACGCGCGACGTGCGGCGGGAGATTGGCCGCGTCTTTCGTCGGATCATCAGGTTCTGACGCCTCGGTCCGAAGCTCTCAGCTCTCAGCTATCAGCTATCAGTACTAAGGACTGCCCCGCCTCGCGCGCAGCGCGGGCGGGGCTTTGACTGCATTTTGTGTGAGGCGCCCTCCCGCAACCAGGAACTCCCTGCACCGAATCAGCGGCCCGCCCGCCCGCTGCGCGGGCACCCGCCGCCGTCCCTGCGACTGATAGCTGATAGCTGATAGCTGATAGCCGAGAGCTGATAGCGTGTGCTGTAGGCGCGCTTCGCGCGCCTACAGCAAACCGACCCACCCCTTCTGCGCATCAAACCCCGGAAAGACCGCTTCGAGCTTAGCGCTCCCGAGGTGCTTGCTCACTACCTCGCCGAAGACGTCGCGGAAGTCGGTCGTAAGGGCGAGGTCGCGGCCTTCGTAGAGTTGCTCGGGCTCGAGGCCGGGCCAGCGGCCGAAGACCTGACGACCGCCTTTCACCGGGCCGCCGATGACGAACATCGCGCCCGCGTGCCCGTGGTCCGTACCGCCGTTGCCGTTCTGGCGCGCCGTGCGGCCGAACTCCGACATCGTCAGGATCACGACGTCCGCCATGCGGTCGCCGAGATCGGCCACGAGGGCCGCGGCCGAGCGCGCGAAGTCGTCGAGGCGATTTGCGAGCTGCCCGTTCGCCGACCCCTGGTTCACGTGGGTGTCCCAGCCGCCGACGTCGGCGAAAGCGATCTCGAGGCCAACATCAGCCTTGATGAGCTGCGCGATCTGCCGCAGCCGCTGGCCGAACGGCGAGCGCGGATACTCCGCGCCGTGCTCGGGAAGGTACTTCTGGGGGTTGGCCGCCTTGAGGATGCGGACCGCTTCGAACATCTCGCCGCCCGCGGCGTGCACGATGTCGGCGCTCCCGGTTCGGTACAGCGCCTCGATCCGCCGCTCGAGGTTCGCGCTCGCGGCGCGGACGGTGAACTCCTCGAGGCTGCTCATCGCCACGGTCGGCGCCGGGCCGGCCAGGACGCGCGGCGTCTGGGCGCTCATGGCCACCGCCTGGAACGGCGATGGCTTCGCAGGCACGCACGCCTCGCACGTGCCGCGCGTGGCGAGGTAACGGTTCAGCCATCCGTCTCGCGTGCCTTTGCGGTCCGGCGTGCCGCTTTCCATGTAATCCTGCGCGTCGAAGTGCGAGCGCGTACTGCTCGGACTCCCCACGGCGTGGATCGGCGCGAGGAGGCCGCGATCCCACAGCTCCTTGAACGGCGCGAGCGACGGGTGAAGTCCGAAGAACCCGTCGAGGTCGATCGCCGCCGCGGTCGCGCCCCGCGCCGGGCGCGCAACGGCGATCGTCGGGCGGTGCCGGTAGTACGCCTGGTCGCCATGCGGGACGAGCACGTTCAGCGCGTCCGCCGCGCCCCGCTGGAAGAGGCAGATGAGGGTCTTGCTGCGCCCGCCGCGTGCCGCCGCGCCGCCGAGTAGGTCGGCGGCGTAAGCAGCGCGCCGCAGGAAGCTCGGGCTCAGCCCCATCGTCACGAGCGCCATTGCGCCCGACTTCATGAACGCGCGTCGGTTCATCGTATCGCTCCTCGACTCCTACTTTCGCTGAAACTCGGGGGCCCCGAGGGCCAGTCCGACCAGCTGCGCGACCCCCTCGAGCGCGACCGGTCGGGCGAGCGCTCGGGCGCCTGCGCGCATTCCGCGCGCGCGAGGCCGCTCGCCGCCGGCCGACGTGACGGATGTCGGGTCGCCGACTGCAACGTCGTTCGTGTCCGCGGCGGCGCGGGCGAGCGGATTCTCACCCGAGCGGAGGATCGCCCATGTCTCCGGCGACGCTTCGCCGCCGAGGATCGTCCGCGCGACCCCCTCGACCTGCGAGTCGCGCGGTGCGCTCGCGAGCGTCGCGCTGTGCGGCCACCGCTCGAGCGTCGCCCCGGGCACGCGACCGCCGGCGAGCGCAAGACCGAAATTGATCCTGTTGAGGATCGAGCCCGCGTTCATCCACTCGTCGCCCGTCTCCGGCCATCCGTCCGGCGTCTGGCGTCCGAAGATCGGCTGCCCGAGCCGGGCCACGATCTGCGCTGTCCGCGGCGTGGTGTCGACGTCCGCGTTCACGGCTCGCAGCGCACTGACCACGAGTTCGAAGGGCGACTTGACCTTCGCGCGATAGGCGGCCCGGCCGAAGAACTCCGGGCTCGTCACGATGGTGCGCACGACTTCACGGATGTCACCGTCGGTCCGGGCGTAGGTCGCCGCCGCGCGCGCGACGAGCTCCGGCGGGGGCGAGTCGCTAACAAATCGCTGCGCGAGCTTACGCGCGACGTGCCGCGCAGTCGCAGGGTGCCGCGCGAGGATGTCCAGCACTTGCTCGCCATCCTCGATCCCACGTCCCGCGGCGAGGCGATGCCCGAGCACCACCTTCTCGTCGGCGTCGTGAGCCGCCGGACGGAAAACGAACGCGCCCTCGCGCTGCTCGATCGACCAGCCAGTGAGCGCGCGTGCGACCTCGATCACGTCGTGCTGCGTGTAACCGCCGTCGACGCCCAGTGTGTGGAGCTCGAGCAGCTCGCGCGCGTAGTTCTCGTTGAGGCCACGGGGGCGCCGCTGCGCCGCGCAGCGCGCGCCGCGCTCGGCGCACCGGCGCGGCCGGGACGACCCCGCTAGCGTGCGATGGTTGCTGTCCGCCGCGCTCCGCCAATTGTCCAGATAGAAGAGCATCGCCGGGCTCTTGGCGACCGCGCCAAGCAGGTCGCGGAACTTGCCCAGGGCATGCGGCCTGATGACGTCGGCGTCGTAGTGCGTGAGGAAGAGCCGCGTCTGCCCTTTGCCGGCGAAGACGCTGAAGTGGTTCTCCCAGAAGTCGACCATGACTTCTTGCAGCTGGCGCTCGCTCGCCACCGCCCGCGCCACTTTGGCGGTCTGTAGGTCGCCAACGGCGCGCTGCAGCCGGCGCGCAGCGACGCGGAGCTCGGGGTCGGCGTCCATCGCCTCCCGACGGGCGGACCCCCGCGGTGCCGTGTCCGCCCGCATCGCCTGCTCGCGCCTGGCCCGCCGCACGCGGGCGAACAACGCCGCGACATCGCGCGGCTCGGCGTCGAGCATCTCGAAGCGATCGATTAGGCGCTCCGTCGCGGCGTCGTCGATCCGGCGCGGCTCGAGCTGCATGGCGATCCAGCGGTCGACGCCGAGCGCCCTGACCCGCTCCGCGTCGCCGGGCCGCGGCCCGAACGTCAACCGGTTGAGCGCGTGCGCTATCTGCTGATCGGCCGCGAGGTCGCGCGCCTCGACGGCAGGGCCAACCGCGGCGCCGGTCCTGGCGCGGTGCGCCTCGCCGAGTGCCGGCGGTCGTGCGCATGCCGTCGCAGCGAGCGTGACGGCGAGCAGCGCCGCCGCCTGATGAGGGAGTCGTCTCATGGGCTCAAACGAGGATGGAATCGGGAGTGAGACGGCGGCGGGGACCGTTCGTTAACCCGTCGCGCCAAGGCTTCGCCCCGCCGCCCGGACCCTTGAGTGGTCGGCCCCGGGTCGTTTCCTTTGTGCCGTGCGCCCCGGCCACCCCCAGCACGCGACGCTGACCCAGGGCATACTGACCGGGACACTCGCCGCGGCCGCGACCGCGGGCGCGCTCCTCGGATTCGGGATTCAGCAGGGCACACCCGCGCGTCCGTTCAATTCGATCGCGACGCTGCTTCTTGGTGACCGAGCGGGTGGCATCTGGGGTTTTCATCCAGTAGTGACCGTAGTCGGTGTACTCGCGCATCTCGCGGTCACGCTCGGGTGGGGACTGCTTTTCGCAAGACTCGCCCGCGGAATGCGTGGCCTGCGGCTCGCGGGAGCGGCGGTCGTCGCCACCGTCGCCACCCTTGCGGTGCACGTTCTCATCGCGGGCCGTTTGCTCGGCATGAACGTATCTGACGTGCTGGTACCGGCGCAGGTGATCGCGCTGCACATAGTACTTGGCGTCGCGCTCGGGGTGGGCATGCGCCTTGCCACCTCGTACCTGTGGAGTGATTGAGCGCGTACGCGACGCTGTAGACAGACCGTGACGCCGCTGTGACCTCCGTCACGGGCTCTCGCAACAGGGAAGGTGGAGCTTGCGGTGGCGGTTCAAGCACGCAGACCGCGCCGCCGCGGCTCGCCACGCGGGTGGAACTTTTCGCGCCGGCGATCGTTATGGAGGTCGCCGAAGCCAGTCGGCAGTTCGTCGGAGATGTTCGCGGTGATCGAACGCGTTTCGGCAGTCGGTCAATTCCACTTCGCAGGAGGGGGCATGGACATCCTGGTGATGCTTGACGAGGCCCCCGATCACTCACCGGTGCTCGCGCACGTGAACTCGGTGCCGGCCCCGCTGGACGCCGATCGGCCGTGGCGCGACGTGGTCACGGTGTACGGCGTCCCGGACCCCGAGTCGCTCGCGCTGGCCCTTGCCGCGGCGGTGGAGTCGCACCGCACCGGTGACGGGAGCGGGGACGCAATTCGTCATCTCGGGCTGTGGCCCGAGCGCGGCGCCCTCGGCGACGCGGCGTGGCGCGATGTGCGCAGCGGTCAGCTGGTGACGCGCGACCTCGAGATCCCGCTCGACCGCCTGCGCGCGACGGCGGGCCAGCTTCTCGCCGAGTTCGGCAGCTTGATCCGCCGCCTCGCGGCCGGCCTGTCGATGCCCGATTGGCCCGAAGGCGCGCGGCGGGCGATCACCGTGTCGCTGGGTCCGATCGTCGGACTCACCGTCCCCGTCTTCGCGCCCCTCGAGTCGATGCTCGATCGCCTGCGCGAGGCGGACGGCTTGGCCTTCGAGTACGAGGGTGACTGAAGACGACGCTACCTTGTCAGATCCGAGCGGGCGGCCCTTCCGAGCCGCCCGCTTTGCTTGGTGGGTGCGGGCTTGTGGGCTTGTGGGCTTGTGAGACCGCACCTTGCATAACGTGCGGGGTTACGAGGAACGGCTGGAGCTCTCGAACGCGTGCCGCCCCTCGTGCCGAGGCCGTCTTTTTGTCCCCTTGACTGTACCTTGCCGCCCCGGCAACCTCTGGGCGAAGAGACAGTGGCGGCCGGCCGGGCGCGCGCCAAGGCGCGAGGGCGTGCCCGGCCGCGGTCACCTCAAAAGCCCACAAGCTCACAAGCTCACAAGCCCAGCAAGGACTACGTCATGCGGGAGTACTCCGGCTCTGAAATCCGCAACATCGCGGTGGTCGGTCACGGGGCGAGCGGGAAGACCAGTCTGGTCGACGCGCTCGCCTTCGTGTCAGGGTCCAGCAAGCGCCACGGGTCGGTCAGGGAGGGCACGTCGCTGACCGACCACTCGCCCGAGGAGATCGAGCGCGGGTACTCGATAAACCTCGGATGCGCGTTCGCCGAGTGGGAGCGCACGAAGATCAATATCATCGACACGCCCGGGTTTCTCGACTTTCAGGGCGACGCCATCGCCGGGCTCGCGGCGGCCGACGGCGCCCTCTGCGTCGTCAGCGCGACCGCCGGCGTCGAGGTCGGGACCGAGCGGATGTTCCGCGAAGCAGTCGCCCGCCGGGACCCCGTGCTCTTCGTCGTCACGATGATGGACAAGGAGCACGCGAACTTCGACCGCGTCTACCAGGACATCAAGGCGCGCCTCACGTCCAAGGTCATCCCGATCGAGGTGCCGGTCGGCCAGGGCGCGGACTTCCACGGCATCATCAACCTCTTCACGAAGACGGCGCACCTCTTCAAGAAGGGGACGAAGACCGGCGAGTACGACGAGGTGGACGTTCCCGCGGACATGCGCGGCCAGTTCGAGAAGTACTACAACGAGCTGATCGAAACGATCGCGGCGACCGACGACTCGCTGCTCGAGCGCTACCTCGAGGGCGGCGAGATCTCGCGCGAGGAGGCGATCGCGGGAATGAAGGAGGCGATGAAGCGCATGGAGCTGTTCCCGCTCTTCTGCGTCTCCGCCGAGCAGCTCTTCGGCACGCGCGCCGTCCTGTCCACGATCGTCGAGCTGATGCCGAACGCATGGGAGATGGAGGAGCTGCACGCCTTCAAGGGCGCCGAGGGCGATCAGACGATCGAGATGCACGCCGACGACAAAGCGCCGTTCGCGGCGCTCGTCTTCAAGACGATGTCGGAGCCGCACATCGGCGACATCTCCTTCTTCCGGATCTTCTCGGGTTCCGTGGTCAACGGCCACGACGTGTACAACGCGACGCGCGACGTGCAGGAGAAGCTCAACCACCTCAGCGTCGCCCAGGGGAAGGACCGCATCGAGGTGACCCGCCTCTGCGCCGGTGACATTGGGTGCGTGGCCAAGCTGAAGAACACGCACACGAACGACACACTCTCGACGCGCGAGCACCCCGTCCGGCTGCCCCAGATCCGGTTCCCCGAGGGCATGGTGCACTTCGCCGTTCACGCCAAGGCGCGCGCGGACGAGGAAAAGCTCCAGGTCGGGCTGCATCGCCTCCACGACGAGGACCCGACCTTCGAGACGCATTACAACGCGGAGACGCACGAGACTATCGTCTCCGGCGTCGGCGAGCGGCACCTCGACGTGGTCATGGCCAAGCTCCGCCGCAAGTTCGCCGTCCAGGCTGAGATGACGAAGCCGCGCATCGCCTACCGCGAGACGCTCAAGGGAAAGGGAGAGGGGCAGGGGCGCCACAAGAAGCAGACCGGCGGCCGTGGCCAGTTCGGTGACTGCTGGGTGCGGATCGCGCCGATGCCGCGCGGCGAAGGCTACGTCTTCATCGACAAGATCGTCGGTGGCGCCATCCCGAAGCAGTACATTCCGGCCGTCGACCGCGGCGTCCAGGAAGCCGCCGAGCGCGGTGTTCTCGCCGGGTTCCCGGTAGTCGACTTCAAGGTCGAGCTCTTCGACGGCTCGTACCACAGCGTCGACTCGAACGAGATGTCGTTCAAGATGGCCGGCATCCTCGCGTTCAAGACCGTCGCCCCGAAGTGCAAGCCGATCCTGCTCGAGCCGCTCGACGAGCTCGAGATCACGATCCCCGACGAGTACATGGGCGACGTGCTGGGCGACTTGTCCGGCCGCCGCGGCCACATTCTCGGGACCGAGACCGTCGACGGCGGCTCGGGCACCGGGCAAACGCGGATTCGTGCGGTCGTCCCACACGCGGAGCTCCACCTGTACGGCAGTGCGCTGCAATCGATGACGCAGGGACGCGCCGTGTACTCGCGGCGCTTCCGTGGCTACGAGGAGATGCCGAGCGAGGCGGCGCAGCGCGTGGTCGCCGAGGCCGCGAAGACGAAGGAGCAGGAGGTCGTCGCGGCGCACTGACGCCGCCCGCGCCCGATCCGACAACCTCAATCCCACGACCATGACCGCCCTAAGCCGCACACTGCTGCTCGCCGGCACACTCGCCGGTGTGGCCGCCTGCGCGTCGTCTGGCGCGACCGCCCAGGCCGGCGAGCCGCAGACCGCAGCGGCGCCGACGCCGAACCGGCCGCGCAGGGACCCCAACGTCATCACCACCGAGGAGCTCGCGGCCCGGCCGACCCTGACTGCGCGCCAGGTGATCGAGCAGCTGCGTCCCCAGTTCCTCCGCACGCGCGGCACGACAACGCTCGGTAATGCAGCGACGCAGGACGTGATCTGGGTCTACCTCGACGGCACGCGAATGGGCACGGTGGAAGTGCTCAACAACATCGGCGCCCACGAGATCCGCGAGATCCGCTACCTCAACCCGTCAGAGGCCACGAACCGGTACGGGACCGGCCACGTGCAGGGCGCGATCCTCGTTACGCGGAAGTAAGATCGGGTCGGCTGGGCGACGCGTCGACGGCGAAGCCGATGCGTCGCCGCCCGGTCGGGCTCTCGCGCTTCAGCTCGGCCAAGATCAATTCGTACTCGCGCTCCACATCAGCCGAGACCGACGGATGTGAGTCCTCGAGCGCCCGCTCGAAGCACGTCATGGGGACCGCCTCCACGTCCGCGGACCGGCGGAACGCGTAGAGACCGGCGCGGCGGACCAGCCCCTCGAGATCCGCGCCCGTGAACCCGCCCGTCCGTTCCGCGATCAGGTCGAGGTCGACGTCCGGCGCGAGCGGCATCCGCGTCGTGTGAACGCCCAAGATCTTGCGTCGACCGACGACGTCAGGCACCGGGACGTATACGAGCTCGTCGAACCGTCCGGGGCGGAGCAGCGCGGGGTCAACTAGGGTCGGACGGTTCGTTGCCCCGATCACGACGACGCGGCTCAGCTCCTCGAGGCCGTCGAGCTCCGCCAGGAGCGTGTTGACGACTCGTTCCGATGCGCCGGAATCGGCGGGTGTGCTGCCGCGTTGCGGCGCCAAGGCGTCGAGCTCGTCGATGAAAACGACGGTGGGCGCGACCTGGCGCGCCCTCGCGAACAGACGGGCGATCTGGCGCTCCGACTCCCCGTACCATTTCGACAGTAAGTCGGACGCCTTCGCGGCGATGAAATTGGCATCGGCCTCGTGGGCGACGGCCTTCGCGAGGAGCGTCTTCCCGGTGCCCGGCGGTCCGAAAAGCAGGAAGCCGCGGGCGGCGCGGATCCCAAGGCGGCGGAACGCTTCAGGATCGCGCAACGGTAGCTCGATGCCGTCGCGGAGCGTCTGCACGGCCGCGTCGGCGCCGCCGATGTCCTCCCAGCGGACCTCAGGGACCTGGACGAGGATCTCGCGCATCGCCGACGGGTGGACACGACGCCTCGCGGCCGCG
The DNA here is from genome assembly GCA_046263215.1 of Gemmatimonadaceae bacterium. GTDB lineage: Bacteria > Gemmatimonadota > Gemmatimonadetes > Gemmatimonadales > Gemmatimonadaceae > JBHELH01. Next base: position 34,522 of record JBHELH010000312.1, on the reverse strand, counting down.
AAGTCTGCGCCCGTTACCTGGATACGCTCGACGACGGCTGGCGGAAGGTCGGGGCTGACGAGGCCGAGCTCTGACCGCGTGCGTCGGACGGCCTCCATGGCCGACTCGCGCGCGAGTGCCGCGAGGTCGGCGCCCACGAACCCGTGACTCGACCGTGCGATCGCGTCGAGGTCGACGTCGGGTGCCAAGGGCATGCCGCGAGTGTGGATGGACAGGATCTCCCGCCGTCCGCCCCGGTCGGGGACGCCGACGGCGACCTCGCGGTCGAAGCGGCCCGGGCGTCGCAACGCCTCGTCGAGCGAGTCGGGGAGGTTCGTCGCCCCAATCACGACGACGTTGCGTCGCGGTTTCAGGCCGTCCATCGCCGCGAGCAGCTGCGCGACGATGCGCCGCTCCGTCTCGCCGCGCGCCGCGTCGCGCTTCGGGGCGATCGCGTCGATCTCGTCCATGAAGATGATCGCGGGCGCGGTCTTGGCCGCGCGGTCGAACATCTCGCGCAGTCGCTGCTCCGACTCGCCGAGGTACGGACCGATGATCTCCGGCCCGCCAATAGAGAAGAATCGGGCGGCCGCCTCGTTGGCTACCGCGCGCGCGAGGAGTGTCTTCCCCGTGCCGGGAGGGCCGTGCAGCAACACGCCCTTTGGTGGATCGATCCCGAGTCGGTCGAAGAGCTCCGGATGCTTCAAGGGCAACTCGACCATCTCGCGGATCTGCGCAATCGCATCATCGAGTCCGCCCAGGTCCTCGTAGCTGACGCCCGCATGCGGCTCACCATCCGTCGGGACCTGCTCGGCGAGCAACTCGAACTCCGTCGCGTGCGAGATCTGGACGACGCCGGTCGGATCGGTCGCCACCACCCGAAGACGGATCTCGTGCAGTCCGAATGCGGGCGAGCCGCTCGGCCGGCCGGCGCCGTCTCCGTGCTCGATCGAAGTGGTCACAACGTCGCCGGCCACCAGCGCGCGACGGAGCAGGGTGCGCCGAAGCGCGTCGGCCGAACCTGCGAGCCGCGGTCCCGGAGAGGCCGGTGCGAGTCGGACGTGCCGCGCGGCGGCGACCTGAGCTCGCCGAACGAGTGCGGCGTCGCCGAGACTGACGCACGCGTTCGACCGCAAGATGCCGTCGATGCGCACGATCTCCAGCCCGCGATCTTCGGGCGGCAATGGCATTGCGATCGCGGCCGTGCGTCGCTCGCCGGTGATCTCCACGACGCCCTCGTTCCCGAGGCCGAGAGTGCGCAGGGCGTCGCGACTAAGCCGCGCCACGCCCCGACCCACATCCGGCGGGCGAGCGCGCGCAACTTGAAGCCGGAGCTCGCTCACGCTGCTCTCGCGGTCGACGGATCCGCCGAATGGCGGAGGACCTCAGGCGCCGGCCACATCCCCGCCCGCGGCCGCGTGACGGACGTCGATCTGCGTCGCGTCACCGACGGTGACGACGCCGGCGGGAATCGTTTCCGTCACGCGAAGTATCACGCCGTGCGCATCGTTCACAGACCCGCTGACGCCGGCGAGCGTTAGCCCCAGCAGGTTGAGCTCCGCGCCGAATGTCTTGCGCGTCGGCGTGACCTTTACGGTGTCCCCGACTATGACGGGACGCTCGGCAAGGGCGCTGCGGATCTCCCCCATCGGGAGATCCGCCTCGCCGAGATCACCCAAGGCAACGAGGCACACGCGCTCGGCGGCCCGGCCGTCGTAGCGCGCCAACAGGACGACATCGCCGACTTCCACGCCCAACTTTCGGCGCTGTGCCCCGTCAATCCTCACGACGTCGAGGCCGTCGTCCTCGACGCCCCCGGGGTACGCGCGCAGGAGTACCGATCGGTCGGACGCAACGAGGCGGACCGGCGCCCCTTCGTCGAGTCCGAGCGCATCGAGGAGCGTTCGACTCACGCGGGCGCATGGCTCGCCGACGTCCGCGAGCCCACTCGCAGCAACGCGCACGCGTACAGGATCTTGTCGCGGCATTCAGCCTCTGTGATTCGCGATGAGGTAGGGCGCTGAGGTGGACCGGGGCAAGATTTGTGCGGCAAGCCGGGCGCTCGGTGCTGTCACGGGAGGCATGGCCTGGCTCGAGCGGCCCCGATTCGGGACGAGTCCCGGGACGTAGACTCAGCGAGCTCGAGCGAGGCCCTGATGGGCGGCTAGTGCGACCCGCGAGCGAACAGCGGGCGGGGAGAAGGCTCCCGCCCGCCGTGTCTCGACTCGGGCGAGTGGCTCAGCCGGTCGCGGACTTGCGGAGCGACGCGCGGCGCACGGCTGTCTTGGTGGAGGCGCCCACCTCGATCGGCACCACCTCGGCGCCGTCGCCCGACGTGCCGCACCCCGCCGCCGGTCGCTTCGGTTGCTTGTACACGAAGCGCTTACCCTCGTAGTTCCGGAACACGACAGTGTCGTCGGTGATCTCCTCGACGTACTCCGGGAGCAGCGGCACCTTGCCGCCGCCGCCGGGCGCGTCGATCACGAAGTGCGGGACCGCGAGCCCGGACGTCCAGCCGCGCAGCGCCTTGATGATCTCGAGGCCTTTCTGCACGGTGGTGCGGAAGTGCTCGCCGCCCGCCACCTGGTCGGCCATGTAGATGTAGTACGGTCGGACGCGCGCCTTGAGGAGCGCGTGCATGAGCTCCTTCATGACCGCGGGGTCATCGTTCACGCCCCGGAGCAGCACCGTTTGGCAGCCGAGCGGGACGCCGGCCTTCGAGAGCCGGTCGAGCGCCGCGACGGCGGCCGGCGTCAGCTCGCTCGCATGGTTGAAGTGCGTGTTCATGTACACCGGGTGATACTTCTGCACCATCTCGCAGAACTCCGGCGTGATGCGCTCAGGCAGGTGCGACGTGATGCGGCTCCCGATGCGGATGATCTCGACGTGCGGAATCTCGCGCAGCTGCTGGAAGATGTACTCGAGGCGGCGGTCGGAGAGCATCATCGGGTCGCCGCCGGACAGGATGATGTCGCGGACTTCGGGGTGCTGGCGGATGTACTCGAATGCGGAGTCGTACTGGTTGAGCGGGATCTTCTCCGGATCGCCGACCTTGCGCCGCCGAGTGCAGAAGCGGCAGTACGAGGCGCAGACCGGGCTGACGAGGAAGAGCACGCGGTCCGGATAACGGTGCGTGATGTTGGGCACCGGCGAGTCGGCGTCCTCGTCGAGCGAGTCGATGACGCCGTCGACAACCTCCAGCTCCTCGACCGTCGGCACGTATTGAGTCCACATCGGGTCGCCGACTTCCTTAATCTGCGCCAGCGCGGCAGGGGTGATCCGCATCTGGAAGTTGTCGAAGGCGGGGCGCAGCGCCTCGACGTCGATGACGTCGCTGCCGAACCGCTCCGCCAGCTTCTCGAGAGTGTCGACGCTTTCCCGCAAGGTCTTCTGCCAGTCACTCATGGTGACGCGCTCCGCGCTGATCAGTGGGCTGAAGAGGGCTTGTCCGCCGACGTCGTCCGCGGCGTGAGCCGCTTGGCGTAGATCACCCGGTCGTCGGCCGGGGCGAAGAAGTCGGAGATGCGCGCGGCCTCGCGATAGCCGCGCGAGCCGTAGAAGCGGCGCGTCGGCTCATACGCGTCGCGGGACGATGTCTCGACGATGAGCAGCCGGCCCGCGCGCGCCCGCAGCCTGCGCTCGACCTCGCCGAGGAGTCGGCTCCCCTCGCCGGCGCCCTGCGCGGCGGGGTGGACGGCGAGCCAATAGAGATCGAACGTGCCATTCGTGCCGGGCGTCGGGCCGTAGCAGGCGTAGCCGAGGAGGTTATCGGCGGTGTCGAAGGTACCGAAGAACTCGTAAGCCGAGGTGGGAGGTGGGAGGTGGGAGGGCGGAGAAGGCTCGGAGTCTGCTCCCACCTCCCACCTCCCACCTCCCACCGCGCCGAAGGTCTCGTCGAACAGCTCCAGCGCGACCCGTACCTCCTCGGTGCTGAAGAACCGCGTCGCCGCGAGGATCTCTGCGAGGCGGCCGCGGTGCCGCGACTCCAGGGTGCCCAGGCGGGAGGCGGTCATTCCGGCGGGGTCAGCTCGCCTCGGCGGCGAAGAGGTCGAGGACGCCCGCGCCCTGCGGCGGGGCGACGCCCGAAAGCTGTCGCGCGAGCACCCAGTGCTCCTCCGTCGACGGCACACCGCGCGTCCGCGCGAGCGCGAGCTCGCACACCGCGCGCACGAGGGCGGCGTACTCGATGCCCGCCGCGCGGGCCATGCGCGCGAAACCGGCATCAGGCGCGAAGTCGGGATTCGCGTTGACCTCGAGGATCCACGGCCGCCCGGCGGCGTCGATGCGCATGTCCACGCGGCCGTAGCCGTGCCCGCCGACGACCCGCCAGGCGCCGAGCGCGACGCGCCGCACCTCCGCCGCGACCTCGGGCGGAAGGTCGGCCGGGCAGCGGGGCACCCCACCGACGTCCTCGTCGCTCCCTTGCTCCCACTTCGAACGGTAGCTGACGATGCGCCAGAGCCCGCGGGGCATATCCCCGAAATCAATCTCCGCAATCGGGAGCGCCGTCTCGCCGAGGATCCCGACGTTCACCTCGCGCCCGTCGATGAAGCGCTGGACGAGGACCTCGTCCCACCGTTCGAGCATCGCCCCGACGCGCGCCGCGAGCGCGCGCGTCGTCCGGACGACCGACCGCTGCTCCACGCCGAGCGACGCGTCCTCCGCCGCCGGCTTGCAGATCGCGGGGAAGCCGACCGCCGGCAACGCGCCCCCGCGGCGGACGGAGTGCCAGCGGGGCACCGGCAGCCCGGCGCGATCGAGCAGCGCGTTGGCGAGCGGCTTTCGGAGGCAGAGCGCGGTCGTCCAGCTCGCGCTTCCGGTGTACGGGAGCCCGCAGAGCTCGAGCACGGAGATGACCGACGGCTCGAGGGTCGCCACGCCGTCGATGCCCTCGCAGAGGTTGAACGCGAGGTCGAACTTGCCGCGGCGCACGCGCTCGATCCACCGGCCGTCGGGGTGCACGGGGACGCGCACGATCTCGTTCCCCTCGGCGGCGAGCGAGTCCTCGACCGCCTCGACCGTGCCGAGGATGAGCAGGTCCGGGCTCTTCGCGAGTGCGGACGGTCCGTCGAACAACACGGCGATCTTCATCGGGCGCTCACCTCCGTCCGTCGGATCGCGTCAGCTCACCTTGACCGCGCGGCCGCGCACCGGCACGCGCCGTCCGCGCGCCAGCGGCAGGCCCTGGCGGGCGGCGGCGTGCGTGAGGCAAGTCTGGATCAACATGTCGTAGCTCATGCCGGCGGCGCGCGCCGCTTTCGGGAAGCAGGAGTTGTCCGCGGGGTCGGGGAGAATGCCCGGGAGCGGATTGACCTCCACGACGTTTGGCGCCCCGGCGGCGTCGAGCCGCACGTCGACCCGGGCCCAGTCGCGGCAGCCGAGGACCTGGTAGGCCCGAAGGGTCACGGCCTCAATCGTCCGGCACAGTACGTCCGGGATTGGGGCCGGGCAGTCGAAGATGTGCAGTGGGCGGTCGGGCGTATCCCAGACCCATTTCGCCTCGAAGCCATAGATCGACGCGACGGCGGCCGGGAGCTCGGCGAAGTTCATGCTGACGATAGGGAGCACACGCGCGTCGGCCCCGTTGCCGAGGACGGCGCAGGTGAACTCCGCGCCCGGCAGATAATCCTCGACCAGCACGGGCTGCGCGTACGCGCCGAGCAGCTCGGTGACGCGCGTCAACAGCTCGTCGCGCGAACGCACGAGGTTCCGGACGGTGACGCCTTTCGACGACCCCTCGTGCACCGGCTTGACGAAGAGTGGGAAGGCGCCGGGCAGGCGCCGCGACGGAGCGGCGAGCGGCAGCATCTCCTCCTGGCGCCCGTCGAGCAGGATCTCGAGGTCGCGCACAGACTCGACGACGGCGAACGGCGCCGTGGGCACGCCGTTGAACGCGAGGACCTCCTTGGTGCGGCCCTTGTGGAGACAGGTCGAGAGGGTGAGGGGGTCGCTGCCCGAGTAGGGCAGGCCGAAGAACTCGCAGATCGCGGGGACGTGGGACTCGCGGTTCACGCCGGTGAGGCCTTCGGCGATGTTGAAGACGATGTCTGGGCGCTCCGCCCGCAGGCGCTCGGGGAACTCGGCGTTCGCCTCGAGGCGGACGACGGCGCCGTAGGCCGAGAGCGCGCGCGCGACCGCGTCGATCGTCTCGGGCGTGTCCCACTCGGCGTAGCGGTCGTCCGCGGCGCCGGCTCCACTACTGGGCGGCTCTTCGTCGGCCGCCGTAGCGGCCGACGAAGAGCCGGCGTCAGCGCCGGCGTCAGGCTGTGGCTTCTGGTTGTAAGCGAAACCGATGCGCGTCATCCGATCCCCGGTGATCGTTCGCGGCTCCCGTGAGCGTCCCTCCGCCCCGACCCACCCGCCTGCAGCGGGTACGCGGCGCGCCGTCGTCCACGCCGCTCGTGCCGTCCGCGCGCCATCGCGGTCTTTCGCAGTCGCCCGCCCGAGGCGCAAGACGGGTGCCACGTCCTGCTCGCGTCGGCGGGCAAGATAGGACGCGCGCGGGCGGCGCGCAATAAAAAAATCGTGGCGCGATAGCATGCGAGCATATTATATGTCTGCTTATTAACTGCCCGCATACGAAACCCGCAGGCCCCGACGATGCCGAAGCGACTCCCACGCCTCTTCGCCGCGCCGGGCGCGAGCCCCGGCTTCCTCCTCTGGCAGGCGGCCAACCGCTGGCAGCAGCGCCAGCGCGCCGCCCTCGCGCCGCTCGGCCTCACGCCCGTGCAGTTCGTGCTCCTCGCCGGCGTCGCCGTCCTCGCCGACGACGACACGCCGCTCACGCAGGCCCGCGTGGCCCGTCACGCCCGCGCCGACGCGATGATGACGTCGCAAGTCATCCGCGCCCTGGAACGCCGGAAGCTCGTCCGCCGCGTGCCCCACCCGACCGATACCCGCGCGCGTGTCCTCCGCCCGACCGCGGCCGGGCGCAAGCTCGCGCGCCAGGCCGCCTATGTCGTCGACGACGCCGACCGGGCCTTCTTCGAGGCCGTCGGCGCGGACCGCGCCCGACTCGCCGAGGCGCTGGGGGCGCTCGCGGGTGTCGGGGAAGAGCTGGTGTGAGGGGGGAGGAGGGAGGAGGGAGGAGCGAGGAAGGAGCGCTCGCCTCTCCCTCCTCCTTCCTCCCTCCTCCCTCCTCTTTCGTCGTCACACCTTGTGATACGAGATCCGCGCGGCCTCGCGGCGGTCGTCCGCCTGATACAGCTCGAAGTCGGAGAAGAACCCCGGCGCCTCGGCCTGCAGCAGCCGGAGCATCGCGACGGCGGCCCGCCGGATCTCCAGCTCCGCGCCCTCACTGGAGCGGAGCTCGAGCATCGTGCGCCACGCGCGGGCGTTGGCAGTGACGACGATCTTCGTCTCGGTCGAGTTGGGGAGCACGCCGCGCGCCGCCTCCCGCGCCATTTTCCGCCGGTGAACCTTGTCAGCGACCCACGCGTACCGCCCCATGAGCTGCTCCACCAGCTCGACATACGTCCGCTGAGCCGCCTCGACCTGCCCGCGCCACGCGCGCTCCAGCGCCTCGTCGCTGATAACGGCAGGCGGCACGACGAAGCTCGCCGAGGACTCGTCGACGTACCGTTGGGACAGTTGGGAGTTGTGGGTCACGATCCCGTTGGCGACGAAATTGTGGTTCCGCCCCTCCATCTCGATGTCGAACGTCTGGCGCTCGCCGAGGTAGGTAACCCGGACGACGCGCCGCGCCCGCGGCACGAGGAGACGCCCGGCGCCCCGCGGCTGACGAGCGCGGGGCGAGATCTCATCGGGCCGGCGCCCGAAGTGCTCGACGTATTCGAGCTCATGGCCGTTGAGACGCGACACGTGGTAGAAACGGCACACGGTCGCCAGGTTGTCGGCGCTCGCGCCGAGATCCGGCCGAGCCCATTGCGGAAAGATGTGGTGAAGCGTCAAAGGTCCCCCGCGACTGCCGCAGAGGCGGCAGCGGTGGCTGTCGCGCTCGAATACCGCTGAACGCAGGGCCACTGCTGGCGCACGGAGCACCTGTGCGGCGCGAGTGACCCCGCCACGCCAAGCCGGGTTCCTCGGGCCCCGCTTCCGAGCGGCGAGTCGCGCCCGCGTCTCCGGGTCGTGATGCCAGCCGGCGACGTAGCGCTCGCCGCGGTTCCAGGGCTGGCGGCCGATAGTCCACGAGCCGATCGGCTTCTGCAGGTGGTGCCGCCGAACCCAACTCCGGATGCAATGCACCGAGACGCCCGCCAGGCGGGCGATCGATCGCTGATCCAGGCCGCGCACGTGATACTGAGCGCGGAGCCAGTCGACGTCCCGGTACGCCGGTGTCCCGTTCACCATCAACGCCGCCTCGGGGTTGCCCACGGCAACGCTGCCGTTTGCCAGCACGCGGAGCCCGCCCAGCGCGTCCTCCAGCCGCTGCCAGCCCGCAGGTGTGAGGAAGCGATGGTCGACGGTGCTCACCACCTCCTTGCCGTCCTCGAGCTCGACACGGACGACGGGCTTGATTCCCGAGCGCACTACGGAGCGCACCCGACCCGTGGTGAACGTGCCGGTCGCCTCGTCCAGACAACGAAGGCGAAGCAGCTTGAGCCGCGAGCGGCCGTGGGGCGTCCTCGTCATCTCGTAGAGCTGGCGAATCGTCCGCTTCGATGTGCCGTCGCGCTTTCCGCGGACCCAGTGCTCGCTGTAGATCAGCGTATCCCCATCCAAGCAGTACGCGAAGCCTGCCCTGTGTCGCACCAGCTCGTGCGTCAGCGAGCGGCTCACGCCCTCCAGCAAGATCGAGTAGTTCGCGTGCTCGAGGACGCTGCCGTGACCCTGACGCTTGATGTTCTCCAGGTAGTCGCGCGTCGCGCGCTTTGCCGGGTTCGCCTGACTCATGTAGCACAACCGGCCGGCGAACTCCGCGAGCCGCTCCCCGTCGCTGCTCTCGCCCAGCCAGTTGACCGGCAGGTGCTCCGGCGCCGCGAACGCGGGGCGCGCCAGGAGCGTGAGCTGCGGCTCGTAGTAGAACATCGAGGGGCTGAGGGTGGAGGGGGGAGGGTAGAGACAGAACGGACGGCGACAATGTAGCGGTTGGCGGGCCTACGCGACTCCGCCCTCCGCCCTCCGCCCCCGGCCCTCCCGCGCGAGAAGGTCCAACCGGAACTCCGCATACGCTCGCTCGTCCGCGACGCGCTCGAGCGCGCGGCGGGCCGCCTCGGGAAGCGGCGGAAGCGCGGGGTCATACTTCACGTCACCGCCGAGCGGGCTGGTATCGTCCCCCAGCGGAACCTTCACGCCGGGGTTGAGAATGCCGGTCGGGTCGAAGCTGCGCTTGACGAGCATGAACTCCTCCCGCGCCCGAGCGTCCCATACTCGACCCAACAATGGCGTGCGGAGGCGCCCGTCGCCGTGCTCCCCCGACGGCGTGCCGCCGAGCCGCGCCACGAGGTCGGTCGTCTCGTCAAGGATTTGTAGCGCGCGCTCGCGCCAGTCGGGGCGGGAGACGTCGACGAGTGGGTTGACGTGGATGTGAGCGTCGGCGGCGTGACCGAAGATCACGCCGCGGACTTCGTGCCGCGCGAGAATTTCCCTGACGCCACGCATGTAATCGGCGAGGCGGCCCAGGGGGACAGCGGCGTCCTCGATGAACTGCATCGACTTCAGCGTCGGCTCGAGCCGCGCGAGGCTTGGGCTCGCGGCGTGCCGCAGATCCCACAGCTCGGTGGCTGCGCCGGTATCGAGCGCGAGGGAAACGTCGGTCGCGCCCACGGCATGAAACGCGCGGCCAAGGCGGCGGGCGGCGGCGGCCGCGCCGTCCGCGCTCGCGCCTTCGACCTCGGCGATCAGCACGGCATCGGTGGAATCACCGACCGGGAGTGGTCGCCCTCCCGCGGCGGCAAGGTCGAGGAATGTCCTGTCGAGCAGCTCGCAGGCCGCCGCCCCGACCTCGCGAGCGCGCAACGCCGCCGCCGCCGCGCGCTCGAGCGAACCGAACGCGCCGAGCACGCCGGCGGTGGCTGCCGGAGTATCCACCAGGTCGAGCTCGACGCCGACGAAGATCGCGAGCGTGCCCTCGGACCCGACGAGGAGCTCCACGAGCTCGGCGCTGCGGGCGAAGGCGTCCACGGCGTACCCTGAAGAGTTCTTGCATACGGCGAGACGTCGCCACGATTCTGCGCGCGCGGCCGGCGCGAGTGCGGGGGCGACGTCGCGATGGAACCGCGCCACCGCGGGAGCGTCATAGGGCGGCGGAGTTCCGCGCCGCACCTCGCGGCGAGTGCCATCGTCGAAGACGCAATCGAGGGCGCGGACCCAGGTGCGCGTCGAGCCGAAGCGGAGCGACCTGGCCCCGGCGGCGTTGGTGGCGGCCATGCCGCCGACCGTGCAGAACGCGCCGCTCGACGGATCCACCGGAAATCGCAGCCCCTCGCGCCGCGCGCGGCGATCGACGGCTGCGCGGAGCGCACCGGGCCCCGCGCGGATCGAGCCACGCTGGACGTCCGGATCGCCGACGGCGTCGAGTCGGCTCAGGTCGAGGACGACGCCGTCCCCGACCGCGCCGCCCGCCATGCTGCTGCCGGACCCGCGCGGCACGAGTGGCGTTCCGGTCGTCCGGGCCCACGCGACGAGGGCCTGCACGTCGTCAACGTCCGCAGGCACCGCGACCGCGCGGGGCACCGCGCGCTGAATGCCGGCCGCCTCGGCGTAGACAGCCCGTGCGTCCTCGTCCGTTCGGAAGACGCCGCGGAAGTCAGCCGGCCGGCTCACCAGCGCGCCTCGCTCACCTCCGGCCACGGGGGAGCGTCGTCGCCGCCGCCGCGATCGCGCCGAGCAGCGATGGCCGGGGCAGCTCGCCGCGCTCGAGTCGGTCGAGCACCTGTTCGAGCGCGAGCTGCGCGCGGGCGAGCATGCGCGAGTGTCGGCTGCGAGCCTGGTAGTACCCAATGACACCCGCCGCGACGGCCGGCACGACGGCGACCGGCACGAGGACGCCAAGGACCACCGCCACGCCGGACGACACGGCGCCAAAGCCGATCAGCGTCGCTCCCTGACCGGCAACCGCCGAGCGATGCGAGCCGAGGTCCGCGTCCAATCGGACGAGCGCGCGCTCACCGTCTACCGGGACGACCGTCGCGCTGACTTCGTGTGCCCGCGAGAGGACGTACCCGCGGCCGCCGACGTTCAAGCCGCGACGTAACGTGTCGAAGAGTCCCTGCCTCGCCTCCCAGACGATCCGATCGGGGAAGTGCCGCTTCACGCGAAGGCATTCCTCGCGCTGCATCCAGTCGTCGAGCTGCGCGAGCACCCCCTGCGCCGAACCGCGGACGGTGCGCGTGGATGAGACGACGGCCGGGCCGACCAACCGCGACAGCACACCCGACCCTGTCGCCGGCGCGCCGACCCGCGTCCGCTCCTCGGCCAGCGCCTGGCGGAGGTGGTGGGCCGAGAGGCCGACCTCGGTCCCGAGCTCCAAGATTTGTTGCTCCGAGAGCGCTTCGGCGGGCTCGCCACTCTCGCCTTGCAGCTCGGCGGCGCGTGCGAGCACGCGCTCGAGCGCCGCACGGTCGAGCGACGCCGACGATTTCGTCGGGAGGGTCGGGGGGCGGCCGTCGTCTTCCATACTCTTGAAGAATACGAAGTCGACACGCGAGGTGCGGTAGGGGGCGGGGTGGGTCACCGCGCTGTTCACCAAAAACGCCTTCGCTCTTTCGCCGCTCCTCCCTTTACCCGGCTCGGAGCCCGCTCAGATCCCCCCGAGCACGACTTCCAGTTGGCGGGTGGCGGCGCTCATGATGAGGTCGGGCAGCGGGAACGCGGCCGCGAACGCCGAGCGCGGGTTCCCGGTCGGGGCTCCGGCTGAACCTGTGGCGCGCAGATAGTAGCGCATGTAGCCCTCTGCGAGCTCCGGCGCGATGCGCTCGAGGAGGAGCGCGCCGCCCCGCACGGCCCCGTGCGCCGCGTACCGGTCGCTGACTCCGCTTCGCTGCTCCGCCGGCGTGACGTTGTCGGCGATCGCGGTGGTGATGACTGGGATCACCGCCTCATGCGCGAACACGTAGAGCGCTTCGATGGCGGTCGCGGCGTCGTCGGGATACTGCACGGCGATGATCCCGGGCCGGCCGGCGGTCGCGGTGATCGTTCGACCCTCGCCATCGAGCGGCAGCGAGAGCACGATCTCGCCGCGCGTCTGCTGGGTGTTCGAGAGAAACCGCTCGAACCGGCGCCCGTACGTGTCACGCCACAGTGCTTCGACAGCCGCGAGCGCCGGCGCCCGCGTGCGCTGCGCGGCCGTCCAATGCTGCCGGTAAAAGCGCTCGTTCTCCTCGCCGAGTGACTGCATGAAGACGCGGAGCCATTCGCGGTCGGCCGCGGTCGGGAACGAAGCGGCGAGCAGCGCCACGTAGAAGGCGCCTTCTTGGCTCCCGGCTGCGCGCGGCTCTCCTTGCACGCGGATGAACAGGTCGACCGCGCGGCGGATGTCGTCGAAGGACTCGAAATAGAGCGGCACGAACTGGCCGTTGACCAGCGCCGGGTTCGCGGCGAGACGCTCGGTGAGGCGCTCGGCGTTTAGATCGAGCGCGGTCGTGACGCCTAGCTGGCGACGCGCGGCCAGCATTCGCTCGCGGTAGCCGCGGCGAAAGAACGGGATGCGCGCGGTGTCGCGCTGAAGCAGACCGTACCCGTGCAGCCAGAGATCGACGTGCTGCCGCGTGCGCACGGCCCAGCCAGCGGTCGCCGGGGGACCCGCAGTGGTCTCGCCGGCGGGGCTCTCCGGGGGCGTCTGGGTGCCGACGGTCGCGCACGCGATCGGTGCCGCGAGCGCCGCGAGGAGAAGGCCACCTTGTGCGCGGCGGCGCCGGGCGCTGGGGCGTTGGATGCGAACGAATAGCTGCGAGAGCATCGGTATCACTCCGGGGGCGCCACCGCGCGCCCGCACGTCGTACAATAGGTCCATCCGAGCTCGAGCTCGGTGCCGCATGCGGCGCAATTGATGACCGTGAGGTTCTGGCCGCAGTGGGGGCAGAACGTAATCTGGCGGCCGGGAGGGAGCGCCCCGCCACAGAAGCGGCACGGCTCGCCGGTCGCCGCAATGGTGACTACCCGCGCGTGGCCGCTGCTCCCGCGGCGTGGCGCGGCGATCGTCGAGGCGGTGGGCGCCGGCGCCGACGTCGGTGTCGCCACTGCGGGTGTGTCCTCGGACGAAGGGCGCGGGCGAGTGTGGCGGGACGCCGGTGCGGGAGCCGCGGGCATCGGTTCCGCACGCACACCGTCGCGTCCCTCCGGCGTGTCGAGCCGCCGCACTGCGTCCGACGCCAGAGCGACGTGCGCGGCGGCGAACTCCCGAAGCACGCTCGGGTCCGGGTTGCCCGAGCCGAGCTCCTTGCGAAGTGCGTCACGCATCCGGTCGTCGACAACGAGGTAACCGCGCGCTCCGGAGAGCAGCTCCAGCATCGTCATTTCGTAATCCTGATTCGTGTCGAGTCCGAGCTCTCGCCGGTGGAGCCGGTACGGCAAGATGGTCTGATACAGTTCCGCGACCTCGAACGGCCGGCCGAGGTACTCCGGATGCCGGGTTTGGATCGTTCGCACGAGATGGCGGAACATGCGGTCGAGGTTGTCCATCCGTCGTCGTGGGATTTGCGGTGGCTAGAGGGCCCGGATTGCGGCGTGCGGGGTGCGGACTGCACGGCGTGTCGCGCGGGCGAGAGACGTCCCGAGGTCTTTAGTCCGCAGTCCGCTGTCCGCGATCGTTGTCATCGCGTCGTACTATCGATCGCCGCTTCGATGCGGCGGTTGCCGCGCTTGACCGTTTCTACACCGAACTTGGCCAACACGCGCTGCGCGACGCTCGGCTTACCCGCGGCCGCGTCTCCAAAGCCCCAGAAGTAACCCGCAGCAAGCCCGATGATGAGCCCGAGAATCAGCGTCCTCACGCGCGCCTCCTCTTGTTCGGCCGATCCGGTAGGTCCGTCGCCTGCGAAGGCAATGGGCGCGACGGCCGGAAGAGCCGCCCGTCCGGGAACGCGGCCGGCTCGGCCGATAAGCGCCCCGACTCGCGCCCGCGCGCGAGCCAGTCATCGAACCCCGACGGCACCGGCCCGTCCGACGACGTCTGATCGCGCGCCGCCCGCGTCGCGAGGTGGTTTGCGTATTCGTTCTGAGGGTGCCCCGCATGCCCGCGCACCCACCGCCACTCGGTCTCGAGCGGCCGCGCGAGTTCGACAGCCTGCTGCCACAGGTCGACGTTCTCCAGCTGGCCCGTCTTCCGCCGCCACCCCCGGCCGATCCAGCCGTAGACCCACTCCTGCATGCCGGTCACGAGATAGCGTGAGTCGCTCGTGAAGAGCACGCGCAACCGCGTCCCCTTTCGAGAGACGATGCGCAGCGCCTCGACCGCGCTCCGGATCGCCATGCGGTTGTTCGTTGTCGCCGGCTCGGACACCCAGTAATCGAACCGGACGAGGCGGCCGCCGTTCGTCGGCTGGTACTCGATGACGCCGGCCGCGCCGCCCGGGTTGCTCCCCTCACGTCCGTTGCCGAGACACGACTCGTCGGCGTAAATCGCCACGAAGGGCAGTGGATCCGTCACCGGACGACCTCGATCGCGTCGACCTCGTCGAGGTAGAGGGTGAGATAATCACCGGTCGTCGGGTTGTTGGCCTCGATGACCTCGCGTCCGTTCCGCATCCCGAGGCGCGCCGGGACGACGACGTACTCGGTTCCTCTGCGGTGGACCGCGATGCGGCGTCCGTCGGCGACTGCGCGCTCGAGTTGCTCGTACTGCTGGTGGGTCAACTGTGCCATGCTCCTACGCGATTGTCGGCCCTAGTGCCGCCGCACCACTCGCCGGCTAGGCAGGTGAGCACTGCCGTCGCCCGCTCGATCTCTTCGATGATAACGAACTCCTCTGCCGCGTGCGCCAGGCTAATGTCCCCCGGGCCGAAGCAAATAGCTGGGATGCCGGCGTCGTTGAGGATGGCGGCGTCGGTCCAGGCGCTCATGCCTTCGATCCGCGTCGACTCGCCACGCGCGGCGAGCGCAGCGGCGAGCGCGCGTACGATCGGCGCGTCCGTGTCCACGTCACTCGGCTGCTGTGAGACCGTGACCGTTACGTCGGCCGCGAACGTCGGCCGCCTGGCGCGCACGCGCGCGCAGGCCGCCTCGACTTCGGCAACCGCGTCGGCGACCCGCTCGCCGGGAATCGTGCGCCGCTCGAGCCTGAGCAGACAGCGCTCCGGGTACGTCGACATCCCGGTGCCACCCTCGATCAGCGACGCGTGGACCGACGGCCGCCCGAGCAACGGGTGGCCGCGCGAGGGGAGCAGGTCGGTGTCGAGTCGGTCGAGCTCCGCGAGGAGGAGCCCGGCGTGGCGGATCGCATCGACGCCGATATCCCACCGGCTGCCGTGCGCGGCGCGGCCGTGGAGCGTTACGTCGATCCAAACAAAACCCTTGTGTGCCGGCATGATCGCGAGGCGCGTCGGCTCGGTGACGACGGCGGCGTCCGCGCGAACGCCGCGCGCCACGAGGGCGCGCGAGCCGAGGCTCTCGAACTCCTCGTCCACGACGGCGGCCACGATGATCTCGCCGGCGAGCGCGCCGGCAGCCGCCGTACGGGCGGCTGCGGCACACATCGCGGCCACGCCCGCTTTCATGTCGGAGGCGCCTCGCCCGTAGAGCCGCCCGTCGCGCTCCTCGCCACCGAACGGCGTGTGCACCATTCCCTCCACGCCTACGACGTCGACGTGACCGTTGAACATCAACGAGCGCCCACCCTCCGGGTCGCCGACGCGCGCGACGACGTTCGGGCGGCCAGGTGACGCGTCGTGCAGCTCGACACGGAACCCCCACGCTTCCAGAACGCCGGACAGGAATCGGGCGACGGCGGCTTCACCGGGCGCGCCCGGCACCAACGTCGGGTTGCGCGAGTCGACGCGCACGAGCGCCCGCGCCAGCGCCACCGCGTCGCCGCGCGCGATGCGAAGGTCGGCGTCGGCTACGCCCACGCGTTGTCGGTGGTCGGAACGCCGGCGGGACGGTCTCCGACCACGAGGCCGCGCTCGTCGATCTCGAACGGGATCACATCTCCGAGCGGCGCGACGGCGGCGCGAACACGGTCCGCCCCCTCCGGCCCGGCGACCAGAACGACGCAACCGCCGCCCGACGCGCCGAGCGCCTTCGCGCCCAGGGCGCCGGCGGCGCATCCTCGCTCGATGATCGCGTCGATGCGCTCGGTGGCGATCGCGGAGTGCAACGCCCGCTGGTGGGTCCAGTGCTCACCCACGAGGACGCCGAGGGCGCTGACGTCGCCCGCCTCGAGCGCACCGACCATCTGCTCCGCGAGCGCCTTCATGCGCGACAGCGCGTTCACGACGCGCCGCTCGCGCGCCCGGTAAGCGTCGATCACCGTGGTGATCGTGTCGCCCGATATGCGAGACTGGCCGGAATAGACGAGCACCAGCCGATGCTCGAGGTCTGCGCGCACGTCACGGCGCAGCTTGAGGCGCCGAACCTCGACGCGGTCGGTGAACCAGAGGCCCAGCGCGCCCCCGAACGCCGCCGCGTAGTGATCCTGGCGGCCGCCGGCGACCCCCAGATCCAGCACCTCGATGTCGCGGCTGCGCTCCGCGAGCGCGGCCAGGTCGCCTTCGGCGGGCTCGCCGCGCCACGCCGCGAGGGCGCCCTGCAGCGCCACGCCGGCCGCCGAGGAGCCGCCGAGGCCAGCGCCGATCGGGAAGTCGCTACGCAGGGTGACCTCGACGTCGGCGAGCCCTGCACGCCGCACTGCCGCCGCGACCAACGGGCCGCCGTCATGTGTCTGGCCGCGTACGGTGGCCGCCCCCTGTGCGGCCTCGGCATCGCGGATCTCGACCGACGCAAAACGAGCGACCGCTATGTTGCAGACGCATCCACCGTCCGTCTCGGGGTAGGGTGGGACGTCCGTCCACCCGCCGCCGAAGTCGATGCGCGTCGGAGCGCGGGCGACGACCGACCGGTACACGCGGCGCTGAGGTCGAATAGAGTGCTGGAGGGGCATGACGGCGATCGGAAGCGCCGGCGCAGCGCCCCGACTCGCCGGCATGACGGTCGCGGTTTTAAACGTACGGGACGGCACGCGAATAGCCAGAGCAGCGACGGGCAGCCTCATGCTCGATCTCGATCGATATCTCAGCGACTGCAAGTTCATCCTCGTCTCGAACCGCGAGCCCTACGAGCATGTCCGCGGCGTGACCGGGATCGACGTTCGGCAGCCCGCGGGCGGACTGGTGTCGGCGCTCGACCCGACGATGCGGCGCATCCACGGGACGTGGGTGGCGTGGGGGTCCGGCTCCGCCGATCGCGAAACCGCCGACGGGATGGGACGCGTCCGCGTGCCGCCCGACGAGCAGTCATACGTACTCCGCCGCGTCTGGCTCGACGACACCGACGTCGAGGGATACTACCACGGGTTCGCCAACCGCGCGCTGTGGCCGCTGTGCCACATGCTCATTCAGTACTTCGAGTTTCGAACGTCGTTCTGGGAACGGTACCGAACGGTGAACCTACGCTTCGCGCACGCGGTGGCCGACGAAGCCGAGCGGTGCAGCGGGCGGTCCGTCGTCTGGATTCAGGATTATCACTTCGGGCTGGTCGCCGAATTCGTGCGCGCGATGCGGCCGACGGCGTTCATTCACCAGTTCTGGCACATACCATTTCCGCCGCCGGATATTCTTCGGCTCCTGCCGTCGGGCACGCACGAGCGGTTGCTGCGCGGGCTGCTCGGGAACGACCTGCTCGAGTTCCAAACCGATCGCCACGTGGCCAACTTCCTCGACTGCGTCGAACAGTTCGTGGGAGATGCGCGCGTCGACCGCGTGAGCGGAAAGGTCGCCTCAAGCGGACGCACGGTCCACGCGGCCGCCTTCCCAATCAGCATCGACGTCGAGCGATTCGAGCAGATGGCGCGCAGCCCCGACGCCGAGGCCCGCGTGGCGACACTGCGGGCGCGCTACGCGCGCGACGGGCGTCAACTCGGCGTCGCCGTGGACCGGATCGATTACACGAAGGGCATCCCGGAGCGATTGCGTGCCCTCGACCACCTCTGGGCCACAGGCCCCGGCCTGCGCGGGCGGGTCACCTTCCTCTGTGTCTGCACACCGTCGCGGAGTACGGTGCCGGCGTACGCCGCCCTCGAGCAGGAAGTGACGTCGATGATGCTCGACATCAACGCGCGGTACGGCACGCCGGACTGGACACCGATCGTCCTCATCCACAACAACGTCGACTCCGAACTCCTCGCGGCTGTATATCGCGCCGCGGACCTCTGCCTCGTCTCATCGCTCCAGGATGGCATGAACCTCGTGGCGAAGGAGTTCATCGGCTGTCAGGTCGACGAGCGGGGCGTACTTGTGCTGAGCCGCTTCACGGGCGCGGCCGAGGAGATCGACGGCGCACTGCTGATCAATCCCTTCAACCTCGATGGGTTCGCCGCCTGCGTGCGGTCGGCGCTCGAGATGAGCCGCGACGAACGGCGCCGACGGATGCACCGCATGCGTGTGCAGCTCCGGCAGGCGACGATCTTCGACTGGCTCGACGCCATCCTGGCCCGCGGGGCGGAGATCATGGAGGAGCAAGCGCGGGAGGCTGTGCGGTGACGGCGGCCGCTTCCCCCTCGATGGCCGAGCTCCGGCCGCGCCTGTCGCGGAGCCCACTCATTCTCATGCTCGACATCGACGGCACACTCGCGCCGCTCGCGGCCACTCCGGAAGCCGCGGCCATGCCCGACGCGACTCGGCAAGCGATCACCGCGCTGCAGTCGAAGCCCGACGTGCACGTCGCGTTGGTCACCGGCCGCGCGGCGGCCGACGGCCGCCGGCTCGCCCGACTCGACGGGGTCTGGGTGATCGGCAATCACGGGATCGAGGCGATCAGCCCGACGGGAGAGGCGGTCGTCGACTCGAGCGCGGCACCCTATCGCGCTGCGGTGGCCGCGGCGGTCGACGAGCTCACGGGGCGAGTCGGCTCGATCCCCGGCGTGCGGGTCGAGGACAAGATCTGGACGTTGAGCGTCCACTATCGACTCGCTGATCCGGCCGTCGAGCCTCGGGTGCGGCGCACGATGGACGAAGTCGCCCACGCGCGGGGCCTTCGCCTCATACGCGGGAAGAAGATCTTCGAGCTGCGGCCGCCAATCCACGTCCACAAGGGGACGGCGGTCGTGGCGCTGAGTCGAGTGCTCGCTGGGCCGGAGCTCGCCGCGTCACTCTTCTACGCCGGCGACGACCGGACCGACGAGGATGCTTTCCGCGCGCTCCGCTCGACCGCGCCGCACGCCGTAACGGTGCGCGTCGGCGCGGCATCGGACGACCAGACCGCGGCGACGGCAGCCGAGTTCACCGTTCCCGACGAGGAGGCGCTACGCGGGTTGCTGGAGTGGCTGGTGACCGTGCGTCGCTGAGGCGCCGTCGCTGAGGGCGCGCAGGGCAGGGCGACCCCGATCACCGCCGGTCAGCGACGCCGGTCAGCGACGCCGGGAGCCCTTTTTCGCTGTTGCCCGCCCGGACTTCGCCGCCTTCGCCGCCGACTTCGCGGGACGCGCCGCGGCCTTGGTCGCCGTCTTCCCGGTCGTGCGCTTCGCGGCGCCCTTGGACGCAGGCGCGCTCGCACGACGTGCCGCAGGTGTCGAGGAAGTCGGCGTCTTGGCGGCGGTGGCGGGCCGTGTCGCTGCCGGCGCGGACCTGGTCGCCGGCTGCGCCGGCTGAGATGCGGCACGACCGGTGGTTAGCGGGGCCATCCGGGGCGGGGGCGTGAACGCCAGTTGCGGGTTTGCCGCCGCGGCCGCCGCCGCCGCGGCCGCGCGGGCTGCCGCGGCTGCCGCTGCCGCCTCCGCCGCGACCTTGGTCGCCGTCGGACGGGCCCGCTCCTCCGGCGACCTCCGGTTGTGCGCTTCCTCGGCGTCGCGGATAATGCGGTCAGCCTCCTCCTGTGTCATCTGGCCACGGCGCACCATGTACTGCACCAGGTCGCGAGCGCTCTCGATCGCGAAGCCGGCGAGGCCGGCGGCCGCGGCGATCACGTCCTTCATCGCGCCGGCGATCTTGCTGCCCGCCTCCTGGCTGATGAGCTGCGCCCGCTCGGCCATCTCGGCGACCGTGTCACGCATGTCGGCGCCGCGATGACCCGGCCCGCGTCGCGGGGCGGGCGGCGCGGCCGGCTGGCCGGGTGTGGCCACAGGGGGTGCATCAGTGGGTTGCGGCTTCTCGGCCATGTTACTCCGTCCGCATTTGTTGCACGGGAAGCGGACGTCCCCATTATCTCCTTAGTCAGCGGCCGCGGACCACGTCGCGCCGAGAGCCGAACACCCGAGCCGGGTTTCGTTGCGGCAAGTATATGATTCTGCAACAGCTACGCAAGGTTTGCGGCGCCGCCGACGGTCGGCCCGACCGCGCTCGTGATGCGACGAAAAGGCGTTTCAGAGCACATAAAGGCGCCTATATGGCGTCATTATAGCGGCCATAATGCTCGACGGCCTTAAAATTGTGGACCTCTCGCGGGTCCTCGCTGGCCCAATCACTACCATGATGCTGGGGGATCTGGGAGCCGATGTCATCAAGGTCGAGCGTCCCGGGAGCGGTGATGAGACGCGGCGATGGGGTCCGCCATTCGACGATCGCGGCGAGAGCGCCTACTACCTCAGCGTCAACCGTAACAAGCTGAGCCTCGCTGCCGACCTCGAAGACCCGTCCGACCGAGCACTCGTAACCGGGCTCATCCGCGGGGCGGACGTCGTCATCGACAACTTCCGCCCCGGCGCTCTCGAGCGGCGAGGGCTCGACCCCAACGCGCTCGTGGCTGGGCAGCCGCGCCTCGTCTGGTGCACGATCTCAGGCTTCGGGCCCGACAGCGACCGACCGGGATACGACTTCGTCGCGCAGGCGGAGTGCGGGTGGATGGCGATCACCGGTGACCCCGCCGGCGATCCGATGAAGGTCGGAGTGGCGCTCGCCGACGTCGTGGCGGGGAAGGACGCAGCGATCGCCGTGCTCGCGGCCCTCGTCGGGCGCTCCAGCACCGGACGCGGAAGGCGCCTCCACGTTTCGCTCGCCGCGAGTGCGGTGGCCGCACTCGTGAACGTCGCGCAGAACGCGCTCGTCACTGGCCGGGATGCGCAGCGGTGGGGTAACGCGCATCCCAACCTCGTCCCGTACGATCTGTTCCCGACGTTGGACCGCCCGCTCGTCGTCGCCGTAGGGAGCGACTCGCAGTGGCGCGGGCTCGTCGGCGCGCTCGGTCTCGAGGAACTCGCTGCCGACGCGTCACTGGCGACGAACGCGGGACGGCTAGCGCAGCGCGCTCGCGTGACGGCCGAGCTTTCGCGGCGCTTGAGCTCACGACCCGCGGCGGCGTGGCAACGCGTACTCGACGACGCGGCTGTGCCGAACGGCATCGTCAAGTCGGTGCTCGAGGCGCTGCGCGAGGTGGAGTGCTCCGCAGTGACCGGCGTCGCACCGAGCACCGGCGGCTCGATTCGCCGCCCACCGCCGCGGCTGGACGAACACGGCCCGGCGATCAGGCGACACGGGTGGGACGCGTTTCGAACGGTCTCACCGTGAGCAACGTCACCGGCGCGGCACGCCTGGGGCTGTTACCTCTTGAAGCTGCGGTCGTCATGTGCCCGTGACGAAGCTACTGGAGCGCGAGGCCGCCGCGGCCGCCGGTCTGTCGAAAGAAAAGAAGCGGGGTTACTCTATCGTCGTGAAAACGAGGGCACCAGAGACGGCGACACCTGATCAGGACACGTCTGACCAGGTCATCATCCAGCGGGTCCTCGGCGGAGAGCGCGACGCGTTCCGACTGCTGATCTCACGCTACAGCGACCCGCTGTACCGTCATGCTCTGTGCATGACCGGCAGCCCGGACGTGGCGGAGGACATCCTCCAGCTGTCGTTCATCAAGGCATACCAGCATCTCGCCGAAGTACGCGGGCGGTTCGACGCCTGGGTGTTCCGGATCGTCGCGAACGGGTGCAAGGACTGGCTGAAGAACATCCGCCGGACGCACCTGAGCTACGACGAGGACGACCAGCCGTCGACCTACGCGACGCCGGACGAAGAGCTGGACCGCTCGGAGCTCCGGAGTGACCTCGATCGGGCACTCGCGGCGCTCCCGACCTCGCTCCGCGAGGCGTTCGTGATGAAGCACGTGGAGGGGCGGTCGTACGAGGAGATGGCAGACCTGCTTGGGACCACGGTCGGCGCCCTCAAGATGCGAGTGCATCGAGCGCGCGAGGCTCTCCAGGCATTACTCGAGGAAAAATACGCCTAATGTTCGTCGACGATCGTCAGGATGAGGGCTCGAACGAGGGCCACGAGCGCAACGCTCCACACGCGGGCCGCCCGGAGCAGCGCCAGCGCCCGGTTACGGACCGCGAGGTCCCGCTGGACCGCCATGGCGGCCTGTCCGCCGCGGTGCACGCGTGGCTCGACGGGGAGATCCCCGAGGCCGCGGTGCGGAAAGGCGACACGGCCAAGGACGTCGAGTTCTGGCAGATGATCGCGCAGGAGACGGCGCAGATGCGCCGCGTGCGGACGCCGCCACACGTGGAGGCGCTCATCATGGACGCGCTACCGCATACGGCGCCCCAGATGATCACGCCCTGGTATCGGCGCGAGCTTCTGCTGACGCCGGCCGCCGTCGTCGCGTCCGCGGTGGCGTTGATCGCCATCACGGCCGCGATCACGGCACTGCTATTGAGCGCGACGCGCTAGGCTTCGACGCGCTAGGCTTCGGTCGAAGCGGCGCGGCCACGCCCGAGGCTACGGCGCGGCCGCGCCGCTTCCTTTTCGCCGGACCGGATCAGCGCTGATCGCAGTCGCCGATGATCTCGCGGCGGACACGGCGCGGGTCATTGATGATGCGAAAGAAATCCTCGAGGTACTCGCGGCCGTCGCGCGCGACCCGAGGATCGAGCCCCGGCACGTCATCATAGACGGCGAGGATCGCCGTGCGCTTCTCGTTGAACAGCGCGATCGCGCGCGCGAGGTCCGATTCCGAAGGACAGAGGCCACGGTACAGGCGGTCGCGAACGGTGCGGATGCGCAGCTGCGGACTCGGCCCGGCGTAGCGCGCGCGCACCAGTCCCGTGAAGTCCCAATCGAACGCCAACGCGAAGTGACGCGGCGTGAGGGCCGAATCCGTCTGGATGATCTGGATGTTGTGGAGGCCCGGTACGGACCAGTCGGTGTTGCCGATCATGAACTGGAAGAGGGCCATGACGAACGTGTCATACGGCTCCAGCTGTCGCTGCGGGACGCCTTTCACCTCGAATACGCGGCCCCCGAGGCGCTCGGCGAGGTTGTCCTCGTCTTCGAGCAAGATCGCGGCGCGCGTCGCGACGGGCTTGCCTGACGCGCTGTCGACGTAGGTCATCCGCGCCAGGCGCGCGTGCAGCGCCACCGGCGTCACGAGCGCCTGCATGCGATAGATCGCGTATTCGTGCAGCACGTACTGCTCGTAGTCGTCGCTGTTGCGGCAGTGGGTCACGAGCTTCGGGCTGCGCGCCCGATCGAAGAGCGTGCCGTTGGCGGCCTCCTTCGCGATGCGAAAGCGCAGCGGCGGGAACTGGCAGTTCTGGAGGCGCCATACGCCGCGGACGCGCACTTGCGCCGGCAACGTCACGGGAGCGCCGGCGGAATCGCGGTAGGCGAGGGTCGTGGCGCGGTACGGGTGCTCGCGTTTCGTCGTGTCGCGATCGCCCATGATCCGGCGCATGTTGACGGTCAGGGTGAGCTCGATGGGCGCCGTCGAGGAGAAGAGCGGCGCCGGCCGACGCGGGCGGCTCTTCTTCTCGGCGCCCACCTGTTGCGCTGCACGAGCGCTGTCGGGGCGGACCGGCTCCTGGGCGGCGGCGCCGCCCGCCCCGAGGAGCGCGAGGAGCGAGACCGCCGTCGCCCGCGCGAGGTGCGTCGTCGTGTTCGGCGTAGGCATGTGATCTCTTAGACGACCTTGGCGTCGATGACGTGCGGCGCCCCGCGCGCACAGAGGGCGGTTAGGAGGCCCTCGAGGCTGGCGTTGCGCTTCAGCTGAATTGCGTACTCGAGGACGCGCGTGCCGTCGTTCTCGCGAAGGACGCCGCCGAAGCGCCACCGCTTCAGGTGGACGTCGAAGATCTGCTCGAGCTCGTACCGGCCGTCGTCCGGAGCGGCGGTCCGGATGCGGAGGAGCGCGCCGTAGCGCGGGGGTGGCGTGCCGGCGGGAATGTCGGGCGCGTTCCGCTTCCGGCGGCGCCAGGCGCGGTCCGCCAGCGCGTCGAGCTGCTCGGGCGCCATTTCCGCCAGCACCTGGGTGTCGAGCCTGGCGACGAACTCCCCGGTCCGATTCGCCATGCGCATCAGCCGCTCGAGGCGTCGCTCGGCGTCACGACCCTCGAGGCGCACCGGCCGGCCGAAATCGTAGTACCACAACCCGAGTGCCACCGCGTTGAAGAGCACCGAGAGCGCGATGGCGACCGTCGGCTCGAAGCCGGCCGCGAAGCCGACGCCCGTCGCGAGGAAGACGTAGACCGCGTCCTTGCTGTCATCGAGCGTCGTTCGGAAGCGCACCGCGGCGACGATGCCAGCGAGACTGAACGCAAGCGCGAGGCTGTACTTCACCATGACGACGATCGCCGCGACGACCGCCGGCAGGATGACGAGGGTCTGAACGACAGATTGGCGGTAGCCGCGCTTCTGACGCGTGAGCGTGTAAATCCAGGCGACCGGGATGGCGAGTAGCACGGCGATCACCATTCCGTAGGCCGCCATGGCGCCGAGCTGGCCCGACGTGATAGCCTCGGCGTCGGTGTCGGACCGGGCGCCGATGCCGCCGAGGGGCGCCGAGAGCCAGGTCGCCGCCCTCGGCCGCCACTCCGGGATGTAGCGCCACATGAGCACGAGCGCCGCCCCGAGAACGGCATAGTACACCAACACTCGCAGCGGAACGTTGCGCGTCAGCAGCCACTCGGCCCGGCGTCGCACGGAGGGCGTCATGCTTCCACGTTGAGGTCAAAGGGCACTGGTGACAAGGCCGGGCGGGTAAGGGTGGTGATAGCTTTCTCGGGTGCCAAAGGGTCGAGACGCTCGCGGCCGTGCGACCGGTCCTCCGCCGCCGGTCCGTCGCCAGGTGTCGGCGGGCGGCGTCGCCTTCCGGCGGGCCGGTGAAGCGATCGAGGTTGTAATCATCCGTCCGCGCGGGACGGAGCGCTGGCAGCTCCCCAAGGGCTTAGTCGATCCTGGAGAGTCTCCCGAGGTCGCCGCGCGGCGCGAGGTGCGCGAAGAGGCCGGCGTGGAGGCTGAGCTCGTCGCGCCGATAGAAGACGTCCAATACTGGTACGTCGGCACGGACCGGGACGGCGTCCGCGTCCGGTTCAATAAATCCGTGCACTTCTACCTCCTCGCGTTCCGCGGCGGCGACGTCAGCGATCACGATCACGAGGTGGCCGAGGCGCGCTGGGTCGCGAGCGACGAGGCGATCGAGCTCCTCGCCTTCAAGAACGAGCGGGGAGTGGTGGCGAAGGCCGCCGCGATGATCGCGGCGGGGCGGGATAGCTTGTGAGCTTGTGAGCTTGTGAGCGGGCTTGAGGGCTTGAGGCTTGAGGGCTTGTGAGGAACAGCCTCGGCATTGGAGCCGTTGGATGCCGAGGCTGTTCCCTTTTTCAGCTGCTCATAACCTCACAAGCCCACAAGCCGACAAGCTCACAAGCTCCGTCAGTCGTCCGCCGGGGCGCAGGGCGTCGTGAAGACCCAACGAAGGGGCCCCGTGCTCGTCTCGGGGTCGAGCACGATCCACATCACCTCCTGGCCTCCGCTCAGTCCGATGTTGAGCTGAGCCACGTCGGGCGCTGTCGAAGCCGCGCCCTGATTCCGCAGGCGGATCGAGGCCGCACCGGCCGGGATGTCGTACCACGTCGTCGCACTCCCCTGCGCGATACCCGCTTGCGTCACGCCGGTCGTCGCACTGAACGGGGTCACCGTCACGTCCAGTGGCGTCGTCCTCGTCGTTCCGTTGAAGACTCTGACCCGCGCGCGTCCGGACTGCAACGCCGGCGTCGCGGGATCGTCGAGAGTCGTTACGCGAATGCTCGCCGGGGAGCCTGACAGGATCACAGTGTTTCGGCCCCCCGCGGTGAACGCGGTCGGCGCCGCAATCATAGTCGTCGTGCCTGCGACGCGAACCTCGAGATCGGGACTGTCGGCATCCACGCGCACGCACTCGCTCGTAGCACCGAACCCGATTCCGGCGTTGTTGGTCGCGATCTGCCCGTTCACGGCGACGTCGACCGCAGACGCCGGGGTCGCCCCCGCGACCGACGCGTGCACGACGCGGACGTTCGCCGCCTCGCTGTCGTCCAGGCCCGTGGAATCATCGCACGCCACCGAGAGCAGTGCAGTGGCGGCGAAAAGACAAGTCAACAAGCGTGACGACATAAGTGGTATCCTCCGTGTACGTCTTTACGGCCGAGCACGGCATTGCGCAGCATCTGTTGCACAGCCGACACCCGCGGCCGCGCACCTCGCGGCTCATCGCAGCGGCGCCGCGTCGCAAGTCTGGTTCCATGGCAGGGCCCACGAGGCGACCGGCGCCGCGCGCGCCCGGCGTTCGGTGACCGAGATCACCGAACGCACCGCCAGACGTTCTCGACGCTCTCCTCTACGGTACTAGGTCGCGTCGCAGGAAGCAGAGCGCCACGCCGTCGCGGAAGAAATCCGGGACGCGTGCCTCCTCACGGAAGCCGTTCCGCCGGAGGACGGCGGACACCGGCCCGAGCGCGGGGTCGTCAGGCACTTCCGCGAGCAACAGTCGCGCGCCGGCGGTGGCGACGGCGGTTGCCGCGGCGCTCGTGAGCCGGCCGCCGACGTCATCAGCGTTCACCCCGCGGTCGAGCACGAGCGAGTGCAGCCGCGCCGCGCCGCGCGTGCCGGCGACGAGGCCGAAGATCACCAGCCCCGCGATCGTACCGTCGCGCTCGATCACGAGGGCGCGCGCTTCAGGATCGCCGCCGCGTGCGGCCTGATCGAGCACCTCGACCACTCGATCGACGTACGGCGTCACGCCCAGCGCCGCGTACACAAGCGAGCGAGCTGGGACGGCGTCGTCGGGGCTCAATGGCCGCGGCGAGCCGGCGAAGTACCCGCCGCCCTCGGGCGCGCGCGTCGGACCGCCCGCAGGATCGATCAAATGTGGATCGAGCGCCCGAGCGCGCCGAGCGCCGCCTCCTTGACCGCTTCCGAGAGTGTCGGGTGCCCGTGCACCGTGACGCCGATGTCCTCCGACGACCCGCCGTACTCGAACGCGAGTACCACCTCGGCGACGAGCTCCGAGACGGCAGGCCCGATCATGTGGCAGCCGAGCAGCTCGTCGGTGCGCGCGTCGGCGACGAACTTGACGAAGCCGGCGGTCTCACCGGCCGTTCGCGCGCGGCCGTTCGCCGTGAACGGGAAGCGACCGACGCGGTACTCGCGACTCGTCGCGCGCGCTTCCTGCTCCGTCATGCCGACCGCGGCGATCTCCGGCCACGTGTACACGATGCCGGGTATGGAACGGTAGTGCATGTGCGCTGCCTTGCCGGCGATGACTTCGGCGGCGACCACGCCCTCTTCCTCGGCTTTGTGCGCGAGCATCGGGCCGGGCACGCAGTCGCCGATCGCGAAGACGTCACGGACGTTGGTGCGCATCTGGGCGTCGACCATGATCTCGCCCCGCTTTCCCACCTCGAGCCGGAGCGCAGCCGCGTCGATCCCGTTCAGCGACGGGCGGCGCCCGACGGCGACGAGCGCGTGGTCCCCTTCGAGCGTTTCGGCGGCGCCGTTCTTCTCGATGCCGACGAGCACGCGATCGCCCTCGCGTCGTCCCGTGACGACCCTGGTGCCCGTGCGGAGGTCGAGGCCTTGTCGCGAGAAAACGCGCGTCGCCTCCTTCACCAGATCGTCGTCCATCCCGGGGAGGATCGTAGGCATCAGCTCGATCACGGTCACCTTGGCGCCGAGTCGGCGCCAGACCGACCCCAGCTCGAGCCCGATGACGCCGCCGCCAATGACGATGAGGTGCCGCGGCACCTGCGGAATGCGCAGCGCGCCAACGTTCGAGAGGACGCGCTCCTCGTCGAAGGGAAGGAACGGCAGCTCGACGGGCACGGAGCCGGTCGCGATGATGACGTGCTTCGCCTGGTACGACGCCGGAGCCGCCCCTGCGCTCCCGTCGACGTCGACGACGTTGTCGGCGCGCAGTGTCCCGCGCCCCTTCGCCCACGTGATCTTGTTCTTCTTGAAGAGGAACTCGAGGCCCTTGGTGTTCTGCCCGACGACGTCGTCCTTCCGCTTGAGCATCGTGGCGACATCGATCGTGAGCCCGGCGACGCCGATGCCGTGGGCGTTCGCGCCGTGCGCCGCGAACTCGTAGTGGTGGGACGAATCGAGCAGCGCCTTGGAGGGGATGCAGCCGACGTTGACGCACGTCCCGCCCAGCGTGCGATCCATCTCGACGCAAACGGTGGAGAGTCCGAGCTGAGCCGCGCGAATCGCCGCGACGTAGCCTCCGGGGCCTCCGCCAATGACGACGACGTCGGCCGGGGTGGATTGCGTTGCCATGGATCGCGAGGTGTGGGCGGGGCGGGGACGGGCGAAAGGTAACCCTCCGGCCTAGGACTTTTCGACCGCTCGTAACGGACGCCAGCGTGACCGAGCCCCGCGCGAGGACGTCGTATTGGAGGCACGTCCCCCCCCTCAGTGTTCATGGAGCGACAAAATGACCAGAAAGTTCCTCATCGTGACTGCGCTCGTGGCCGGCCTCGCCGCCACCGCCGAGGCGCAGCTCTGTACGGGCAGTGCGTCGTTTAGCGCCGGGCGCATGCGCGTCGGCGTCGGCGCCGAGTTCCCCGACGGCGTCAAGGCGTACGGCGCCGGCCTCCTTTACAGTCACCGCAGCGGCGCCTTTTTCGGCGGCCAGCTCGTCCGCCAGGATCCGAACGGCGGCCCCGAAAGCGCAACTGATCTCCAGGCGAACGTCGGGTACGAGACGTCGTTCGACGGTCTGGGGAAGATCCGCTTCTGCCCGACCGGCCACTTCGGGATGACCAAGGTCCCGGACGCCGGCAACACGCAGGAAAGCGTCACGCACTACGGACTCGGTGGCGCGTTCGGCGGGGTGCTGTCGTCCTCGGACAACATGACGATCGCCCCGTCGCTCGGTCTGAACTGGGTTCATTACAGCGTCGAGACGACGACGAACAACAACACTACTACGGTCTCCGATAGCTGGATGGAGGCGACGCTCGGTGCAGGCTTCATCATCAACCGGGACGTCACGTTCACGCCGATGATCCGGATCCCGCTCAACCAGGACGGCCTGGAGTCGAGCTTCGGCTTCAGCATGTCCTACAATTTTGGTCGCCCGGGCGGCGCAACGGGCGGAAGGCGTCGGCGCTAGACTCGCTGGTCACCAGCTGAACGCCTCACGCAAGAGAGTAGTACGGCGGCGCGCGTCCACCCGACGCGCGCCGCCGCGTTTTACGCCGGCGGGACGACCAGGCGGCGCCGCCCGGAGGCCGTTTCGAGGATTGCGTGACGGACTCCAGCGTGACCCGCCCGGGGGTCGTGCGTCCTTCTGTGGAGCACGTCCCCCCACCCTCTCAGTTTCATGGAGCGAAAATGACCAGAAAGTTCCTCATCGTGACTGCGCTCGTGGCGGGTGTCGCCGCGACCGCGGAGGCGCAACTCTGCGCTGGCACGGCGTCGTTCGGCGCGGGATCGATCCGCGCGGATGCCGGTGCCCAGTTCCGTGACGGCGCCAACGCCTTCGGCGGCGGTCTGGCCTGGGGCCAGCCCGACGGCCTCTTCCTCGCCGGTAACGTCGGCCGCACAAGCTACGACGGCGTCGACGAGACCGAGATGTCGTACGGCATCAACGCCGGGTATCAGCTTCAGTTCACCAATGTGCCCTCCCTGCACTTCTGCCCGTCGCTCGGTCTGCAGATGCGTAGCGGCCCGAACGTGGGCACGGCCGAAGAGAGCGGCATGGATTGGAGCATCGGCGGCTCGGTCGGTGGCGTCATGAAGAACAACGGGTCGATGCAGTTCGTCCCGACCGCCGGCTTCCACTACGTCAGCGTGCGCCAGGAGTCGACCGTCGGCACCACGACGACGGAGTTCAAGGACCGCGCCGGCATCCTGTCGCTCGGCCTCGGGGTGATCTTCAACGAGGCGATCACCGTCACGCCGAACCTGCGCATGGCGATCGACTACGAGGATGCCGACCCGGTTTACGGCGTCGGCCTGTCGTGGAACTTCGGCGGCAGCAAGGGCGTCCGGCAGCAGGGCAGGCCCCGCAAGCGCTAAGTCGCGCTAGCGGTTAGCTGCACGCTTTCGCAGTACAGCAGTACGATAGTACGACGGCGCGCGCCCGAGAGGGCGCGCGCCGTCGCGCTTTTCGCGTACCGCTTCGGGCACGTTGTCGCATTGCTCAGGCCGCAGTCGGTCGTCCTAAGAGTGCACCCTCCCAAGAGGATACTCATGCGCAAGTTATTCGGAACGGCGGCCGCACTGCTCCTGTTCGCGTCGAGCGCGTCGGCGCAGGCCCGCCAAGGCTTCACGGTCAGCTTCGGCCTCGGTGCCGGCTCGGCCGGGTTCAGCTACGAAGGCAGCACCAGTGAGGAGCGGGCGACAGGCCCATCCGGTTACCTCCGCGTCGGCGGCGCCGTCACGCCAAGTCTCATCATCGCCGGCGAGTCGCACGGCTGGACCCGCAGCGAGGGCAGCGTGACCTCGCGCGTCGGCTACCTGATGGCGGTCGCACAGTGGTACCCGCAGGCCACCGGTGGCTTTCACCTCCTTGGCGGCCTCGGTCTCGGGATGATCAGCGAGAACGACACCGACCCCGGCTTCGCCTACGAGCTCGAGTCGGTCGGCGCGGCCGTCCAGTTCGGCCTCGGATACGACGTGCGCATGAGCCGCAACTTCTCGCTCAGCCCGTACGTGAACTTCCTTGGCATGGGTGGCGGCGAGCCGAAGCTCGATGGAACGGGCCTCGGCGGCACGCTGAGCGCGAACGTCGTTCAGTTCGGGCTCGGGTTCAGCTGGCACTAGCAACGTGGCCCCCGCGCTCCGATTGGAGCCGCCGGGAAGGCACTGCGGAAACAGGCACGGCGCGCGCCCGAATGCGGGTGCGCGCCGTCGTCTTTTCGGGTCGACCTCCCGCCGGCCGCGAAACTACCGGGCCGCCTCCGCCGCGCCCTGGAAGATGCTCATGAAGCGCCGGACCTCCGGCAGGTAGAAGGCTCCTTCCTCCGTGTGGGCCTCTAGGTTCGAGGTCCAGGCCGGGCCGTACTGCTCGACCAGATCCCGCACGAGAGGATAGCCCTGGTTGTAGCTGACCACCACGAGATCGAGGATCTGGGACTCCGTGAGCGGCGCGCCCCCGTTGAGCCGCTCGCGGGCCCAGCTCCCGAACTGACCCCAGGTGACGCCGTCCGTGGTCCACGTGGCCTCGATGAGCCGCAGGTCGAAGAGCAGGCCGCGCAGCGCCTGGACGGGCCGGAAGAAGTACTCGCTCTCCGCGGTTACTTCGCCGTTCGCCATCAGCGCGAGGACTTCCTCGCGAGTTGCCTCGACGCGGTGAACCGTCGGGTGGCGAGGCCAAGTCCGTGCTTCCTCGGCGATCCACTCCATGCCGAAGCTTGGTCGCGGGGCGCGGTCGAGGATGAAGGCGTCAGAGTGTTGCGTGAGTTGGGCGATCCCGTGATCCGGATTCAGGCTGACGAGCAGCGAGTCCATCCGGCTCTCGGCCACGAGGATCGCCGCGATCAAGTTCGGGTTGATGTTCAGCCGCGCGTCCGCCGCCCACAGGTCGAGTGATGGCGCGAGGTTCCGATAGAAGTAGTCCCAGCGGCTCTCGGTGACGGCAACGCTCGCGTTGAGGTTCCGCACGTGCTCGCGCTTCGGGTTGCCCACGCGCAGCTCACCGGCGTGGAAGCGCAAGCTGGCCGCGAGCGGCGGCGGCTGGGTCGGCGGAGGCTCGACGATTTGCCGGATCGCGTCGCACGAGACGATCAGTGCGGCGCCGAGGACCGGGAGAGCGGTGCGGGCGGCGAGTCGGAGGCGGAACACGTGTTGGGGTCGAGACGCGACTACAGTAATTCGCAGGACGCGGACCAGCAACGTGTGACCCACCTCACGAGGTGAGGCCGGCGCGTTTACTCGATCAGCATCGTCGCCGGGTCCTCCATCAGCTCCTTGACCCGGACGAGGAATAGTACCGCCTGTTGGCCGTCAATGATCCGGTGGTCGTAGGAAAGCGCCACGTACATCATCGGCCGGATCTCGACACGGCCCTCGACCGCCACCGGCCGGCTCTGGATCTTGTGGAGGCCCAAGATCGCGACCTGAGGAAAGTTGATGATCGGCGTCGAGACGAGAGACCCGAAGACACCGCCGTTGGTAATGGTGAACGTACCCCCGGTAAGGTCGTCCATCGTGAGCTTGCCGTCGCGGGCGCGCTTGGCGATGTCGGCGATGTCGCGGCCGACGTCGAGGAGGCCCTTCGCGTGCGCATCCTTGATGTTCGGGACGACCAGGCCGGCCTCGGATGCGACGGCGATGCCCATGTTGACGTAATGCTTGTACACGATCGAGTCGCCGTCGACCTGGGCATTCGCGACCGGGTACGCCTCGAGCGCTTTGCACGCGGCCTTCACGAAGAACGGCATGATCGAGAGTCGGACGCCGTGCTCCTTCTCGACGCGATCTTTCACGCGGGCCCGGAGCGCCTCGACGGCGGTCATGTCGATCTCGTTGAACGTCGTCAGGTGCGCCGTCGCGTGCTGCGACTCGAGCAAGTGCTCAGCGATCCGACGGCGGCGGGTGGACATCTTCTCGCGAGTCTCGCGGGCGCCATTGGGCGCGGACTGCGGACCGACGGCCGGCTGCGGACCGCGGACCGCGGGCTGCGGCGGTGCGGAAGGTGGCGCGGCGACAGGTCGACCGGCATCGGGTTTCGCCTCCGGCGTCTCGCGTGCGGCGTCCTTGAGGTGCTCCAGGACGTCGGGCTTTCGGACGAGGCCACCGCGGCCGGTACCCGCAACCGCGTTGAGATCGATACGCTCCTCGGCCGCGATGCGGCGCGCGGCGGGGGACGCCTTTGCGTCGGCGCCGGCGTTGGCGGAGCTAGGCGAGCGAGCCGCTCCTTGTGCGGACGCGGGAGGACCGCCACTTGCCGCCGCCGCGCGAGGCGGCGCCGCGGCGCCGGCGGCGCCGGCAGTCGCCGCGGCCGGGCTCGGCGCGGGCGGTGCCGCCGTGACAGCCGCCTGGTCATCCAACTCGCCGAGTACGTCGTCGACTTTCACGACGTCGCCCTCGTTGCGACTACGCTTCGCGAGCACGCCGGCTTTGAGCGCCGGCACTTCGACGGTGATCTTGTCGGTCTCTAACTCGACGACCGTCTCGCCCGCGGCGACCGCTTCACCCTCGCGCTTCAGCCAACGGCCAACTGCCGCTTCGACGATCGATTCGCCGAGCTGTGGGACTTTGATGGAGATCATTGGAATGGGTGGGGTTGGGACGCGGTCAGCTGTCGGCCATAGCTGATAGGTTTATCGGCAATATACCTCCCCTTTTTCGAGGGCCCCACAGGCTGAAAGCACTGACGCTGTCCGCTCATGGCGGCTTCGAGCACCTCGTCGTGCGCGAGGACTTGCCCGAGCCGGAGCTCCGCGCGCCGACCGACGTCCTGGTGCGCGTGCGGGCCGCGGCGCTCAATCATCTCGATCTGTGGCTGATCGGTGGGCTGCCGGGGGTCACGATCACACCGCCCTGGACCGTAGGCACGGATGCGACAGGGATCGTCGAGGCGGTTGGGCCGGCGGTCGACAACCTGGTCGTCGGCGACGCCGTCGTGATCAATGCGGGCCTGAGCGACCGCACGTGCGAATACTGCCGCGACGGGGAGCATCCGCTTTGCGTGCGGTTCCGCGTCATGGGCGAACACGTGCCCGGTCTTGCTGCCGAGCGGGTCGTCGTGCCGGCGAGCAACGTGCGGACGATCCCGACGTCGGCGCCGGCGGAGGTCGCCGCGGGCTACACGCTCGCCGCACTGACGGCGTGGCGCATGGTCGTCTCTCGCGCGGGGGTGACCGAGCGCGACGATGTACTGATCTGGGGGGCGGGGGGTGGCGTCGCTCACATGGCACTTCAGGTCGCGAAGCTCCGCGGCGCGCGCGTCTGGGTGACGTCGGGGAGCGACGCGAAGCTGGCGCGCGCGCGCGAACTCGGCGCCGACGAGACGGTGAACCACCGCACGGAGGACGTACCCGCCGAGATCAGGAAGCGCACCGGGAAGCGCGGGGTCACGGTGGTAATCGACAGCGTCGGTGAGGCGACGTGGGACCGCTCGCTCCGCGCACTCGGCCGCCGTGGGCGGCTGGTGACGTGCGGCGGGACGTCCGGTCCAATGGTGCAGACCGACATCAGGCGGCTTTTCTGGAACCAGTGGACGATCATGGGCTCCACCATGGGCAACGACGCGGAGTTCGATGCCGTCGTCCAGCGCTTTCGCGCCGGTCAGCTCGCGCCCCTCGTCG
>JBHELH010000311.1:0-4450 GCA_046263215.1 Gemmatimonadaceae bacterium | reverse complement strand
GGCGACGACGTCATGCGCCACGCGCCGCACGGCCCGGGCATCGGCTTCATCGGGAAGCCCTTCATGCCGGAGGACTTCATTCGCAAGGTGCGCGAGTGCTGCGACGGGCCGGCGCCGAATGTGGCGACGTTGCCGAGTACGTTGGACGTGGCGAAGGCACCGGCGAAGAAGTAGGGACGAGGGGAGAGGGAGGAGGGAAGAGTGGCTGCGGAAGGAATCGGGCCCGCGCGCTGCGCGGGCCCGATTCCGTTTCCCCTCAACCAACCCTCGATACTGGAGGCTGCGCCTCAGAAGTTCGGATTGCTCAGTTTCTCCACGTCCGGCAGCGGCCAGCAGCGCTGATCGCCGTACGTTCCGCCCTTCGCGTACTGCGCCCCCGGTGCCGGAACCAGCGGCAGCGCAGTGCTGTGCAGCCGGAGGTCGTACCAGCGGTTGCCCTGCAGCCATAGCCACCGATTTCGCTCCTCGAGGAGCGTGGCGGAGAAGTTGGCTGCTTCGGTCGCCGTGAGCGGGGGCAGACCGACTCGCGCCCGGAGCTGGTCCAGGATCGGCACGCCTTCAGCGGCGCCACGTGCTTCTGCGAGAATGAGCTGCGCCTCGATGCCCGTGGCGATCGGCGTCGGGGAAGTGACGGAAGCGTACTTCTGCTGGTTCCAGAGCGGGTTCACCTGATCGCTGGCCAGTCGCCCGGCGTCTGTCGCCCTGACGCGCGGGTCAGGCTGGCCCGCGACGGTCATGTTGCGGTACGCGGGGGCTACGGTGATCGACGTGCCCTGCGCTGCAACCCGGTTGTTGCGGCGCGCGGCGGTAGTGCTCGCCGACGCGTTCAACACGAAGTCCACAGGAACGAGTGCCGCGTCCGAGGCCGCTCCGGCAGGGTCGCCCTTGTTGCGGCGCGCGCGTGCACGACCCACATAAGCGAGGTTAAGCCAGTTCTGCTGATTGGCCGCCTGCGCCGCCGCGATCGCCGCGGTAAACCGTACCTCCGCGGAATCGAAAATCTGAGCGGGCGTCAACTCGGGTCCGACGTCGATCACGCCCGAGCAGAAACCTTCGCCGAGCAGGACAAGACTGTACGCGGCAAGCGCGGTCGACTGCGCGATCAACAGCTGGCGGTTCGGTACCTGCTGATCGGTCCAACCCGCCAACGCGCGGCTCGCCTGATCGTTCGTGTAACGCGCTGTATTGATTGGGGTGTAGACGCCGATCGCCGCGCAGCTGAAAGTCGAGTAGTGTGCGTCTGTCGCGAGAACGTTCCGGCGGTCATAAGACCAACGCGACGCCGTTTGCGTTCCGTCAACCAGCTCGCCCGCGGCCAGCCCGCTGGCGACGATGTATCCGCCGAGAGCGCATTCGAAGTCGGCGATCGAGCTCGCGACAATCAATGCGGCGTTCTCGGGCACAAGCAACCTCTCCTCGGCGACACGGCTTGGTGTCTCGATCTCGAGCAGCCGATCTATGTCGCACGCGGAGGCGCCGAGGACCACGACGGCGGGGAGGAGCGCCGCCAGTATCGAAGAGCGCGTCATGGTCAGAAGCTCAGGTTGAGGGTGGTCACAAATTGGCGAGGCTGCGGCAGCACGTTCTGCTCCCACTGACCGAACGCGCCGCCTCGCGAGCCGGAGTTGAAGGAGGCCTCCGGCTCCAGTCCGGGGTAGTCGGTCCACAGCCCCAGGTTGCGGCCGGCAAAGGTTACCGAGGCTTGCGAGCTCCGGAGGTGGCGGGTCCAGCGTGGCGGCAGCGTGTAGGTCAGGGACAGCTCACGGAAGCGGCGGAAGCTTGCATCCTGAATCAGGTTGTATGTGAAGGCCGTACCCCCTTGAACCTCGGCCAGCGTTACGGCGTCGAACTCCCCGGGATACCAGTTCTCCCGGCATAGGGAGAACAGGTTGCAGCGTACGCGCCGATTGCCGTCGAGCTTCTTGTACCCACCCCGCCAGTCGAAGAAGGCATTGACCCGGATGTCCCTCCACAGCGTCAACCCGGCGTTGAACGCCCCCTCATACGTCGGCACGGAGTTACCGAGGAACACACGGGGCGCTTGCGCGCAAGCGACCGTCCCCCCGGCGCCGTTGTCGCACATCAGCGAGCTCGTGATCACGACGTTGTTCGCGCCCTTTTCCGCCGACACTACGCGGCGGTCCCACCAGGCGCCGGGAGCGTACCCGACGACGTGTTGGACGACGCTGGAGAGCGACACGCGCTCGATCCCTCCGCCCAACGACTGGATCACGTGCTTGTTCGTACTTCCGCTGAGAGTGAGATCCAGCACGAACGCAGGCATCGCCACCGGCTGTGCGCGCAGGAGCCACTCCAACCCGCTGCGGTCTACGCGACCGGCGTTGAAGAACTGAAACTCGGGGAAACCCGCGGACGGCGGAGCGAGCCTCGAGAGTATGGCGTCGCGCGTCGTGCCGTCGAAGTAGGTGACCTCCGCACCGAAGCGGTCGTTGAAGACGCCGACGTCGAGCCCGACCTCGACTTCTGTGCTCCGCTCCGGCCCCAGGTCGGGGTTCCCGGGCGAAAAAGGAGTGACGGTACCGCCGGTCCCGCTCGACGTATACGTGCGGATCGCGTCAAAGGCGCCCGGCTGCAAGCCGCTGCCGCCGTACGCCGCCCGCACACGGAGCGTATTGATGAGCGACGGCAGAGGAATTCGCGGCTCTTCACTGATCACGTACGACGCGCTGATCTTTGGGTAGGTGACGACATCGTAATTCGCACCGAACGCCGAATTGTCATCGGCACGGATCGCAGCGGTGATGTACAGGCGCTCGTTCCAGATGAGCTGCTCCTGGATGTAGCCGCCCACAGTATTATTCTCGATCAGGTCGTCGAGATCGACGCGCCGCGTACGCCCGCCGAGAGCCAACGTTGCGATGCCGCCCACTGCGAATGAGTCGGCGTAGAACGCACGCGGGCGCGAGAGCCGGCCGTAGTACTGCCCCCCGGCGGACGTGACGCTCCGCCAGGTCCGACCGAACGTCAACGGCACGTTGGCCGCGTAGTCGACGGTGTTGGACACCACTTCGCGCGTGCCGGTAGCGATGTACCCAGACGTGGACCCGGTCAGGTACGAGAACGCTGAGTAGCGACTCCCGAGGATGTCATTGCGGGGAGCCCGCTCCTGATTCTCTTCGCTCAAACGGTCGCGGCCGAGGACGAGCCGGTGGTTGAACCAAGAGGCCGGCCGGTGATTGAGCGTCAGTCCCCCGGTGAAGCGATCGACATCCTGATAGCTGTCGATCGCCTGGTAGTACACGTCAGGTGGGCCGCTACGGAAGCCGAGCTGCGGCGAATTGTTGACCGCGAGGAACGCAGGCGACGAGAAGTACGTTCCCCACGTGGCACCCCCGCCGCCCGCCTCCCAGGGCAGATGCGTCCGCCCCGTGATGTACCCGACGGAGGCTTGCACGTCCCAGCGATCAGACGGGGCGATGGAGAAGGTTCCACGGAGATTCGTGCGGCGGAGACTGTTCTCGCGCTCGACGCCCTGGTTGTCCTCCTGGTTGCCGGCCACATAGTAGCGGAAGGCGGGGGTGCCGCCGCTGACGCTTAGTTGGAGGTCTTGCAGCGCGCCGGTGCGGAAAATGTCGTGCCCGAAATTCGCGCGGAGCGAATCGTTGAGCTGCCGCACGGTGAGCGCCACGGTATCGCGAGCGCCCGCTGGACCGCCGGGCCGCGGAACGGTGCCGTAGTTGGTGTAAAGCCCATCCTTCCAGTTCGGAATCCAGTTCGCGCCGTACCGGGCGGTGAAATTCCAGACTGGCCGGCCCACGGCGCCGCGTTTCGTGATGATTTGTACCACGCCGTTCGTGGCTTCCGTGCCGTAAAGCGTCGCTGCCGCCGGGCCCTTGATTACCTCGATGCTCTCGATGTCATCGGGATCGAAGTCGTTCCAGCGCGACACCGACTGCGAGCCGAACCCTTGGTTGGTCGGTCCGGATCCTTGCGTGTTGTCCACGCGGACGCCGTCCACGTAAATGAGCGGATCGTTGGCCAGCGAGAGGCTGGACGCTCCGCGAACGCGGATGCGCGAGCCGGTTCCCACCTGCCCCGAGCTCGCGACCACGCTCACTCCCGTAGCGCGGCCGGTCAGCAGGTCCTGAACCGAGCGAATGGGCTGCGTTGTTGCGACTTCGGCGACGTTGATCGTCGTAACCGCGTTGCCGATCGCCCGGCGCTCGGTGGCGCCGACCGTCCCGGTGACCACGACCGCTTCCAGGCTCGCCGGGTTGACCGTGAGCGCGATGCCGAGGTTCGTCTCGCCGACGCGCGCCTGGACCCGCTCGAGGCGATAGCCGATGCGGCGCACCTCGAGCGTGGCTGTGGTTCCGGTGAGGCCGGCGATGCGGAAGCGGCCGCGATCGTCGGTCAGCGCGCGCTGCGTGCCCCCCACCACGGTGATCTGTGCGCCCCGGAGCACCTCGCCGGTGCCGGTCGCGGTGAC
>JBHELH010000310.1:0-3589 GCA_046263215.1 Gemmatimonadaceae bacterium | reverse complement strand
CGAAGCAGGAGGGGTCCGAAGAGGAAGTGCGTGACGACGCCGACGAAGCCCCACTGGATCCACAGCGCCTCCGGGTCGAGCCGTCCGCTGACAACCATGCCGATGCCGGTGAGCAGCGTGAGGAGCGAGGCGGGGCCGACCACGGCCGGGCCGACGAAGGCCGCGTGGCGCATGAGTGCCGCGAGACCGGCCCGGTCGCCGGCGCGTGCCATGCGCCACGTGAGGAGCGTCATGGTCGTCGCGCCCCCCAGCCACGCGATGACGGCGACGATGTGGACCAGCTTCAGGAGGGCGTACGTGTTCACGGGACGAGTCTCTCAGGGGCGGGCCGAGTGGCGTCGGGAGCGGTCGAGCGGTACTTTACCTCAGGTACTTGAAGTATGTCAAGTATTGGAAAGGTTCAACTATCGTCATATTTTGTTGAACGGTGTCAAGTGTTGAGGAGTTTCAACGAAAACACTTGAAGCCAGCCGGCGGGGGGACTAATGTTTGCCCATGGCTAAGCGACCTCCTCGGGATAAGGCGGCCCTGGCGGCGGAAGCGTGGCGCCTGTTCTTCGACTTCTTCCTGCTCACCCGCCCCGAGCGCGACTGCGCCCTCGAAACGCTGCAGCTGACGCCGAACGACGCGCGCGCGCTCGGCATGCTGGATCCGGTGAACGGGCGCACGATGCGCTCGCTCGCCGACGCGTGGGGATGCGACGCCTCCAACGCCACCTGCATGATCGACCGGCTCGAGCAACGCGGACTCGCCGAGCGGCGGGCCGATCCCGACGACCGGCGGGTAAAGTTGGTCGTCCTCACGCCGGACGGCGCGCGCACCCGGGCAGCGCTGATCGAGGCCATCTACAAGCCGCCGCCAGCGCTCGTCGAGCTGCCGCGCGCCAGTCTCGAGGCGTTGCGCGACGCCGCGGCGAAGCTGCCGCGGCAGCCCGGCCCGCCGACGACGCCGGAGCGTGCGTCGCCGCGACGAGCGCGTCGACCCCGGCGGCCTTTCACGGGCTAGCGGAGGTCGGAGGTCGGAGGTCGGAGGTTCTTGGAGGTGCGCGCCGTCCCCGTCTAGGGTGCGCCGCCACCCGCCTTCGCCTCCCGCGCCCGCTGTTCGGCCGCGTGGCGCAGTGGCGCCGGCGTGAGCGCCCGCTCGACGAATCCGAGCGCGGCGTCGACGAGCAGCGCTAGCACCGCGGCCGGGAGCGCGCCGGAGAGGATGAGGCGCGTGTCGGCGAGCGCGAGCCCGGTCGCGATCGGCTCGCCCAGTCCGCCGGCGCCGATGAATGCCGCGAGCGTCGCCGTGCCGACCGCGATCACCGCCGCCGTGCGCATCCCGGCGAGGATGCTCGGCGCCGCGAGCGGCGTGCGCACGTAGCGGAGCACCTGGCGGGGCGTCATGCCGAGGGCGCGCGCCGCGTGCACAGCCGACGGGTCGGCGTCGCGCACGCCCGTGTACGTGTTGCGCGCGATGGGATACAACGCGTACAGCCACAGCGCGACGAGCGCCGGCCAGACCCCGACCCCGAAGAGCGGAATCATGAAGGCGAGCAGCGCAATGCTCGGGATGGTCTGTAACACACCGACGGCCCGAATCACCGGTTCCGCGACGCGCCGCCGGTGCTCGAGCCAGAGGCCGAGCGGGACGGCAGCGAGCACGGCGGCGAGGAGCGAGATGCCGGTCAGGACCACGTGGCGTCCCGTCTGCGCGAGGAGGACGCCTCGTCGCTCCCAGAGGTAGCGTCCGAGCGACA
This sequence comes from Gemmatimonadaceae bacterium, assembly GCA_046263215.1. Lineage (GTDB taxonomy): Bacteria > Gemmatimonadota > Gemmatimonadetes > Gemmatimonadales > Gemmatimonadaceae > JBHELH01. Next base: position 1,848 of record JBHELH010000310.1, on the reverse strand, counting down.
CTCTCCGGCCGCCCGCCGGTCGGTGCCGGCTGGCCGCCGCGTGCCGTCCGACGAGGCCCAGATCGCGCAGCGCGGCAGCGGCCACACCGGCCACGGGGTCGCCGCGCACCTCGACGCGCGCGTTCAGCTCGCGCATCGTGCGCACGTCGATGCGTCCGCTGAGCTCGGAGAGCGCCGCGATCGCGACCGGATCCTCGCGCCGCAGGCGCGCGCCGACGAGTGCCGCCGCTTCGTACGGCGGGAAGAAGCGACGATCGTCCTCCAGCACGACGAGATCATAGCGTGCGATGAGGCCATCCGTCGAATAGCCGTCGACGACGTCGACGCCGCCCGAGGCGAGCGCGCGGTACTTGAGGGCCTGCGCGAGCGGGCGCACGTCGCCGAAGCGCATGCCGTAGGCCCGGCGGAGTCCCGGCAAGCCGTCCGGACGCCCGATGAAGTCTGGGGTCAGCCCCGCGGTGAGTCGCGGCGCCACGCCGGCCAGGTCACTGAGCGTGCGCAGGCCGAATCGCCGCGCCGTCTCGCGACGAACGGCGATCGCGTAGGTGTTCTCGAAGCCGAGCGGTGGCAGCCAGCGCACACCGAAGCGCTCGTCGAACGCCCGCTGGACAGTGGCAAATACGGCCAGCGGATCGGACTGCGGGCGCTCGCGGAGAATGACGAGAAGCCCCGTGCCTGTGTACTCGGGGTAAACGTCGATCGCGCCCGCTCGCAGCGCCCCGAAAGCGACTTCGGTCGCGCCGAGCCCCGGCCGGCGTTCGACGGGAACGCCGCGCGCCTCGAGCAGCTGCGCGAACAGCTCGGCGAGCAGATAGGACTCGCCGAACGGCTTCGATGCGACGACGACGCGCCGGCGCGCCGGCTGCTGCGCGTCGCCTGTCGCGGGGCTCGCCGCGGCGGCGAGCCCGAGCAGCGCCCACCTGGCGACACGGCGCAATCGAGTCACGCCGCGATCTCCGCGCGCGCGAGCAGCTCCGCCACGTACGGCGTCGCGGGCGCGCGCCGCACCACGTCGGGCGGCGCGGCCTGCTCCACGCGCCCCGCGCGCAGCACGGCGACGACATCGGCGAGCAGCAGTGCCTCGCGCACGTCGTGCGTCACGAGCACGGTCGTCAGTGGGCGCCGCTCGCGGATCGCGCCGACGGTGCGCTGCAGGTCCGAGCGCGTGATCGCGTCGAGCGCGCCGAACGGCTCGTCGAGCAGGAGCAGTGATTGTCCCCCGGCGAGCGCGCGCGCGATGGCCACGCGCTGACGCTGCCCGCCCGAGAGCTCGTGCGGCCAGCGGTCGCCCACCGACGGCGGGTCCAGCCCGACCAGGTGCAGCGCATCGTCCGCGCGCATCGTGAGATCGGACTCGCCGTTGAGCCACGGCACGAGCGTGACGTTGCGTCGCACCCGCCAGTGCGGGAGCAGACCGCCTTCCTGCGGCACGTAGCCGACCGATCGCCGGAGCGCGACCGGCTCGCGCTCGCGCACGTCGCGGTCATCGAGCGCGATGCGCCCCGAGTCCAGCTCGTCGAGCCGATTGACGCAGCGGAGCAGCGTGCTCTTCCCCGCTCCGCTCTCCCCGACGAGCGCCAGCCACCGGCCGGCATCGAGCGTCAGCGAGACGTCGTCGAGCGCCGGCACGGGTCCGAAGCGCTTGCACGCGTGCTCGATGAGGAGCGCCGGCGCGGCGCTCGAGCCGGCCGCCGTCACGCGGCAGAGTCCAGCGCCCCGCCGATCACCATCGCGTCGTAGCGCTCCGCTCTCACGCCGCGCTCACGTCGCCGACTCAGCGCGGCTGTGTGCGCTCGCGCGCAGGGATGCGTCGCCGGTCGTTTTCCTCGGGCATGTGATGTGCGCAGC
>JBHELH010000309.1:0-11170 GCA_046263215.1 Gemmatimonadaceae bacterium | reverse complement strand
GAGGAGGAGTGAATCGCCGTCTCAGTCGTCGTCATTCCCCGAACTCCCCCGCCACCGCGACCGGATCGAGCGCGCCGGTGTAGAGCGCCGTCCCGAGCACGGCACCCGCGATGCTGCGGTACTCGAGCGCGCGCAGGTCACGCACCGACGCGATTCCCCCGGAGGCGAGAACCGGGACGTGTGAGGCCTCCGCAACATCCTCCATCAGCGGGAGGTCGGCGCCCTGCATCTGCCCTTCACGGTGGACCGCGGTGATGAGGAGTCCGCCGAGCGGGAGCCCGTTCAGCTCTTCGACGAGGTCGAGGATGTCAGCGGGGAGCGTGCGCACCCGCCCGCGCGTCGCGATGCGTCGGTCGCGAACGTCGGCGGCGACGATGACCCGCCCCGGGAATTCCTCGGCGATCTCGGCGAGCCACTCCGGCTCCTCGAGCGCGCGCGGGCCGACAACCACGAGACCCGCGCCCTCGCCGAGGAGATCCTCGATCTGGTCGCTCTCGCGCACGCCGCCCCCGACCTGCACCTCGGCCGGCGCGTCGTACAGGATCTCGCGGATCACGCCGAGGTTCGAGCCACGCCCTGTCGCGGCGTCGAGATCGACGACGTGGAGCCGGCGGAAGCCGAAGCGCGTCCACGAGCGTGCCACCTCCGCTGGGTTCTCGAGTCGCACGCGCTCGCGTGAGTGGGAGCCGCCGGCGAGCTGCACGCATGCGCCGTCGCGGAGTTCTACAGCAGGTATCGCGATCACGGGAGCTCCATCGACGTGGCGCGCGGTCGGGTTGCTGTTAGTGGTGTGTGAGGTGGGATATGGCTCGCAAGCCATAGGGCACGAGAGCGGTCAACCGACCTCTGCGCCATCGTTTGCGGTGGTGCGGCGAGCGGGCGCGCGCCTTGCACCCAACGAACGTTGCATTCTGCGACTTTGTGAATAAATTCACAAACGAGACCCGCGCTACCGCGCGGCTGGCTGAGCAGCGACTCAGCCACTCAGCGACCATCTCGAGGCGGCTGCATCAGGTCCACTCGCTTCACTCGAACCATTCGCACGATTACCGGAGGCATCCCCACATGCGGCTCACGCACCTCAACGAACTAACGCTCCTCGCAGCGAGCGCGGTGATCCTCGGCGCCTGCGGCGGCGGCGGCGAGAACAACGCGGGCGCCACGGCCGGCGCTACCACCGGCGGCGTCGCGACCACCACGCCGCCGGCCGGCCAGACGACCGGGGTAAGCGGCGGTGGCGGTACAGGCGGCGCCCAACAGCCCACCGGCCAGACGCACACCGTCCGCATGGTCGGCGACGGGCAGAGCTACCGCTTCGAGCCCGCCAACATCAGGATCAGACGGGGCGACGCGGTCAAGTGGGTCATGGTCTCCGGTGGCCCGCACAACGTCCAGTTCGACGCCAACGGCATTCCGGCGGGCGCGCAGACCCAACTCTCGGCCAACATGCCGAGGCAGGCGACCCCACTCGGGAGCCCGATGATGATGAACGCCAACGAGGAGTACACCGTCTCCTTCGCCGGCGTCCCGGCGGGCACGTACAACTACGTTTGCACGCCCCATCTGGCGATGAACATGAAGGGCGTCGTGACGGTGCAATAAAGCCGACTTGTAGTGGCATAGAAGCGGCGGATGCTACAGCATGCTGTAGCATCCGCTTCTTCTTTTCGGTCATAATACCCGCATGAGTCCGTCTGACCGCCGGGGCCCTAAGCGCCGGTCGCACTCCCGCCGTCTCGTCTTCGGCGCGCCGCGCGCCGCCTGGATTAGCGCGCGCGCCCGGAACGCCGCGCGCCGCCCGGTGTTCATCGGGGCGGTGAGCGTCGGCGCGTTCGTTACGACGCTCGTCGCCCTCATCGTCGTCCCGCAGCAGGCCCGCCGTGCGGCCGAGCGCGTCGCGCCGGACCCCGAAGAGCGGGTCGACACCGTGCCGGTCGTGCGCGCGTACGAACGCGCGCAGACCCAGCTGCAGCTTGCGGACTCGGCGCTCGCCGCGGCACGCGCAGCCTCCAGCCGGCTCGCCCAGTCGACCGCCGAGCAGACCTTGCCGGCCGACGTGATCGCCCGGCGCGACTCGCTGACCGCCACGCTCATCGCGCTCAATCCGCTCATCCGGCGCGCGGCGACTGTTCCCCTCCCCAGCTCGTATCGCGCCCTAGCCGCGTCGCCGGTGCTCCGAAACGACCCCCGCGTCGAGATGCTGCTCGACTCGCTGGCCGCGGTGGAGCAGGAGCGCGAGCTCTTCGGCGCGCAGGGCGGCGCGGACCCCGTATTCGTCGCGCTCACGTCGCGCCTCAACGAGTTCGGCCGCAGTATCCAGGCGATCGCCGAGGAGCGCCGGAACGCTGCGCAGCGCGAACTGCGACTGCTCGCGCCCCCGGCGCCTCCTCCGACGCCGGCGTTGGTCGCAATGGCGGACACGGCGCCGCGCCGCGCCGCGCGCGCCGCAGCACTCGCTGCGGTCGACAGCACACGACGCGCACTGATCGACGCGCGCCGGCGGGCGGCCACCTACGCGCAACGTGAGGCGCAGGCGCAGGAGTTGACGCACTTCTCGGCGCCGCCGCTCGCCATGCTCGCGGCGGCGCTCGTTGTCGGCGCAGCGCTCGGGTTCGGCGCGGGCTTCATCGACGAGCTCCGCCGGCCTCACCTCGCCGATCCCGCGGAGGCGCAACGGGTCACCGGGGTGCGCGTCCTCGGCACCATCGGGGCGCCGCGCCCGATGGCCGAGCGCGGGCGTCGGATCACCGACCGCCTCGCGCCGCCGTACATCGATCCGCGTAACGACGGGCAGCAGCTGGTCTACCTGTCCGTCACCGCGACCGCACCCAATCTGCTGATCCTCGCCGTGACCGGCGACGACCCTGCGGTCGCGGCCGTCGTAGCCTCCAACTTCGCTGCCATATCGGGCGACGAGGCGCGCACGACGCTGCTCATCGACGCCGACGTCACGGCGCGCGGCGTGGCCGGTGCGCTTCGCATCCGGCCGGAGCCGGGTATCGCCGACATCGTTGACCGTCGGGTCGGGTGGCCGGAGGCGACGACCACGGTCACGATCGGCCGGAGCAGCACGTTCGACGTCGTCCCGAGCGGCGCCGCAGCTCCCCTACCCGACTACGGTGAGCTCGCCACGCTGCTCCGGACAGATATCGCCCGCCTGTCGCGCCGCTACGACACCATCGTCACCGTGTTGTCGAACGAGCAGGCGATCGGCGGACTGCCGAGCGAGATACCGACGGCAAAGCTGATCTACTGCGTGCGGCTCGGCGATACGCGGATCAACGAACTTCGCAAGGCGATCGAGGCGCTGCGACTCGCAGGGGTCCAACCGCTCGGCTTGGTCGTGTGGGCTACCGACACGCCGGTGTTGACGCCCGGCGAGGAGACGGCCGGTACTCGAGCGGAGAAGGAGCGACAGCTTGTGAGCTTGCGAGCTTGAGGATAGGCCGCGAAGCTCACACCCCACCTTCAGGTCCGCGTCCGACGCCGGTGCCGCTTCGCCTCCTTCGCCGACTCGCCCGGGAGGCGGGTCTCCGTTCCCACGGCGCCCATGATGGCGAGTCCGCTGAGTCTGATGAGTGGGTGCGCGGGGGATAGTGCCGCCGCATCCCCAGCCTGGGACTCGAAGCCGCCCATGAACGCCGCACCTATGCCCTCCACGCGCACGCCGGGCGGGACGATTATTTCGACCGCACCCATGATCGCGAACACCTCGATCTCCGTGACCCCGGGACCGAAGCGGGCCTCGCGAAGGTCGAGCTCCGCGCCGCCCATGAGCGCTACGACCTTGAGTTGGCGCGGCACGATCCAGCTTCCCCTCGCTCGGCGCCGCCCATCATCGCGAAGACCGCCCCACGGGCCGGTACGTCGCTCGAGGGCACCAAGGCGGGTCCGACCGTTCCCATCCCATTCGAGAGCGACGCCGACGCCGGCAGGTCCGCGACTAGCGACCGGAGCTGATCGGCGGACGTGAGATGGTAAGCCCGCTCGAGACGCTGCTCGAACTCGGCCAGCGTGAGCTGGTCCTGCGCGAAGTGCGCGGAAAGGGCCTGAACGACGCGCTCCCGCTCGACGGGGAGGGGTGGATCGCCATTCGGTGAGCTCTTGATAGGGATGCTCGGTCCAGTGTCCATAGGCATCTCGGAACCTGACGAGTGCAGGATGCACTCGCCTGCCACTACGCGCAAACGAGAGCGGAGGTTCTAAGTGCTAGGTTTCCAGGCGTTGGGTGCCCTGACCCGACACCTGGCCGCTGGCGCACGAACTTAGGAACCGGCACCTGACCCTTGCGCATGTCCGAGATCACGCTCGACCTCCGCGGCGTCTCGAAACGAGAAGCGTACAAGCAGCTCCATGCTCACGTCGCTTCCGTCCTCGCCGGCATCGACGACGAGATCACGGCGATGGCGACGATAAGCTGTCTCGTGCACCACGGTTTCGGGCACCTCTGGACTGGGTTCTACCGCGTCGTCGAGCCCGGTCGACTGCTGCGCGTCGGGCCGTACCAGGGGACGCTCGGCTGCCTCGAGATCGCTTTCGGCAAGGGCGTCTGTGGAACCGCGGCCGCGGAGCATCGTACCGTCGTCGTGCCCGACGTCGAGCGCTTCCCCGGCCACATCGTGTGTGACAGCCGAGCGCGCTCGGAGATCGTCGTTCCGGTTTTCGGCCGCGACGGTTCGCTCCGCGCTGTGTTCGACGTCGACTCCGAGTACCTGGCCGCGTTCGACGACGAAGACGCGGCGGCGCTCGAACGACTGGTGGGCTGGTTCCGGGGCGGGCGGTGAGGTGCAGACTGACTCTGGCTGGACTTTGAGAGCAGGGCGTACTACGTATTGCGTATTGCGCACTAGAGGCGTACCGAGGGTTCCAGTGCGCAGTATGCAGCACGCAGTCTCGTCCGACAGAAGGCCTACCGCCGAGCTACGGTCTTGACCGGCTACTCCGACCGCATCAACCACGCGCTCGCGTTCGCGGCGAAGCACCACGACCGCCAGGTTCGCAAGGGGACGCGCCTGCCGTACCTGACGCACCCGGCGAACGTCGCGATCATCCTCACGCGCTACGATTGCGACGAGGACACCGTGGTCGCCGGCATCCTGCACGACGTCGTCGAGGACTGCGTGCGCGAGCGTTACACGCGCGAGATGCTGGAGCAGCGCATCGGGGAGAAGTTCGGCAGTGACGTGCTCGAGGCGGTGCTCGCCGTGACGCAGCGGACGGCGGACGATCAAGGCGTCGAGCTGTCGAGCGACGAGCGGAAGGACGACTACCTCGAGCGCCTCGCGCAGGCGGGTGACCGCGCGCGATGGGTCTGCGCGGCAGACAAGGTCCACAACGGGAATTCGATTCTCGCCGACCTGCGCCGCACGATCGATCCCGACACCGTGTGGAGCCGCTTCAGCGCGGGGCGCGAGGGGACGATCCGCTGGTACCGCCGCGTCTACGAGCGCTTGCGCGAGCTCGGCTTCGAGGCGCCGATCATGGATGAGCTGCGGGGGGTCGCGGAAGAGCTGGAGCGGTGGTCGGAGGTGACGACTGCGCCGTAGACCTCGACGCCGAGGGACACGGTGGCGCGCTAGCTGCGAGCGGTATTCACGCGCTTAGGGGCGCGACCATGCGACGTCGATCAGCGGGTGCCGCCGCCGAGCCGCGATTGGAGCTGCCGCGCGCGATCGAGGTGCTGCTGCACCTGCGCGAGCATCATCTGCGCCGCCTCCAGGGCGGTCTCGGCCTTCCGGTTCGCGGGCCGGCTCGCGGTGCGCGCCGCCGTGTCCGGACGCCCGGTGACGCCGACGTCCACTCCCCCTCCGGGCGCGAGGCTCGCAGCCACGCGTCGTCCCGAGTCGCCGACGATTCGCCGGAGGTCCCGGATCAGCGCCTGGTGCGCCCGGACCTGCGAGTCGAGGTATGCGCGGTCGAAGCCCGGGCCCCTGGGGGTGCGGTCGAGCAACTGAGTCGTCTGCTGGGTCGTCGCCCGCAGGTTCGCGATCATGGAGCTTTGCGGAGCGGCGGCTCGCAGATCGATTTCCATCTGCCGCGCGAGGTCGGCGATGTCGCGCCCCCACTGGGCATGCTCGCGCCATAACAGCTGTGCGAACCGGCGCACTTCGGTATCGCTCGCCCTGCGCGTCCCGATCTGCGCGGTCTGGACTTCGCTCTGGTTGACCGCCGCCATGAACGCGAGTGCTTCCGTGGAGTCCACCTCGCGGGCGGCGGCAGGCGTGTCGGGGGCTGCGCGCGGCGCGTCGTCGCCCCCGCATGCGCCGGCCAGGGTGAGGGCCCCCGCGGCGAGCAAGGATCGTATCGTGCGTGCGATTGGCCTCTGCACGGCGTGTCTCCGTCTGGTCGAGCCGCAACTGGTTCAAGATCCAGACCGATTGGCGTTGCGCAGTGCGGCGGAGGTCGCAGGCGTTCGATGGTCGAAAGGCTAACAGTTCCTCATGGTACTCGCTGTCCAGCCGGCTGCACGGTCGCGCGGCGCCGATCAGCCGCAGCTCAGATGCTCAACTGAACCGACTGCCGCGCCGGATACGTCCGCGCCACGTATGCCTCGAGGATCGTCAGGAACTCCTGCACAATGCGCTCGCCGCGCAGCGTCGTGAACAGTTTGCCGTCGACGTACACCGGCGCCTTCGGCTCCTCGAACGTCCCCGGCAGCGAGATCCCGATGTTCGCGTGCTTCGACTCGCCCGGTCCATTGACGACGCAGCCCATCACGGCGACGGTGAGCCGCTCGACGCCGGGGTGCTTCTCTCGCCAGACTGGCATCTGCTCGCGGATGTAGCCCTGGATGTCCTCGGCCATGTGCTGGAAGAAGGTCGACGTCGTGCGGCCGCAGCCGGGACAGGCTGTCACCTGCGGGGCGAAGCTGCGCAGGCCGAGCGACTGGAGGACTTGCTGCGCGACGTAGACCTCCTCGGTGCGGTCGCCGCCCGGCTTCGGCGTGATCGAGACGCGGATCGTGTCGCCGATTCCCTCCGCGAGGAGGATTGACAGCGCGGCCGTGCTCGCGACGAAGCCCTTCGTCCCCATGCCCGCCTCGGTGAGGCCGAGGTGGAGCGGGTAGTCGCAGCGCACGGCGAGCCGGCGGTAGACGTCGACGAGGTCGGGCGCGTGCGAGACCTTGGCCGAGATGATGATCTGCTCGTGACCGAGGCCGACCTCCTCTGCGAGCTCGGCGCTGCGGAGCGCACTCGCGATCATCGCCTCGAGGTACACGTCGCGCGCGTTCCGCTTCTCGTTCTCCGGGGCGCGCGCATTCTCGTCCATCATCTGCGTGAGCAGGTCCTGGTCGAGCGAGCCCCAGTTGACGCCGATGCGCACCGGCTTGCCGTTGTCGACGGCGATCTTCACGATCGTGCGGAAGTTTTCGTCGCGCCGCTTGCTGCCGACGTTACCGGGGTTGATACGGTACTTGGCGAGCGCACGCGCGCACTCGGCGTACTTGGCGAGGAGCAGATGTCCGTTGTAGTGAAAGTCGCCGACGACGGGAACGTCGACGCCTTCGTCGGCGACGCGACGCACGACCTCGGGGACCGCCGCCGCGGCGCCTTCGTTGTTGACGGTAACGCGAACGATCTGCGAGCCCGCGCGGGCGAGGGCGACGACCTGATCCGCGGTGGCGCGCGCGTCCGCGGTGTCGGTGTTGGTCATCGACTGCACGACGACCGGGTGCGCCGAGCCGACCGGGACGCGGCCGACCCAGGTCGTCACGGTCGGGCGGCGGGGCTGGAAGATCACGGACCGGTTCTTGGCGACGGGGGAGCGGACATCAATAATGAGGTGTCTGTAGAAACCTACGCCGGCACACTTCCCGCTTCTAGGCGGCCGGCGTCACTCAATCGAGACTTTTACTACTCGCACACGCGAGGGAGTTCGCCATGACCGACGAGACGCGGGAGGAGGCGGGAGTCGACGAGGCGCCCCGCGACGCCGCCGACGTCACGATGCCGCCCGACGTGGCGCCGGCGCCACGGCGCCGCCGCTGGCGCAAGTGGCCGTGGATCCTGTTCGGGGTGTTCGTGATGCTACCGGTGCTGCTCCTGACCGCCTGGACCGCGATCACGCTCAACTGGGACTACTCGCGCGGCACGCGCACCGGCTACGTGCAAAAGTTCTCGAAGAAGGGGTGGCTCTGTAAGACGTGGGAGGGGGAGATCGCGATGGTCAACATGCCCGGCGCTGCGCAGGAGCGCTTCGCGTTCACCGTGCGCAACGACAGCATCGCGGCGCTAATCGACCGCTACCAGGGCCAGCGCGTCGTGATCGAGTATGAGGAGCACAAAGGGATTCCGACGCGGTGCTTCGGTGAGACACAGTACTTCGTAAAGGGCGTACGGGCGCTTGGGCTGTGAGCCTGATCTATTGACGCGTTCGCATGTCACTTGTACTTTCGCCACCGCTGGACCACCCGAGTAGTCGACGCTCGAGGGCTGGACGGTCGATACGCGGGGTGTGGTGCAGACGTGGAGGCCGCAGGACACGGATATTCCTGCGCGTTGGGCATTGTCAGGGTCGGCGCCGCCCGCTCCCTCGACAATCATGATCTAGGAGCAGACATGCGTACGACCGGCAAGGTGAAGTGGTTCAACGACGCGAAGGGGTTCGGATTCATCACGCCTGACGACGGTCAGAAGGATTGCTTCGTGCACTACAGCGCGATCCAGGGGAACGGCTTCAAGACGCTCGCCGAAGGCGACGCCGTGGAGTTCGACCTCGTCGCCGGCGCGAAGGGGCCCGCTGCCGAGAACGTGGTGAGGGTCTCGCGCTGAACACTGCCCAACACAAGAGATGAACGCGCGGCGTCCGTGACGGACGCCGCGCGTTCTTGCGTTACGCATCAGCTCGGCTGACGCAATCCGGGACTTTTTGGCTTCCCGCTTCGCGCACGGGATCAAGTACCTTTCACGCGGCACGGAACTTGGAAGTGACCACGCGCCTTTTCATACCAAGGAGATTGTAAATGTTACGCAAGACTCTCTATGGCACAGTCGCCGCTGCCTCGTTGCTCCTCCTCAGCGCGAGCAGCGCGGACGCGCAGTTCGCGTCGCCGATCCGCTTCAACGTGCACGCCGGCGGCGCGCTCCCAGTTGGGAATTTCGGAAGCACCGACATTGATGGCGGCGGGGCGGACCTCGGCTTCCGGGTCGGAGCCGGCCTCGAGCTGCGCCCGCCATTCCTGCCGGTCGGCCTGCGCCTCGATGGCGCGTTCGACCGAATGGGGATCGAAGGCGCGGATGCGGCCTACTCCATCTGGTCGGTGACAGCCAACGGCGTGGTCCAGCCGATGATGAGCCCGCTGTACTTCATTGGCGGCATCGGGTTCTACAGCACGGACGTCACAGGCGACGACGCCGACGCCGTGTTCGGCAACTTCGAAGCGGAGACCGACTTCGGCTTCAACCTCGGCGCCGGATTCTCACTTCCACTGACCGGCTTCAGCACGTTCATCGAAGGGCGCTGGCATCGCATCTCGGTCGACGAGAACATCTTCGGCTACAACAACATCGACTACTTCCCGATCGTCTTCGGCATCCGATTCTAGACGAGAGCCGCTGGCTCACTAGATACAAAGCACCACGCGCCCCGCCGAGCCTTCCCTCGGCGGGGCGCGTCACATCGAGCCCTTACCGGTCGTGAGCGCCGAGGCATTGCTCGTGAAACAATGCCATGGCCGCGGCGTACCTCATCGCAGCAGCGCACTGACCTCCGGAGGTTCGGCCATGCCATCCGCATCCATTCACGCGGCGGCGCCAAACACGCTCGCCGCGCTGCTCGCGCTCGTCACGCTCGCCGGTGCCGCTCCCGCCGGCGCGCAGTACGACTTCGGCACACGCCCGGCACGCGCGACGCTCGGCGGCGGTGTGCTCGTCGCCCAGCCGGTCGGCGAGTTCAAGAGTTACGTCAACAACGGCTTCGGCGGCGGCGGGCACCTCATGCTCCGCATCGACCCGCGGGGCTTCCTCGCGGTCCGCGCCGACGTCGGGTACCTCGTCTACGGTCACGAGACGAAGCGCGTCAGCCTACCAAACGCCGGCCGTGTGCAGTTCGACGTCACGACGAGCAACAACATCCTGATGTACTCGGTTGGCCCGCAACTCATGGTACCGAGCGGTCCAATCCGACCGTACGTGAACGCCGTGGCTGGCGGTGCGTACTTCTTCACTGAGTCGTCGATCGGCGGCAGCGACAACGCGGGCGACTACGCGAGCACGCGCAACTTCGGCGACAACGTCCCCTCCTACGGCTACGGCGGCGGCTTGTTCGTCCCGCTCGCGGTGCGGAACGCGCTCATCGGCATCGACATCGGGGCGCGCTTCATCCGCAACGGGCACACACGCTACCTGCGCGAGGGCGGCATCCAGGACGACCCCGCGGGCGGCTACACCGTCTCGCCGATCGAGAGCGAGACGAACCTCGTGGTGTACCACGTCGGCATCAGCGCGGGGCTACGGAGCAGGCGGCCGAGGTAGATCGTCGCGGAAGGGCGGAAGGGCGAGGGCGTTGTTGGTTTCGGGGACGAGCGCGCACGCGGATGGCCGCGGATCGGCGAAGGGCGATGGCGCGGATGGCTCCTCGGCATTACGGGCCTCCCAAACGCCACGAGCCCGGACGATGCTTTGGCTACACCCGCTCGGGACGCTACCAGCCGGGGGGCTGGCTTCCTCACTCGTTAGCGTCCCGGGGGTGTAGCCAAGGTCTTCTCCTCAGGCCGGCGCGCGGAGGCTCGAAGGGTTTGGGAGCGATCCGCGGTCATTGCTGTTCATCTGCGGCCATCCGCGTGCGCCACGAACAACTGCCAACTACGAACGCCCTTCCCTCCCACGCACGGAACGCGCTCAACTCACAACGCCGTTCAGCGATCGCGTCTCGGGTCTCTCGGTCGGGATGACGAGCGCTGCTTTGGCGGCCTCGAGCTGCGCGCGGACCGCGCGGGGGGACGTGCCGCCTTCGACGTCGCGACACTCGACGGAGCGGTAGGGAGAGAGGGCCTCGAAGACGTCCGGCGCGAAGAGCGGGTGAGCGTCGGTGAAGGCGGAGAGCGGGAGGGCGTGCAGCTCGCACTGCCGTGACTCGCACTCGCGCACGAGGCGGCCAACCGCGCCATGCGCCTCGCGGAAGGTCGCGCCCTTGCGCACGAGGTAGTCGGCGAGGTCGGTCGCCATCATCG
>JBHELH010000308.1:0-9460 GCA_046263215.1 Gemmatimonadaceae bacterium | reverse complement strand
CAGCGGGACGTAGACGTCCATGTTGGCGTCGCGGATGCCGAGTCGCTGCGCCGTCTCCTGCGCCACCTGCCGGTCCTCGAGCACGCCGAGCACGGTCAGCCACTGGTTCCCGACCTTGATGTTGCGCCCGATCGGGTCCTCGGTGGTGAAGAAGCGCGCTTTCACCCCCTGGCCGATGATCGCCACCGGCGCGGCGCCGTGGAAGTGCCGGGCGGAGAAGTGCGCGCCCTGCCGGAGGCGGAGGTTCATCAGCTTGAAGTACGCGCTGTCGACGCCGACGACCTTGCCGGAGCGGTGCCGCCCCTCACGCGTGATCACGCTGTTGAGGACCACCTCGCCACTCGTCGCGGCGACCGACGGGATCGTCTTCGCGATGCCTTGCGCGTCGAGGTAGGTGAGGCCGGGGGTGAAGCGCTTGGACTCCTTCTTGTCCTGCTCCGTCTCGACCTTCCCCTCCTTCTGCTCGATGATCGGCGTGACGATGATGTTGTTCGCCCCGAGCATGCGCATCTGCTCGAGGATCTCCTGCTCCGCTCCCGTGCCGACGGCGAGCATCGCGATCACCGACGCGACGCCGAACAGGATGCCGAGCGACGTGAGCCCTGCGCGAAGCTTGTTGTGCCCCAGCGCGTCGAGCCCGGTCCGCACGCTGAACGCCGCGTGCGTAACGAAGGCGCGCGTCCCTTCGCGCGAGAGCTTCACGTCCGGCCGCCGCTAGCGCTTTGCCGTGCTCGTGGTCGCGGCGCTCTTCTTGCCGCCGCCCGCCTTCGCGTCCGGCAACTGCACCACCTCGAGCGCCGCCGCGTTCGCGGGCACACTCAGCAGCACCCGGTCGCCCTTCGCGAGTCCGCGCTTGACGACGATCTCGTTGTCGTTCATCGCGCCGGTCACGATCTGCTGCTTCACGACGCGACGCCCGTCGACCTTGTAGACGTAGGAGGCCGCGCTGTCGCTCGTCACCGCCTCGAGCGGGATCGAGAGCACGTTGGGGATCGTCGCGGTCTCGACGGCGTTCGAGGTCGTCATGCCGGGGCGCAGTGTCGTGTCGGCCTGCGCGATCGTAATCTTGACCTCGAACACCTTGGAGTCCTGGTTCGGGCGCTGCTCGCCGACGTTCGCGACCTGCGTCACCGTCCCGGAGAGCTTCTTCGTCGGGTCGGCGTCGAGGGAGATCTGCACCTTCTGGCCGACCGCGATCTTTCGCACGTCGACCTCGTTCACGTACGTGAACGACTCCATCTGCGTGAGGTCCGGGAGTGTAGCCACCGAGGCGTCCCACGGGCTCCACTGCGAGCCGACGCCTTTCTTCTTGCCGTTCCATTCGCGGACGTAGATCACCATGCCCGGGGAGGGGGCGCGCACGGTGAAGGCGTTCATCACGTCCTGGATAATGCGGAGCCGGTTCGCGTGCTGATCCCGCTCCGCGCCGACCTCGGCCATCTTGGCGATCGCCTGCTTCAGCTTCGTCTGGTAACTCGACTTCGCGCGCTCGAGCCCGCGCAGCGCCTTCTCGAAGTCGATCTCCGCCTGCCGCTTGATCGTCGGCGCCTCGAACTGCGCTTGCTCCTTCGCCAGCCGCTTCTCCTCGAGGAGGTACTCGGCGGTCCGGATCTCTTCGCGGGCCTGGGCGAGGTTGAGCGCCGAGTCGAGTTGCGCCGACGTGTATTGGGCGGAGGCTTTCTGGAGGTTGAGTGTGACCTCGGAGAGCTTCGCCGCGATCGGCCCGCGATCCAGCTCGGCGATGACGTCGCCCTCTTTCACGACCTGCCCCTCGGGGACGATCGACGAGATCTTCGTCTGATAGACCTGCGCCATCTGCGCGTTCGGCGGTCCGGAAACCTGCACGAACTTCTTGGCGCGCAGCTCGCCCGTCGTCGTGACTACGACGGCAAGGTCGCCTCGCTTCACGGTCGCGGTCACGGCGTTCTCGTCGAGCGCGTCCGCCGGCGTGTACGTGTACCACGCGAGGGACCCGCCGACGATAATGAGTGCCGGAAGAAGGTAGAGGGTACGCCGTCCGACCTGGCGCATGGGCCTACCGCCTTGGATTGTTGAGGACGCTGAGTCGCCCCGCCCGGCCTGTCCTGGCCACGGCGCGGCGACCTTCATTCTAAATAATGAAATAATGCCGACCCGCCCGCCCGACAACAAATGATTACACCCTTTTAACAAGCGGCCGCGGGCGTCGAACCGCAGGTTGGACACCGCTCGCGCGTGATTCGTTGACTGGGGCTGGAGGCTCGGGGATAGGGCGGAAGGGCGAGGGCGTTTTCGGGGGAAGAGCGCGGAAGAGCGGGGAAGAGCGCGCACGCGGAGGGCCGCGGATCGGCGAACGGCGATGGCGCGGATGGCCCGTCGGCTCGACGACACCCGGCACCTCAACGAGCCCGGACGATGCTTTGGCTACACCCTCGGGGAGCTACTCTCGCCCCTCGTTGTCGTCCCGCAGGAGCGAGCGAAGCGAGCGAGTGTCGGGATGATGACAGACTGGCCAACGCGTAGCCTCCCGGCGCTGTAGCCAAGGTCTTCTCTCGGGCCGGCGCGAGGAGCCCGGACCGGGCCGCGGAGCGATCCGCGGCCATCGCAGTTGCCTCCGCGGCCATCCGCGTGCGCGCTCTTCCGCGCTCTTCCGCGCTCTTCCGCGCTCTTCCGCGCTCTTCCCCGCTTTTCCGCTCTCCCCCGAAACGCCCTCGCCCTCCGCGCCTACTCCAGCTCACTCGGCTTCGGCCCGCCCTCGATTAGCCACCGCAGCGCTGCCAGCAACCGCGGGATCGGGACAGGCTTCCGCAGCACGAGCCACGGGCCCGGTGCATTGGAGAGGTCCCAGAACTCATCGGTCCAGCCGCTCACATAGATCGTCGGCCGGTTGCCGAACTTGGCGACCGCATCGCGCGCGAAGTCCGGGCCGTCCGCGTCGCGCAGGCCGATGTCGACGACGAACACGTCCACGGCGCCGCCCAGCTTTTCCAGAGCGGCGAGCCCCTCGGCGCGCCCGCCGGAGGTGACGACCTCGTACCCTTCGGCGGTCAGGATATCATGGTAGGCTCGGCAGATCGCCGGGTCGTCGTCGACGACGAGGACGCGCCGCGTCACGGAACTCACGTCACCACCCTCATCGCCGCCGCCGACGATCGTTCACCGCGTCACCCACAGCGCGAGGTCTAGCGCTGTGGGTCGCCGGCCGTCAAGAGCGCTCGCCGCGCCGCCTCCCGCACGCCGGCCACGCCGGGACAGTCCGGACTGCCGCGATGAGTTAACGGCGCGGCTAGGCCGGCTAAGCTCCGCCTATCCACACGCACAGCAACGAGCCGAGCTTCGAAGGTCTCGAGGCTCTGTTCCAAGTCCAAGACAACGGGGAAGGCCAGTCGGCGGCCGGGCGCGACTTCATGAGCCCCGTGCTGTTCCACGAGGTCGGCATCGGACCCGACTGCTCGGTTCCGAGCGAGTTCGATCTCGTGCCCGTGAAGGGCAACTTCAGGATCGAGCCCTGAGGTATCAGTCGACCTACCCTGAGGTATCAGTCGGCCTACATAGAACGAGCGCACGCCCCGGCGCTGGTGACTCTCGTCGGCACCGGGGCGTTCGGATCTTTGTCGCTCCGCGTCGAGTGTGCCTCGAGCTCCTCGCCGAGCCACGTCTCGAGCGTGAGGAAGACCCACGACGTCGCCCGCACTTGCTCGGCGACCGAGGCGATACAGGCCCGGATCGGGCGCAACGCCGCCGGGGTGGCGTAACGGAAAACGCCCGATCGCACTCCGGAGTTTTCCTGCCCCGGCCTGATTCCGGCCGCCACAGGATCGACGCGAACGACCCCCGGCTGCCGCGCGAGCCACTGCTCTACGTCGTCGCATAGGGGGCCCGCCTCGGGGAGCGGGCCGCAGCGAAGCGCGATTAGGTTCCACGGTGTCCGACGTTGCACCGTCTCATCCGCGCTCACGAACGAGCTGCGCTCCGTCGTCAGCGCGAGCGTCGAGTCGGTCACCGTGAGCACGAACCGGTCGACTTCCTGCCCGCTCCTGACGAGCACCGCCGACCGTCGCGGGGTGCCCCGAAGCCCGATCGACGACGTCGCCGGACCCTGTCCTTGAGGACAGCTACCGGGCGGCCGGAAGACGCCGTAGACGGACATGGCGAGCGTGTCGCCCATCACGAGAATGTCGTCGGCGATCACGTAGCCGACGCACTCGAACTGCGCCTCCGTCACCAGTGAGATGCTGATCTGCGGCAACGGCCCGTGTTGTCCAGGGACCTCGGCGACGGCGAGGCGGAGTCGGCCGATACGTGGAGGCGCGGGCGGGCACCGCACCGGGCGACCGGCGACCGGCGCGTCCCACGTCGGAGCGCCCGAGGCGTCGGTGAAGGTCGACACCGATCCGCTGAGCCCCGCGCCGGCCGCGAGAAAGCGGAGTTCCAGCCCCCCGTAGCCGGTCCCGAACAGGACGTAGATCGAGTCGGGCCGAGGGCGACTCCACCACGTGACGTCGCGCTCATACCCGAGCCCATGCGATCCAGCGTCTCCCACTCTCCCGTGAGCGACACGCCTCGCAGTGTCGCGCGCGGCGTCCCGCCGGTACCAGATGAGGGGATCGACGCGCGCGCTGTCGAGGATAATCAAGTCGGGCACCGGCGGTGCCACGGCGCCGCCGACCCCGCGCCAAGGCCCGCGGGTCAACGCGTAGCACTTGGCTCCCGGCCACGGGTCCTGCGCGCCTGAGCGCGCGAGCGGCGCGCAGCAGGCGGCTATCGTGACGACGAGTGAGGTGAGGCGGCTCCATGACGAGAGGCCCATGCCATACGACGCCCGGCGAGGGCTGACTTGCACACTCGGAGGTCGCGGTGCGGACCCACGACAGGGTGCTAGCGCGGTTGGAGCGGGTAGGCGCGCTCGAAGGCATCGATGGTCTCGATGAACTCGGCCGGCAGGACCCTTCGGACGCCCCGCTCGATCGGTTCCGGGATGTGGCGGTAGAACGCATGCGCGATCCCGCCCGCGATCGCCGCCTGCGTGTCCGAGTCACCGCCCAGCGAGATCGCCATCCGGATCGCGTGCTCCAGACTCTCCGAGTCGAGGAATGCGATGATCGACTCCGGCACCGACCCCTGACAGGAGACGTCGAAGTCATAGTGTAGACGGATCTGTTCGACAGTCCGATCGAGATCGTACCCGAAGCGTCGCGTGAGCTCTGTTCGGATCTCGTCTTTCGACGCCCCAGACCGCGCGAGGTAGACGGCGAGCGCGGTCGACTGCGCGCCCTTCACGCCTTCCGGGTGATCGTGCGTCACCGCGGCGCTCCTCTCCGCTTCGCGCAGCACGTCGTCGACCGTGTCGAACGCGAAGCCAACGGGCGCCACGCGCATCGCTGAGCCGTTCCCCCAGCTGTTGTACGGCCGCGGGTCGTCGGAAAAGAGCCAGGAGTAGAAGCTCGCGCCATAGCCCGCGGCCGGATACCGGCGGCCAAGCACGCGGTAGACGCGCTCATAAGGGACGCCCTCGAGGATCGCGCGGGCGGTGGCGACCGTCATGACGGTGTCGTCGGTGAAGCGGCACGCGTCGTCGAACAGTGGGAAGTCGACGGATTTCGTCGAGTCCCGCTCGTACACCGATCCGATGACGTCGCCGGCGATGACTCCGAGCATAGGGGAACGATAGACTGCGTCCGACTGCGTCCGCAGTCGGCGGCCGTTCTTTATTGGCGTCCCAGGACTTGCCGAGTACCGTCCCGCAGACCAACCAAGACGCTCGTCCCTGACCGCGAGACGCGGAGCTCGCCGTACCGCGCGACCTGGTACCGCCCCGCGTGTCCTTCCTGGAAGTGGAACGCGTCCGATCCGACACGGATTCGGCGGCCGCGCCGACGATAGGTGAGCAGGTGCTCGCCTGCGCGGGGCGGCGTTCCTGAAACGTGTCGCCGGACGAATCGTGCGACGCCGTGCTCGTCGAGCACGACGACGATCTGCCCGGTGCGCGGCCACACGAGCTGGCTGTCGGCGATCTGCCGCGTGATCGCGTAGTCGAGGCGCATGTAGTCGCCTTGAATGAGCGACCGCGGATCGACGGGCGCGAGCTCGAGCAGCACCGACGTCCCGTCGGCGAGCAGCCGCTCCTTCCCGACGATTGACGCGTTCGGGATCGCCAGCACGAGCACGAGCCCCGCGACGACGAGCGCGCTCCTCATGCTTCTGCCTCTCGGACGCCGAAGCGCAGCCGCACGTAGGCCCGCGCCGCGAGGAGGAGTAGACCGCTCGCTACGAGCACGATCGATTTCTCGAGGAGCGTCATGCGCAGACTATAGTAGTACGCCGACGAGAACTTTACGAGGAACGCCACCGCGATGCCGATGAGGATCCGGTTCCGCCGGTCGAAGCCGAGCGTCAGCACCGTGACCGCGGCGATGACCCCTGGCGTCGAGAGCGTGAGCACGCCGAGGAGCAGGGACGCGACGACCGCGACCACAAAGGCCTCGCTCGGCGCCTTCACGCGCCGCTCCTTGAAGATCGCGAGCTCGAGCGCGACCAGCGCCGCGGTGATGCCCGCCGTCGTCGCCGGCCCCAGATGCCACGCGTTGGGACGCGTCGATTGCGAGCCGCGCACGAGGTCGTCGGCGATGGCGAAGAGTGAGCTGAATAGCAGGACGCCGAAGAGGGCGACAATCGTCCCGTACCCTACCGGCTCCAGCATCTCCGCCAGCTCGCCCGACCGCCGACGCAGGTCGGCTCGCCAGACGTACGCGGTGACGGCGACGACGGCGAGCGCCGCAAGCTCGCTCCCGCGGACGACGACGTCGCCGAGCGTGGCGACCGAGGTGACCGTCCACGCGAGCTTCAGATCGGCCATCGCCGCGATGGCGGCAATCGACCCGATCAGCCCCGACATGAAGCGGTGCGCCTGGTCGTGTAGGAGCGGGACGAGCACGATCGACATCGCGAGCGCGACCAGCCCCGCTGTGGCAGCGGACTTCGTCTCACCCATGACGCCGACGATCACCAGCACCTGACCGGCAAGGCTCACCGCGAGCGCGAGCTGGCGCTTGAACTCGTCGTCCGCGGCCGCCAAGCGGCGCAGGAGGACCGCGCCGATGACGAGGAGCGCCCCGACGATGATCGCTCGGGTCTCCTCGTCGACGATGTCGGCGAGAAAGAGGAACCCGACCAGAAACCCCGTGGCGACCCATGCGCCGAACCCCGCGATCACGCGGGCGTACCACGGCGGCGTCGTGTCCACGATGCCTTCGATCCCCACACGGGCGCGGTCGATCGACTCCCGCGGCGCGAGCCCTTCGGCGACGAGCCGGTCGAAGACGGCAGCGAGCGTCGGGCGCATCGTTATGCCTCTGACCCGTAACCGGGCGGACGCGTCTGCCGCAGCCAGCGTAGCCCGAGCGTGATCTCGGCGATGACGAAAAGCCCGACGAGCAGCAGCCCGAACTCCTCCAGGTCGAGGTCCTCTATCAGCAGTCGCCCGACGGCGACCGCGGCTAGCGCCAGACCCGCGGCGCCGGCGACTGTGACCATGAAGCGATCGGGCCGCACCTGCCTGTAGTACCAAAACGCAGCCGCGATGGATGCGATGAGCGCCGCCAGTCCGATCGCGCCGGCGACGTTGACCACGTCGGAGAAGTCGACAGGGTCGACGACGAACACCGACGCGGCGATGACGAGCGAGGCGAATGCCACGAGGCCAAGCTCGTGCGGCGCCCACTTCTCGGTGAGCCACGGCGTGCGCCGACGGATCTGCCACTCCCAGGCCGCAATCGCAAGTGCGTGAACGAGTCCGATGATTACGCACGTCGCGACCGATGGGTCGGCCCACGGCGGTGCGACCACTTGCGACCACCAGAGCGAGAGCGTGACGTCGACGAGGATCACCTCGATGACCCAGAGCGCGGTGAAGCGCGCGGCGATAACCCAGGGCAGCATGAGCAGCGCCCAGGTCATGAACAGCCCGTATGGGTCAGCGCCCGTCTGATACGTCTGCCCGTAGACGGCGAGCAGCAGCCCGACGAGAACCGCGGCCGCCGTGAGCGCGACCTGCCCCGAGAGGCGAGCCAGCCTCCGCCACGCAAGCAGCGCCGCGGCGACGATGCCGGCCTCGATGAGCGCGAACTTCCCGAAGCGGCCGATGCGGTCCCAGTTGTACGCGAAGAAGCAGATGACGCCTGCGAGGACGAGCGCTGCGCCGAGGCTCATGAGCGCGCGCGAGAGGAACCGGTGCCACGCGGGCGCGCCGGGCGTGGCGGTCGCGACCTCGAGGGCGCGGTCGAGCGCCCGCGGCGAAAGCGCGGCCGCCTGCGCGGCCGCGCGGAGGCGGGCCGGGGTAGCGGGGAGGGAGAGCGGGTCGGGGGTCACGACGAACGGGTGCGGCCGGCAGTAGGACGCTGATCAGTCATGCAATTCCATACGGTGACGCGCTGCCGCGACGCCCGTCACCGAGCGCCGCCGCCGTCAGACCACGCGCTTCGCCAGCTTCGGCGACAGGTGCATGAACATGTTGTACTCGGACCACCCCGCGCGCTTCGCGACTTCATTGGGATGGATCGCCGGGTGATCCGGTCCAACGAGCGTCACCTCGTCGCCGACGTCGAGACGCTGCTCGTCACCGAGCGCAATGATGGTGTGGCTGGCGCTGACCGTACCGATGACGGGGTAGAGCCGGCCGTTGGCGAGAACCTCGCAGCCCTTGACCGCGCCGCTCGGATACCCGTCCACGTGACCGACGGCCAGCGTCGCCGTCCACATGGGACGCTCGGCGACGTATCGGCGGTGGTAGCTCACGCCCTCGCCGGCGGCGAGGTGGTCGACCCGGATGACGCGCGCCTTGAGCCGGTAGGCAGCACGGAGCTCCCCGCGCTGCATCGCGCGCTCCGAGACATACCCGCCGTACAGTGCCAGACCCGGCCGCACCGCGTCGAGGAAGGTCTCTGTCGTTTGATGCATGACGGCGTCGGACGACGCGGCGTGCAGTAGCGGGATCGCGACGCCGCTCGCCCGCGCTGACATCTGCAGCTCGCGGAGGCGTGCGGCCTGCTGGCGGTCAAAGTCGGCGTCTTCGGTTAGCTCGGTGAAGGCGCCCTCGACACGCACGCCGGGCGAGCGCGAGAGGGCGTCGGCCCACGAGAGTGCTTGGCCGACGGGCAGTCCCATGCGGTGCATGCCCGTGTCGAGATACAGGTGGACGGGCACGCGGCGGCCGGTTCGTCGGGCCACGCGAGTCAGGAGCGCCTGCGCGGCGTCGCGGTAGGGCGACTGGATGACGTCGAGCGGCGTCAGCTCCAGCAGCTCGTCTTCCGACGCCGGCCCCATGAGGAGGATCGGTTTGCGAGCGCCGGCCTTGCGCAGCGCGAGCGCTTCCTCGGCCCGAACGACGGCGAGATGCGAGACTTCAGCGAGTGAATCGAGGATCGGCCCCGCGGTCTCGAGTCCCAAGCCGTAGGCGTTGTTCTTGACTACCGCGATAATGCGT
>JBHELH010000307.1:0-5974 GCA_046263215.1 Gemmatimonadaceae bacterium | reverse complement strand
CGACCGCGCGAATGGCCGAATCGGCGTCCATCCCACGCCGGCGAAACGCGTCGCGGTCGACCCACAACATCGCCACTTCGATGTCCTGCTCGAGGCGGAAGGCCGCGGTATCGATGCCGGCGGCCCACACCGACGAGAGGATCGGAAAGACCGCCGGTCCGATGTTGGCGCGCTGAACTCTGAGCGGTTGCCGCTGCGCGTACACCTCGGGGTACGGCGCAGCTCCGTGGTCCGCGGTGAGCGCGATCGCGATCGTCGACGAATCGCGGAGCCGATAAAGCGAGTCGATGAACGTGCCGAGGTAGCGGTCGAGGCGCAGAAACATGTCGTGCACCTCCCTGGAGTCGGGGCCGTACCGGTGTCCGACCGCGTCCATCGTCGACAGGCTGATGGCGAGCAGGTCCGGTTGCGGGCCGCGCCCGAGGTCGAGCGCTTGGACCCCATCCAGCGCGAATGCCAGCGTCGCCTCGTCCATCCACGGGTAGTTCGGGAAGACCCGCGCCGCCACGCTCGTGTCGGTGGGCGTGCCGTGTGGGAATGCGACGTCTTCCCCGCGCGGTGCGTTCGGCTGGTAACAGACGGGCGTGTCCTCGAACGGGACGTTGTCCGGCTCGGGGTACGACGCCTCGGAGAGCAGCAGTGTCCACGCGCGCCCGGCGGAACGTTGGGGCGTGCGGCGCGCGTTGAAGCGCTGCACCCACGTGGGAAGCGTGTCGGCGTAGTAGGTGCTGGTCGTGAAGCGCTCGCCCGCGAACCAGTACACGTGCTGCTTCGCTCGGCCGAGCGGGAGGATCGCACCGCGATCCTTGCGCGAGACGGAGAGCGCCCGCGAGCGCGGGTCCTTGAAGCGCATCCAGTCGATCAATGTCGTCCCGCGAAACCGGTACGGCGAGGCGCCGGCGCCACGCACGCCGCCGATGAGCGACGACTGTGGGTCGCCGACGCCGGTCGCGTTGGTCACGATCCCCGTGCTGCGCGGAAACCGCCCCGAGAGCGTGCTCGCGTGTCCCGGCGCGGTCTCGGTGATCGCGTGGTCCTGGTAGCCGTTCGTGAAGACGGCGCCGTTCCGGTAGAGGCGCGCGAGCCCGCCTGTCAGCTGGCGTCCGTACCGCTCGAAGTAGGCGGGAAGGAGTTGGTCGACGGTGAGAAAGACGACGAGCCGTGGGCCGGCAGTGCTCGCGGGAGCGGGTCGCGCGAGCTGTTGCGCGGTAACGCCTTGCGTCGCGCCTGAGGCGAGCGCTACGAGGACGAGAGCAAAGCGCGTGGAGCGCAGGTTCATGGGCGTCTACGTGTTGGCGGACGACTCCGCGGACTCAGAAGCTGGCCTCCAATCTACACCACGACCTGCCAGTCTACGGCGGCGTCGCCTCCGGCGGCGCCGGTACGCCGAGCTGCGACATTTCCACGCGGTAGATGTCGCCGAGCCCATTGCCGGGGCTCATCAGTCGACGCCAGAACTCGCGGTACTCCATCGGGCGCGCGGGAATGTTGTCGAAGACGCTGCGCGTGCTGCTGAAGTAAAGGTACCTGCCGTCCGGTGACACGCTGGGGTTGAGATCGCTCGCCTCGGAGTTGATCGGCGCCGGCAGGTGGAGCGCGCGCTGCCAGACGCCTTTGCGCCGGTAGCTGATGTACAGGTCGTGATCACCGAGGGTGCTGGGGCGACCCCGCGCGCTCAAGATCAGGTAGCTCTCGTCGGGAGCGATCCACGGCTCCACCTCGTCGGCGCGCGTGTTGACCGAGTCACCGAGGTTCTCCGGGGGCTGATAGACGCCGTTCACGAGCCGCGACATCCAGATGTCGTTTCCCCCGCGTCCGCCCGGGCGGATGGTGCCGAAGTAGAGGTTCCCGCTGGCGGCCACCGAAGGTGACCATTGCGTGGCGGTGGCCGAGCTCACCGGCGCGCCGAGGTGCTGCGGCGGGCCCCATTCATCCGACGCCAGGCGTTCGGCGAACCAGATGTCGTAGTTGTCGCGCCCCTTGGTGAGCACCTCGCCGGTGTCGCCCGGGACTGGCCGGTTGGAGATCCAGTAGATCCACGCGCCGTCGGGCGAGATGTGCGGATCGGCGTCGCTCCAGCGACCGGAGAAGGACGCAATGCGCGGCTCGGTCCAGCGGCCGGCACGGCGGTAGGTCTCGAGGATCGTGAAGTAGCTGAAGTTCCCGTTCGCGCGGCAGAAGTACGCCGTGCGCTGGTCCGGCGTGAAGGCGATGAAGAAGTCCCACGCCGCCGTGCTGAAGAGCCCCTCGCCGAAGAGCTCCGGCTGGCCCGCGCGAAGCGTCGCGGGCGCTCCGGTCTCGGGGCCCGAGCGTCCAGGGACACACGAGGCCGCGCTCGCCGTGATCACGGCGAGCGCGAACGTAGCGGCGCGGGAGGAAGGCGAGGTATTCAGGCCAGCAACGTAACCCCCAGTACGCCCGGCCGGCTACACCTGGTTACTTCTTCGCGGCAACCCTCGGCGGCGACTGCCAAAGGACGTGAGTGATCATCCAGCGCCCGTCGTACTTGGCGAGAAGGAGGTAGTCAATGCCCCACCACGCGGTGAGCTTGGCGCTCGCGGTCTGGTCCTGCACGTCGAAGAGCTCGATCACTTTCGGCGCGTTGGGCGGCGCGCCGCTACCACGCGCCTTGACGCGATTCGCGTACGCATGGAACGCGGGCCACGTCATCTGTGAGCCGTGGTAGCTCGTGGAGTCGCGGTGGCGCCAGAAGCCGTACTTGTAGACGTCAGGACGTACGCTGCGAACGAGCCGCGTCGAGTCTCCCTCGTAGAGGCCTTCGACATAATCGAGGACCGCGGCGCGAACGCCGGCGCTGTCGGCGGCGGTCTGGGCGAGAGTAGTGTCGGTCGGGATCGCGGCCAGTGCGAGCACCGCGGCAGTGGCGAGGCGGGCGATGATCATTGTCTGCGTGTCTCCAGGTGAGTCGCAGACGAGTGTAGGGCCGGCGCGGGCTGGCGGGCCAGCGTGAGTCGACGAGTCGTGCGCCTGATGCGACGAGCCGTGCGATCGGTGCGACGTGTCGTCGCGGGCCAGCAGTTACGACTCTGAGGGCCCTGCGGGCGCGTACGACAGGCCGGCCCGAGCGGCTGTTACAGCTCGTGGCCGAAATGCCCCTTGAGCGCGTCACGATAACCGCGGCTCAACTTCAACTGTGTCCCGTCCCGCAGCACGATCGTGTACTCGCGGTTCGGGTGCGGCCTGAGCTCGCGGATGCGCTCGACGTTGACGATCGCCGACCGATGAATGCGGGCGAAGTGTGACGGGTCGAGTCGCGCTTCCATCGCCGACATCGTCTCGCGCAGCAGGTGCCCGCGTCCGCCGGCGTGGACGCGCACGTAGTCGCCCTCGGCTTCGATCCAGTCGACGTCGGCCTCGTTGAGGATCACGACGCGGCCGCGGTCCTTGATCAGGATGCGCGACTCGCGCGGGGCCGGCGCGCCGACCTTGAGCTCCGCCAACGCCGCCGCCAGTCGCCGGCCGAGTGCGCTCTCCTGCCGCTCGGCGATGCGCCGCCGCGCACGCTCGACCGCGGTGTCGAAGCGCTCGTCGTCGATCGGCTTCAAGAGATAGTCGAGCGCGTGGACGTCGAAGGCGCGCAGCGCGTGCGCGTCGTACGTCGTGACGAAGACGACCGGCGGCATCCGCTCGACCCCGACGCGCTCGACGACGCCGAAGCCGTCGAGACCTGGCATATGCACGTCGAGGAAGACGAGGTCGGGCGCGAGGTCGCGGATCGCCGAGACCGCGTCGCGCCCCGTCCCGCACTCGCCGATCACCTCGACGCCGCCCGCTCGCTCGAGTCGCACGCGGATTCCGCGGCGCGCGAGCGGCTCGTCGTCGACGACCAGCGCCCGAATCACACGCGAAGCGGGAGCTCGATCTCCACGCGAACGCCGCGACCGTTCACGAGCTCGAAGCGGTGCGCCGAGCCGTAGAGCTGCTTCAATCTCTCGCGCGTGTTGGCAAGGCCGATGCCCTTGTCGTTGCCGTTCCCGTTGAGACCCGGACCGTCGTCGGACACCGCGAGACGGAGTCGCCCCTCGGCGGCGCGCGCCTCGATCGCGATGCGTCCCCCCTCCTCGCGCGGCGCCACCGCGTGTCTGACCGCGTTCTCGACCAGCGGTTGTAACACCAGCGCCGGCACGCGCGCCGACCACGCGCCGTCGTCGACGTCGATCCGCACGCTGAGCCGGTCGCCGAAGCGGACCTGCTCGATCTCGAGGTACCGCCGCACGAAGTCGACCTCGTCGGCGAGCGGCACCTCCTCGACGTCCGGGCGGTCGAGCGTCATCCGCAGGAAGTCGCTGAGCCGCGCGATCATCCGCCCCGCCTCGGCGTTCCGCTTGTCGACGACGAGGGTCGAGATCGCGTTGAGCGTGTTGAAGAGGAAGTGCGGGTTGAGCTGATAGCGAAGCGCCTGGAGCCGCGCCTGATGCGCGAGCGACTCGGCGCGCAGACTCCGCTCGTAGTGCTTGATCGCGAAGTAGAAGACGCTCCACGCGAGGAGCGCGAAGGCGTGGTACACGGAGCCCGAGAAGAGCTTGCCGACGGTGTCGATCGCGACCGGTCGATCGCTGAGCGCCTCCCAAATGCGCGCGTCGACGAGGTTATACGCCGCCGTCCAGGAGAGCGAGACGAGGTACGACGCGACCACCGTCGCGACGACGATCTGCTCGACCGACGGGTCGCGTCGCAGGAGTCTTCTATACAGGTGGCGCAGGCCGAGCGAGAGCACGAAGCCGATCGTGGTGAGCGCGAGCTTCGTCACGATCATGTAATCGATCGGGTATCGCCCGACGCGCGACAGCGCCATCGCGACGCCGAACGCGAGCCAGCCGCCGATCTGGAGCGGCCAGAAGAGAGATCGCGGGGTCGTGCCGCTCAGCGAGCGGCGGGTTCCATCTTCCAGAACGCGATCCCGCCCGCCTGCTGCCCGACGTCGACCGAGGCGACGCGAGTTATCCTGTGCAGGTCGTAGATGTCGACGACGCCCGGCTTCGCGCCGACGGACTCGTTGCTCACGAACGCATAGCGCGAGTCGGGGCTGACGACGACGCCGTGTGTCACTGTGGTCGAGCTCTTGACGTTCAGGACAGTCCCGCCGGTCGCGAGATCGAAGACCTGCACGCCCGCGCCCTGCTTGAGCGTCGCGACGAGGAACTTGCCGTCCGGAGAGACGGCGAGGTTGTACGGCCCCCGTCCCGTCGCGAAGCGTCGCGTCACCGACCACGCGTTCGCGTCGACCTCGAGGATCTCGTCCGACTTGTTGCACGCGACGTAGATCCTGTCACCCGATGCCGACGGCTGCGCCCACGTCGGCGAGCAGGTCGCCGGCGGGTGTGCAGGCCTGGGACCTTGGACCTGGGTCCTCGGACTGTGCTCGTGATGCGCCTCCGTCACCGGCCCTTCCTTCCCCTTCGCCACGCTGAACCGCCGCGACACCGCGAACGACCTCGTGTCGATCTCGACCAACTGGTCATCCATCATGCACGTCGAGTACTGCTTCGTCCCCTGCGGATTCACGCGCGACCCGTGCGGCATCGTGCACGTGGTCGTTTGTGCGACTTCGGTGTTCGTCGGCGTGTAGATGACGGACACCGTCGACGGGACCATCTCGCCGTGCCGGTTGAAGTTCACGACGAAGGCATAGATGCCATCGGGCGTGACGTCGATCGACGCGGGGAAGTAGCCGAGGAAGATCCCGGGGCCGACGAGCGTGTCAGGGCCGAGTTCGAGCTTCCAGTACTTACCGTCCGGTGAGCCGTGGCCCGTGGTCATGTGGAGGTACTTGCCATCCTTCGAGATCTGTAGGCCGTGCGGGCCTTCCATCTCGGTCGGCGACTCGCCGACGCGGATGGTCTTCTCGACAACGGCGCCCTGGGGCCCGAACCGGACACGGTGAACGAGGTCGGCGGATTCGGCGCCGACGTAGATCCAGTACGTCGAGGGTGGAGGGTGGAGGGTGGAGGGT
>JBHELH010000306.1:0-7650 GCA_046263215.1 Gemmatimonadaceae bacterium | reverse complement strand
GAAGACCGACGGGATGCACAGCGTCTTCACCCCCGCCCACTCGGCGATGAAGACCGGGCTCGCCGGGTTCCACGCCGTGTAGCCGCGCGCCTCCCACGTCGCGCGTAGCCCGCCCGACGGGAAGCTCGACGCGTCCGGCTCACTCTGCACGAGCTGCGAGCCGCTGAACGACTCCACCGGCTGCCCGTCGTCGAAGGTGAGGAAGGCGTCGTGCTTCTCCGCCGTGAGCCCCGTCTGCGGCTGGAACCAGTGCGTGAAGTGCGTCGCGCCCCGCTCGAGCGCCCATTCCTTGATCACCCGCGCGACGATCGGCGCGATCTCCACTTCGAGCTTCTTCCCGTGTCGGATCGCCGAGATGAGCTTCGCGTACACCTCCTTCGGCAGCTTGTCGCGCATCTGGCGATGGCCGAAGGTGTTGATGCCGAAGTACTCGGAGATGCGCGCGGGAGTACTGCCGTTCTCGATGGACTTCGCGGGTGAGGCAGGAGTAGCCATTCGAGTCATGAGCTCGCGAATGAGTTGCTTGCGTGCGGCGGACGTCGGAACGGTCATCGGCGAGGCTCCGGCTTGAAGTGACAGGTAGTGAGGGCGCCAGACTATAGGTAGAGCCCGGCGCTCGGCAAATCTACAAGTGTCTCAAAAACCGTGCAAGAAATGCACGGATCAGCTTACACGTCACGCCCTGAACAGCGTTTTTCTGGCAAAATGCAACGCAAAAAGTGCAGAATCAGCCAGCACGCTGGCCTCGTGCCCCCGGCGCCGAAGAGCCTCCCGAGGCTGTTTCGTCCGCAGTCCGCAATCCGCCCACCCGCCTACGGCCGGTACCCGCGCAGTCGACGTTCACCCTATTCTCCGCAGCCGTCGCAATTGCGGGACCCGCGCGGCGGTCACGGCGACGACCCCGAGCGAGGCGATCCCGCCGAGCACGACCGCCTGCACCGTCCCCAGCAATCGCGCCGCGACGCCCGACTCGAACGCGCCGAGCTCGTTCGACGAGCCGACGAAGATCGCGTTGACGGCGGAGACGCGTCCGAGGAGCTCGGGCGGCGTCATCAGCTGCAGCAGTGTCGACCGGATCACCACGCTCACGTTGTCGGCCATGCCGCTGACGGCGAGGAGTGTAAGCGAGAGCCAGAAGCTGCGCGACAGGCCGAAGCCGATGATGCAGAGCGCGAAGACCGCGACCGCGACGAGCATCACGCGCCCCGCGCGCTCGATCGGCGCCCGGTGCGCGAGGTAGAGCGACATCACGACCGCGCCCGCCGCCGGTGCCGCGCGCAGCACACCGAGTCCCTGCGGGCCGACGTGCAGGATCTCCGACGCGAAGACCGGCAGGAGCGCCTCGGAGCCGGCGAGGAAGACGGAGAAGAGGTCGAGCGTGAGGGCGCCGAGGAGCACCGGCTGACTGAACACGAATCGGAGTCCCGATCGCAGTCCTTCCGCGATCGTCACCGGCGCGCCGTCGAGCGCGCGCGGCGTATACGCGATCCACGCGAACGTGACCGCCGCGGCGGCGAGTAGCGCGACGATGACAACGTAGGCGGTGACTGCGCTGGCGAAGCCGTAGAGCAGTCCGCCGAGCGCGGGGCCGGCGATGGCGGCCGTCTGCCACGTGGAGGTGCGCCACGCGGCGGCGTTCACGTAGAGCTCGCGCGGGATGAGCTCCGCGCCCAGCGCTTGGCGCGCCGGCTGGAGGAAGCTCCGCGCCACACCGCTCGCGAAGATCACGGCGTAGAACGGCCAGACGCCATGTCGCGTGAGGACGTCCGGCGTCACGGTGAACGCGAGCAGCGCTGCCGAGCAGGCGACCAGCGCGACGAGCGCGACGATCGAGATCCGTCGGCGATTCCCCGCGTCGGCGACGTGCCCCGCGAACAGCGCGAGCCCGATGTACGGCAGCGCCTCCGCCAGCCCGATGAGCCCGAGCGCGAGCGGATCGCGCGTCAGCGCGTACATCTGCCATCCGACGACGACGGCCTGGGTCTGGGTGCCCAGCGTCATCGCGAGCAGGCTCGCTACGAACCAGCGGAAGTTCGGATAACGGAGGGCGGCGTAGGGGTCGTGGCGCAGTCCGAGCAGTCCGCTCTGTTTAGCGAGTCGTCCGCCCACGTCCCGCGGCCGTCGTGTCAGGCACCGTATCCACGGGCACGACGACGGTGTCGACCACCGGCACGGTGTCGACTTTGACCCGCGCGGTGTCGCGCGCGAGTTCGGCCGAGATTGATTCCGAGGGCGCGACCGGGGCTGCCGGCACGCGCGGCCGCTCGCGCTCCCCCCAGCGCCCGGTGGCGACGGCCATCTGCTGCTCGAGAGCGATCGTCGTCAGCACGTAGTCGCGGACGCTCATCCCGGCATTCTCGATCGTCCGCCGCGCCTTGCCGTTGCGCTCGAAGAACGAGACCGCCCGCTCGATCTCCGCCTCGGTGACTCGGAGCGGGTCGAGACGCATCGTCAGGCTGATGCGTTGCGCCCTGAGCGCGCGCCGCGCCGCCTCCCACTGCCGGTAGCGGTCGCTGGTGATCTCGTACGGGAGGCGGCGCCCGCCCGCGAGCATCACGTCCCCGCCGGCTCGGGTGAGCAGTGCCGTGTCGACGTCGCCTGAGCCGCCGCCGGTGCCGCCGCAGGCGACGGTTACCGCGAGAAGGAGAGCCGAGAGTCCGTGGGTCGAGCGCATGGGGTCGCTATCCGTTTTGTACGATTTCCGGGCGAAGACGGTCGTGGCACCACCTAATGCATCTCCCGAGCCGTGAACCTTTTAGACCGTCGGCGGGTACTAGGTACCGTGTCCGGAGATAGACCCTTTTTGTGTGTAGATGAGCTCGGACGGGAGACGTACGATGGGACAACTGAAGATCGATCTGGATGCCGCGGGGGGCGTGGACCTCGACCGGCTGGAGCGGAGCCTCAACCTGCGCGGCGAGCGCATTGGCGATGGCCGGTACCACGTGACCGGCGGCAGCCATGACCACTGGGTCGACCTGTACACGACGTCGATCCCGCGCTGCGACTGCGGCGACCACCTGTGGCGCGAGCGCATCTGCAAGCACATTCTGGCGGCGCTGTTGAGAGAGGGGAATGAGAGAGTGGTGTCGGCGCTCGGGACGTTGTTTCTGCGAGTGAAGGGGAAGGCGGCCTGACGACTAGTTCCTAGTTCCCGGTTCCCAGTTCCTTTCCGGTGAAGCCGGCGACGAGCGCCCCGCTCGCGCGCCGGCTTCGTCGTTTCGTGAGGCGCCATTCTTGCCGCGCCGGGCGTCATGCCGCGCGGTAGGAACTTGGAACTGGGAACTGGGAACCTCGTGCGGACGCGCAAGCGCTCCCACGACATCTCCGCCATGCTCCGCCGCATCCGCTCCACCGTGCGCGAGTTCGCGGACGCGGCGATGTTCGAGCTCGCGACCGATGGGCACACGTCGGTCTTCGAGCAGCTGGTGGCGTGCATCATCTCGATCCGGACGCGCGACGAGGTGATGATCGGGCTCGCGCGGGATCTCTTCAAGCGCGCGCCGACGCCGCAGGCGATGGCGCGACTCGACCCGGCGGCGATCGACATGCTGATCGGCGCGTCGGCGTTCCACGAGGCGAAGGCGCGTCAGATCCACGAGATCGCGCGGCGCACGGTCGAAGAGTTCGACGGAAAGCTGCCGTGCGACTTCGAGGTCCTGACCTCCTTCCGCGGTGTCGGCCCCAAGTGCGCGAACCTCGCCCTCGGAATCGCCTGCGGCCATTCGCGGATCGGCGTCGACATCCACGTGCACCGCGTGACCAACCGCTGGGGCTACGTCGCGGCGCCGACTCCCGAGCGGACGATGCTTGCGCTCGAGGAGAAGCTGCCGAAGAAGTACTGGGTCGAGATCAACCGGCTCCTCGTGCCGTTCGGGAAGCACGTCTGCACGGGGGTGAAGCCAAAGTGCTCGACCTGCCCGGTCCTCGAGTACTGTCGGCAAGTGGGCGTAACGGACCACAGATAGGACAGTCGCGCGCTCCCCCTGTCATCCCGCAGGAGCGCCGCCGAAGGCGGCCGCGAGTGTCGGGATCTAGGTCGCGTCCACCGTGGCTACTCACGGCGCAGTGAATACGCTAGAGACGAGGAGCGCGACGCCGAACACGCGTCGCGCTCCTCACACAACCTCCTGGCTCAGGAGCCCCGCCGCGAGCTTCGCTTCCGCCCTCCCGACTTCCGCCCGGTGCGCTTCCGCGGGACCTTCGCGCCTTTCTTCCGTGCCTCGGAGAGACCGATCGCGATCGCCTGCTTGCGGCTCTTGACCTTACCGCGCCGGCCGCGGCCCGCCTTCAGCGTTCCGCGCTTGCGCCGGCGCATCGCACTCTCGACGCTCTTGCCCGCCGCCCGTCCGTACTTCCGACGCCCCGACTTCTTCCTCGCAGCCATGGTGTCAGCTCCGTGAAAAGGGTCCGTTGCGTGCGGTCACTGCGACAAGGTCAAGAGTTGTTCCATCGAAGCGCGCGGCGCGCGGATGTCAGCTCCGGAGTGAATGGGCGTCGGCCGGGAGTTCACTCCGTCGTTCTCGCGACGCCTCCTCGTCGCGCGGGCTCGGCGCCTCGGCGGCGCGCAGCGTCGCCGATCGCCGACGACCGTAGAGAAGCGTCACCTCGAGCATCGCCATGCAGAGTGCCGCCCACGCGATGCCGATGACCACGCCGGCGGCGACGTCGCTCGGATAGTGCACGCCGAGGTACAGGCGGCTCAGCGCGATGAGCACGACGACGATGATCGCGGCGAGGAGCGTGAGCACCCGCGAGATACGTCGCCGCTGGAGGCGCGCCGCGAGGTACGCGACCGTCATGTACACGGTCGCCGCGCTCATCGCGTGTCCGGACGGGAATGACGACGAGACCGTGTGCTGGCCCCACTCGAAGATCTGCGGTCGCGGGCGGTCGAAGCCCGCCTTGAGCAGGCTGTTGAGGAGAATGGCGCCCGTCGTGGCGACGATGAGCAAGAGCGCCGAGTGCTTGTGCTTCGTGAGCCAGAGGAACATCCCCGACACGAGCACGATCGTCATCACGATCAGGCCGGTGCCCATGAACGTGACCTCGAGCATCGCCTTGTCCAGGAACGGCGAGTGGTGCGTCTCGATGTAGCGCAGCACGGCCACGTCGAACGCCTGCGTCTCCCCCTCGCGGACCTCGCCGGCGATGCGCACGAAGGTCCACGTCGCCCCGAGCGCGACGACCGTCCCGAAGGCGATGAACACGCCGAGTGCCGTGTAGACGTCGCCCACCCACCGCGCGATGAAGCGCAGCGTCTTGAAGAGCGCGTCCCAGAAGAGGTGGAGCGGTCCGCGCTCTTTGGTGCGGCGCTCGCGGCCGCCGACGCCGACAATCTTCACCGCACCGCCCTCAGCTCCACGCCGGGACCGGCAACGACCACTGTACGTACGGTCTCGCCCGACTCCTTGGCGACGGACTGCCGAACCTTCTGCCCGCGCACGTCGGCCTCCACGACCCAGGCGTCGACCGCGGTGCCGTCGGCGAGTGTCACACGCTCGGACCCTGTGACGCGGGCGGTCACGTTCACGGAGCCGCCGGCTTCGTGCAGGTACGCCGGAAACACTGCGGCGTAGCCCTCGGCCAGTGGCAGCGAGCGCACCACGAGGTCGATGGCGCCGGAATCGAACAGCGGCTCGGCCGCGGTGACGCTCACCGGCTGCGCCGCACCCCCCGCCGGAGTCACCGTCCCCTTGACCGTCGCGCGGTCGAAGTCCAGCGACATGGTGCGCCGCGCGTTGATCGAGCGGCGACGCACTGGAGCGAGCGTTTGCCGCAGTACGACGATCGTGTCCGAGCTCGTGCCGAGCATCGGCGACGAGAGCGATTGAACTATCTGGAGCGCGGGCGCGCCGTTGACGGTGGTCTCCGTGACCTCCGAGCGCGACGTTCCGACCTCCCGCTCCTGTCCGCCCTGGACGAGGACGAGCCGCCACGACCGCGAGGTCGGTCCGAGCCGCGACGTGTTGAGCGCCGCGTCGCCGATCTTCACCGCCACCGGCTCGGCGGCCTTCGGCTCGGCCGCGACGCGCAGCGTGTCGACGTTCACAGTGAGGCGGCGGATCTGTTGCTCGACCGCCGGCGTCACCGTCTCCTGCGCCCGGCCGCCGAGGCAGTCGCGGAAGAAGAGCTCCATCGCGCGGTACAGCGCGAGGCGGTTCTCCGGATTGAGGAAGCCGTGCCCTTCGTTGGCCGCGAGCAGGTACTGCACTTTGACCCCGCGATCGCGGAGCGCCGTCACGATCTGGTCGGCCTCACGCTTCGTGACGCGCGGGTCGTTGGCGCCTTGCACGACAAGCAACGGGTCCTGGATGCGCTCGACGAAGAAGAGCGGCGAGCGCTTGCGCATGTCCTCGCGCGCCGCGGAGTCGGCGGGATTGCCGATGTGATAGTAGAACG
The DNA here is from genome assembly GCA_046263215.1 of Gemmatimonadaceae bacterium. GTDB lineage: Bacteria > Gemmatimonadota > Gemmatimonadetes > Gemmatimonadales > Gemmatimonadaceae > JBHELH01. Next base: position 1,248 of record JBHELH010000306.1, on the reverse strand, counting down.
AGCCCTCGAGGAAGGGCCGCCAGTAGGCGGGGAAGGACTCGATGAGCGTGATGAGCGACGACGGCCCGACGTAGTCGACGCCGCAGGCGAAGACCTCGGGCGTGAACGTGAGCCCGACCAGCGTCGCGTAGCCGCCGTACGAGCCGCCGTAGATCGCCACCTTGCTCGCGTCGGCGATCCCTTCGCGGACAGCCCACTGCACCCCGTCGACGAGGTCGGTGTGCATCTTCCCGCCCCACTCCTTCACCGCGGCGTTGTAGAACTTCTTGCCGTAGCCGGTGGATCCGCGGTAGTTGATCTGGAGCACCGCGTAGCCGCGGTTGGCGAGCAGCTGCGCCTCCGGGTCATAGCCCCAGGTGTCGCGCGCCCACGGGCCGCCGTGAACGACGAGCACCAGCGGGAGGTTGCGGGCCGGGACGCCGACGGGCGTGGTGAGATAGCCGTGAACGGTGAGCCCGTCGCGCGCCTTGAACGACACGGGCCGCATCCCGGCGAGCTCGTTCGGCTTGAGCCAGGGCCGCGGGCGGAAGAGGAAGCGTCCGCGCCCCGACGTGCGGTCGTAGAGGTAAGTGACGCCCGGATCGGTGGGCGAGTCGAACGCGATCACCCACTTCGTCTCGTCGAGCGTCATCGAGGTGACGTTCGGCGTGCCGTCGTGCAGACGCCGCACCCGCTGCAGGTCGCGCGCGACGTCCGGCGTGCGCGGGTAGATGCGCACCGTGTCCGCGACGTAGACGGTGGCGAGGAGCTCGCCGGTCCGGTCGCTGAACACAGCGCTGCCGAAGTCGACCTCGCCCTTCGGGTCGCTCTCGATGGGCGTCTCGTCGCCCGTCTCGAGGTCGAGCAGCACGAGCCGCTGGAGGTCGGTCGCGCCGTGGTTGCTCCCCATGTAGAGACGCCGGCCGTCGGGATGGAGCCGCAGCGGATTCACCCTCTCGGTGACCGGGTACGTCTTGACCCGGCGCCACTGACTCGTATCGGTGTCGCGCGCGTAGATCACCGAGCCGCCCTTCTCGTCGGAGCCGAGGGCCGCGCGGAGGCGATGGCCATGCGTTCGATCGACGAAGACCGCGCCCAGCCGACCGGGGTTCTGCGCGGCGAGCTCGGTGCGACCGGTGGCGAGGTCGAGCCAGTACGCGTCGAAGACGCTCCGGTCGCGCTGATTGAGGCCGATGAGGATGCGGCCCGGCAGGTTGCGCGGCACGGCGAAGATGATGGCGCGAACGCCTTCCGCGACCGGGGTGAGGT
>JBHELH010000305.1:0-10195 GCA_046263215.1 Gemmatimonadaceae bacterium | reverse complement strand
GCTGTGGCGCGACCGCTTCGGCGGTGACCCCGGCGTCGTCGGTAGCGCTATCTCGGTCGACGGAGCGCCGCATCGCGTTGTTGGCGTCCTCCCGCCGGCGTTCCGCGTGCCGCACGGCCCGCAGCTACTGCGCGCGGATCTCTGGGTCCCGATGCGGTTCACCGAGCGCCAGCTGTCGCGACGGCGCAACAACTTCCTCATGACACTCGGCCGGCTCGCGCCAAGCGCTACACCCGCCGCCGCGGAGAGTGAGCTGATTCAGCTCTTCCAGCGGCTGGTCGAGCGGTACCCCGAGCTTCGCGGCGAGTCGTTGCGCGTCCTGCCGCTCCAGGCCGAGGCAACGCGCGCCGTGCGCACGCCGCTCCTCCTGCTTTTCGGCGCGGTGGTCATCGTCTTGTTGATCGCGTCGACGAACGTGGCGAGCCTCCTACTTGCCCGCGGCGTCCAGCGCAAGCGAGAGATCGCGATCCGTGCCGCGCTCGGCGGCGGCCGCTGGACGGTCGTGCGGCCAGTGCTCGCAGAGAGCGTCCTCATCGCCGCCGTCGGGCTGCTACTCGGGCTCGCGATCGCGTGGGTGGGTGTCCGCACGATTGGCGCGCTGGCGGCCGAGCGCGTGCCGCAGCTGGCATGGATGGGCCTGAACCCACGGCTGCTCGTGTTCGCGCTTGCTCTTTGCGGCGTCGTGGCCGTCGTCTGCGGCGCGGCGCCGGCGTGGCGCGGCAGTACCATCGACCCGCAGGACGCGCTCCGCGCCGGGCGCGGTGGGGGCGCAAGTCGAGCGCACCATCGCGCACTCAATGCGCTCGCCGTCGCCGAGGTCGCGCTGTCGCTGATGCTCCTGCTCTCGGCGGGGCTCGTGTTGAAAGGGTTCGCGACACTGCTCGGCAACGACGCCGGCTTCGACACCGAGCAGGTCCTGACGCTCGAAGCGACCGTCGCTGCCACTCGCTACCCCGACACGTCGAGCGTGGAGCGGTTTCTCGAACCGGCGCTCGCCGAGGTCGAACGGATCCCGGGGGTACAGAGCGCGGCCGCGATATCCCTCATCCCGTATACGAACTGGGCCTGGAACTTCAACATCCGTTACGAGGGACAGGCCGGTGCCGACCCCACGCAGCTCCCGCTCGTCGAGACCCGCGTGGTCACACCCAGCTTCTTCCAGATGACCGGCCAGCGGCTACGCAGCGGTCGGCTACTGCGGCAAAGTGACGATCAGCGCGACGAGGCACCGGCCGTCGTGGTCGTCAACGAGGCGCTCGCACGCCGCGATTTCGCCGGACGCGACCCAGTTGGCCAACGCTTCCATACGAGCGATACCACTTTCGCGACCATCGTTGGCGTCGTGAGCGACATCCGCAACTTCGGCCCGGTCGAGCGTCCCCGCCCCGAGGTGTACTGGACGTACCGCCAGGGTGCCCGCGGCAGCTCGGGTTTCCCCATCATGGTGCGCGTGCGGTCCGGCAACCCGGCCACCGTGGCGAACGCCGTACAGCGGGCGATTCACTCCGTCGACCCGGGTGCCGCGGTCACGAGCGTCATGCCGATGGCCGAGGTCGTCGCGAAGAGCCTCGGGCGCCCACGCTTCTATCTCACGCTCCTCGGCGCGTTCGCCGCTGTTGCCGTCGTCCTCGCTGTTGCAGGGATTTACGGCGTCATGAGCTACGCGGTCGCGCAGCGCACGCGCGAGCTCGGCATCCGCATGGCCCTCGGCAGTACCGCGACACAAACCGTTCGCTTCGTTGCGCGCCAAGGCATGTGGCTCGTCGCCGCAGGCATCGTCGCCGGGTTCGTCGGAGCGGCGTTCGGGACGCGACTACTGGTCAGTCTACTCTATGGAGTGAGTGCGTTCGATCCGATGACGTGGGTTCTGGCGGCGCTCCTGCTGGCGGCTGCAGGTCTAGCCGCCACGCTCGTTCCCTCGTTCCGCGCGACCCGAGTCGATCCGGCGGTGACGATCCGGGCGGAATAAGGACGGAAGGGCGAGGGCCGTTTCGGGAAGAGCGTTTCGGGAAGGGCGTGTCGGGGAAGAGCGCGCACGCGGACGAGCGCGGATCGGCGAAGGGCGATGGCGCGGATCGCTCATCGCAGCGCACGGGGCGCCGGTCGCCAGCCCGCGAGAAGACCTTGGCTACACCATCGGGGACGCTCCGGCCCGCCGCGTCTGTCGCGGGGCGAGGGTGGCCTCCCGGGGGGTGTAGCCAAGCATCGTCCGGGCTCATGGTGGTTGGGCATCTCGTAACATCGAGGAGCTATCCGCGCGTTTTAGCTCTTCGCCGATCCGCGGCCATCCGCGTGCGCGCTCGTCCGCGCTCTTCCCCGAAACGCCGTCGCGCTTTTGGCTAGACCTGGCCGGTCGCGCGCCACACGACGGTGTAGCGCCAGAGCTAATCGGCAATGCGGGCCACGTGGTCGAAGTCGTCGCGGACCTCGGCCGCTGTCTTGCGCGGACCTCGGGTGTGGTCGCCCATCGAGCGGAAAGATTGACAGCGCGCCGCTGACATTCCAGCAGACACTTCTGGCGCGCCGCGTTCGCCGCGCGCATCCTGTCGCCATGCGCGAGACAGAGGAGCAGCACCCCAGCGCTGGGACCCGCACGGTTCCGCGCCCGTATTACACCGACGGCGGACTCAACGTCGAGACGTACGACGCCCGCACGGCCGGCTTCCCGGGCGAGATCGAATGGTGGGTTCGACACGCCGTCGCGTCCGGCGGCCCAGTCCTCGAGCTCGCGTGCGGGACAGGGCGAATCACCTGGCCGATCGCGCGTGCCGGTGTGCACGTCGTCGGCCTCGACCTCGGATCCGGGATGTTGCGCATCGCCGAGTCGAAGCGCGCCCACGAGTCGCGCGAGGTCAGCGAACGCGTCCGATTCGTTCGCGGCGACATGACGGACTTCGCGATCGGTGAGGCGTTCGCGCTCGTCATTGTCCCCTTCCGCGCCTTCCAAGCACTGCTCACGCCCGAAGCGCAACGCAGCTCGCTCACCTGCGTGGGCCAGCATCTCAAACCGGGCGGCCGACTGATCATCGACCTGTTCGACCCGCGCCTCGACTGGCTCCTTCCTGATCGCGTCGACCCTCCGGTACACGATCGCCCGCGTGTGACGCACCCGGCCACCGGCAACACCGTGACCGTCGAGGTCCTCGAGCGCGCCAACGATCCGCTGACCCAGTTGCTGTGGGAGCGCTGGCGGTTCACGGAGCTAGGCCCGGACGGCGAGGTCGTGCGCCGTGAGGAGGAGGCGCTCGAACTTCGTTGGACGTATCGCTACGAGATGCGCTACCTCCTCGAGCTCTACGGCTTCGCGATCGAGGGCGAGTTCGCCGATTTCACCGGAGCACCGCCGGCGTATGGGCGAGAGCAGATCTGGGTGGCCAGTCTCGCTTGATCGCGCATTTACGACAAGAGCGTTGATAACAGGCCTTTGCTCTTGCGAACCATCGCCACAAAGGGGATCCGGAACGGGGGTATCTGACAAAAAGTTCCCGCCAAAATGTCGGGAATCTTCTCCTCCGAGACGTCGTTTGAGCGCGCCACAGAACGATCCGCGCGACTTCCACACGACACTCACGACATCTCGGAGGATTTCCACGTGCGCACGACCAGACTTCCCCTCATCGCCGCCGCAGCCGCACTCGCCGCCTGCGCCGACGCAACGAGCCCAGGCCTCTCCACCGCCAACGCGAGCCTCGACGCGAGCCCGTCGGCCAACGCACGGGCGGTCGGCGGCGTTTTCACGCAGACCAACGATTCGGCCGGCAACGCTGTCATCGCCTACACCCGCCGCGCCGACGGCTCGCTCTCGTACCTCGGCACATACCCCACCGGCGGCCGTGGGACCGCTCCGGGCTCCGGGCTCGGCTCGCAGGGCGCCGTGGTGCTGACACCCAACGAGCGCTTCCTCTTCGCCGTGAACGCCGGGAGCAACGAGATCTCGAGCTTCGCCGTCGACAAGACCGGGCTCACCCTCATCGCGACCGTCCCGTCCGGCGGCCGTCGTCCGGTGAGTGTTGCCGCGACTAACCACGTGTTGTACGCACTCAACAACGCCAGCGACTCGGTCGCCGGGTTCCGTATCGGCCACGACGGTCGTCTGACGCCGATACCGACATGGACGCGCTCGTTGAGCTCGCGCGCTGGCAACGGTGCGCAGGTGCAATTCAGTAAGGACGGCCGATTCCTCGTCGCCGTCGAGCGCGCCTCGGCGACCTTCGACGTCTTCGCGGCGAACAAGGACGGCTCGCTCGGCGCACCGGTCTCCAGTCCGTCAGCCGGCCGTGCGCCGTTCGGCTTCGACATCACGAAGGAGGGTCATATCGTCGTCTCCGAGCCGGGCGCTGACAGCTCGGCCTCCTCCTACGCCATCGAGCCCAACGGCGCGCTCCGCATCGTCAGCTCACGCGTTCTCGCCAACCAGGGCGCGCCGTGCTGGGTCGTGATCACCAAAGACGGACGCTTCGCCTACACCGCGAACGCCGGGAGCGGGAGCATCTCCGGCTATGCCGTCGCTGCCAACGGCGCGCTCACGCTTATCACCCCCGACGGCCGCACCGGCGTCACTGGTCAGGGGACGACGCCGCTCGACATGGGCGTGAGTCGCGATAGCCGATTCTTGTACGTGATCGAGGGCGCGACCGGCAACGTCATGGGCTTCGAGATCGGTAACGACGGCTCACTCTCCCCGATGACCGACGTCCCGCCACCCGCCGGCGCGCGCGGCCGAGGCGGGATCGCGGCGTACTGATAACCGAGCTTCTCGCCGCGCGTCGGACACCACCAGCCAGCGACTCTGACCGAGGTCGCAGATGTCGGCATCGCCGACTCCGCTTCGGGCAGCAACAGGCAACTGCATGAGAAGCGCCCCCGGACGCTGACCCATTCTACCACATGGTAAAAGGGGTCACCATCCCGGGGCGCGCGCGTCGCCGTGTGCAACGCGGCCGGTCGGTGTTACGATGGGCGCCGCGCGCGGCGCGTCGGCTTTGGCTCGTATTTATTGTAGCGCCGCGCCGTGCGCGGCTTGCGCGGCCGAACCGGTCGCGACGCCATCAGCAGCTCGCGCCACTCGTGGTCGTCGAAGTCTTCCCACGACACGCAGTCGGCCAACACTCCGTCGAGCGCGCGTCGTTCGCCGTGTTGACTCGTGAAGCTGAAGCCGAGCGGAACGGCGTCAGTGCCTTCACCAGCGAGGTGAGGACAAGCGGCCCAACGCACGCCGTCGCCATCGAGGAAGACTTTGCAGTAGGCCATCGAGGCTCTCCGGAGCTGAAGCCATCGCCAGCACATCTCTTCCCAGACACCTACCTCGTCGTGCGAACCCAAGACCGAGTGCCGAACTCAGGAAGAGCAAGGCGGGTGCCGTCTGTACGAATACGTACAACTTTTGACCGCATTTAGATAATGGTGTTACGCTTGTGTCGCGTTTGTGCGCAATAGGCGCGCCGCGACGTCGATTGTCAACACGGACGCGACAGGGCCTTCCCACACCCGGCGGCCTCTTCTATGGATCGTCGCTAAAGGGACGTACTTACAGGGCTGACTCCGTGGCGCAGCCCAAGCGGACTCGTCTATAGAGGTACCGCCTCGATCATTCTGGAAGTCCGCACTGTTGTCCTCTGACCGACACACCCGTGTCGTTTCTCGCCGCCCTCCTCGCGGCGCCCCGCCCGCTACGAGGATTCAGGCGACGATCAAGCGGTGAGCGTGTGGAGATTTACCATCGCCAGTGTCGGCGGAGCGCGTCGCACGACCGAGGCCTTCGATCTCGCATTCGTCGATGACGAGCGACTACTGGTGTTGCGTCCATCCCCCGGGTCGAACGACTCCCTCGAGATTGCTGTCGAGCGCGCTGAAGGACGCGATGCCGCGCGGCCGTGGCGGCGGGTGATCCCAGGGTACTTCGCGCCGACACTTGCCGTCGATCGGGTGGCCGGAACGTGGCGGGTGGCTGGCCACAACGTGCGCGCGGGGACAGTCGTGACCTCCGCCGGCAGGATCGGCAGCGATACTGTCAGGACGACCGAGTTCCCGGGTGCTGTGCTCGGAGGGCGCCCGCTACATACGTATCGCGACGGGACGGTACTGGTCACAACGCCGCACGGGTCGTACGACGCCTGGCAGATGCTGCTGGCGATGTTCGGCTTCTACGGGCTCCGCTGGGATGCTGGCACGTGGTGAACGGCGAGCGACGCGCGGTGGGCACCCTTCCGGGGCTGCCGGAGTGCGGAGCTGCGGGCCAGGGCGACGAGCGCGTGCTCTGCATGGTCCGGGGTCGCTCCGGCGTCTCGCTTTGGAAGGTCGACGCGCGCGGCTTCGCTGGGCCCGCTCACCTCGGCGCCCTCCCGCTCAGCTTCGACCTCTGGGACATCGGCACGGACGGCCAACTCGCCGCGGCGGCACGAGACGGCAGCGCGCTCGTGCTAGTCGACGCGAGCTCCGGTCGGGGTATCCGGGTCGCGCTCGGTGGCGGCATCCGATTGCAGAGCACACAGCGGCAGCCCCTCTCGACTGCTTACGCGACTGACGTTGCGGTGGCACCGGGGGTTGTGGGGATGCTCGTCGTCGGTGACCAGAAGTCTGAGGTGGTGTTCTACCGGCTGCGCTGAATGGCACCTCGGAGTGGTCACTGCCGGCATGACGACCAACGCTCACCCGGCTCGCCGGATTATCTCGCAGATCCGGTGTGCCCGCAGCTCGTGCGCGATCAGTGTTGCGATGCCCCCGGGCGCGGTTGGCGTCATGTGGACAGACTAACGGCACTCATGTGGAAAGAATGGCGTCTCGGACGCCGAGCCTCGCCATGGACTGGCTGCCGGCAGTCATATAGTAGTGCGAGCCACGCGCCCGCCGGCCTTTGCGTGATCTACCTCACTGCCGGCTGAGACGACGGCATCGGCCCCGGCGTTGCACGCTGGGGAGTGGTGTACGTCTCCGCTTGCGGACCCTGCGCGCGCATCGAATACTCCAGTCCGTATGATCATACCAGTCACCGTGCTCGCCCTCGCGTGGTTCATCGTCATGAACCACGTGTACGTGCGGCGGGTCCGTGCGAACAAGACGGAGGGCTTCGGCCACAGCTTCTACAAGGAAACCACCCAGTTCCTCTATCGGTTTCTGGTCGTTGGCGCGGCCTTCTCGACGCTCGCTGTGCTACTGATGGGTCTCAACAACGACCACACGAAGCTCGCTTCGTTGGTTCGACTCCAGCGAGGTGTAGACGGGACGGAACGGGGGCTCCGGGTAGTCGGGCTTACGCCGGGAACGACCTTCGTCCTGCTGATCGTCGTCTACCTGCTGCTGCTCGCCGTCCGCCAGGAGTGGATGAAACGGCCGGGTAGGCTCGGCGTGGCGCGGTCGTGGGCGGACCGCATCCTTCCCGCGCTGGCGCTGTTCACGTTCGTTGTCTTCTTCGCCAGCCGCATCGGCGACGCGAGTCTCGACCCGACCGCCCGCATCCGCGAGATCCGGGAGGGGTACACCACGTACCGCGCCGAGTTGCGGCAGGAGTTGGCCGCGCAAGCCGCGGCCCACGGGACCGAGCAGCTCCGCGCCGGGTCGCCCGACTTTCGCGCGATCGATGGTCTGCGTGACAGCCTCTGGCGGGCCCGCGACGCGGTGCTCGCGGCGTACGCGGCCGCGCCGGTGCAGGCAGGTCAGCCGATTCGCGTCGCCCGTGTCGACACGGTCCGCCCGACGTGGACGGACGCCGAGCGTCACTTCATCCGACGCCTAGACGGCGTCGACGCCCTCATCCGACCGGCCCCGACGCCGGACGACGAAGTGCCGCCGTCACTCTCCGTCCAACGGATTCGTGATCTACGTGAGGCCGTCGCGCGTGAGCGCGAGCGGCGTGAACGCCAGAATCAGGCGCGCGCCGTCGTTCTTGGGGACGCGATCAAGCGCATCGGGACCGCCGCGATCACGATGTACCTGGGCGATGTCTCCGAGGCAGCGATCGAGGCAGAGCTCAGGGAGCTCCTCGCCGACTTCGCCCAACTCGATCCGACGCTCCCTTACATCCCCCGGCTGTTTCTCGACGCGACGGAGAGTCGGCTCCGCGCGCGGTTCGCGGACCAGCTGAGCTTCACGATCCGCCGCCAGGCTGATTCCGACGACCCGCTCGGCACAACGCTCGACAGCGCCGCGCGTCGCGTCGCCGCCGAGCTTCAGTCGCCATCGCTCGACGCCAGTATCTGGGTCAACCTCGAGCGGCGGGTGCGGGCGGCGATCGCAGACGCGCGGTCCCGTGCGCGGGCGATCGAAGCCGCGCGTCGGGCGGCCTTGCAGCCGAGGGTCGCGGTCGCGCCGCCGCCGCCGGTCGCGACCGCGAGCCAGCAACGCGTGGACACGTTGTGGAACGAGCTCGTGGGGCTGTGGCTTGCCGACGCCGGTCTCGGCGAGACGTTCACCGTCACGGTCGGCGACAACGAAGCATTGCGGCGCGAGGCCGCGCGCCTCCTCGGCCGCGAGGCCGACACGCTCACGCTCAGCCCGACGGTCGACGCGCTTCGGAGCCTCTCCGAGACTTACGGCCAATACGTCCGCGGTCTCGGCGCCGAGCCCGCCGAGCGCGAGCTGGGCGAGCTCGTCCAGGCGGCGAAGGCCGAATCGACGCCGGCCCGACGAGTCCAGATCATCACTACCCGCGCACTGCAGCGGGTGCCGCAGGCACTGTCGACGGGATTGGGGATTCGGTAGAACTGCGTCCGACTACGGACGGCCGACGGCGGACGGCCGACGGCGGACGGCGGACTAACCCCGGGATGCTGCTGCGGCTCCCGGTCATCCCGCAGGAGCCGGGTGCCCGCCGAAGGCGGGCGGGGACCGAGCGAGTGTCGGGATCTACTCAGAACCCGCCGGTGCTACCCACGGGGTAGTGCCGGGTAGATCCCGACACTCGCTTCGCTCGTGCGGGATGACAATTCAGGCCACCAGGAACGCCCCGAGGCTTCTAGTCCGCAGTCCGCAGTCCGCAGTCGTCCCTCACCTCCGCGTACCGAAAGCAGTCGGTCGTATGATCATTCACCATCCCCACCGCCTGCATGAAGGCATGGCAGATGGTGGAGCCGACGAAGCGGAAGCCGCGGCGCTGGAGGTCGTTGCTCAGCGCGTCGGACTCGGGGGTGCGGGCCGGGATTTCGCGGAGGGTTCGGCGATGGTTGAGGCGCGGCGTGCCGCCGACGAACTGCCAGACGTAGCGGTCGAAGCTTCCGAACTCCCGTTGGACGTCGAGGAAACGCTTCGCGTTCGAGACGGTGCTCTCGATCTTGCCGCGGTGGCGCACGATTCCCGAGTCTGCGACGAGCCGGTCGACACGCCCGGGTGAGAAGCGCGCCACGCCCTCGGGGTCGAATCCGTCGAACGCGCGCCGATAGTTCTCACGCTTCTTGAGGATCGTCGACCAGCTCAGCCCAGCCTGTGCCCCCTCGAGGGTGAGGAACTCGAACAGCACCCGGTCATCGTGCACCGGGACACCCCACTCGGCGTCGTGATATTCGATGTCGAGCGGGGTCTTCGGCCAGGCGCAACGAGAGAGGGTAGAGGGTGGAGGGCAGAGGGCAGAGCGGGCGTTGTCAGGAACTGCCTCGGCATTGGCTAGCTCCCCTTGGGATCCTCTGCCCTCTACCCTCTGCCCTCCACCCTGCTCTACAGCCACGGCTCGTGTTCCGACGGCCCGTAGATCGACGGCACGCGCCCGCCGGCAGCGCGCAGGTAGACTGAGAACTGTCCGCGGTGATGGATCTCGTCGTGGAGCAGGAACCAGAGGAAGTCGAGCCGCCGCACGTCGCCGAGCGTCTTCGGCGCCGTCATGAACTTCGACGTCTCCTCGAGCTTCTCGTCGGGCATCGACCGGACGCGATCGGCGAACTCCTTGTGCGCCTGCTCGACCGCGCCGAGGACCTCCTCCCAGGAACCAGGCGCCTCCGGCGGCTTCCCTGACGGAATGCCGGTGGCAAAGGCGTCGTTGAAGACGACCATGCTCCCGAGCCGCGGCTCGATCGCGAAGATCCACGCCAGCTCGCGCGCCGACTTGCACCGCTCGTTCGGCCTGAACTCGGCCTGGTCGACGGGATAGGCGCGCAGTACGCGCATCGTTTTCTCGTGCTCCTGCTCGTAGGTCTCGAGGAAGCGCTGCTTCGGGCTGGTCGTCGACGCGGTGCTCGCCATGATAGTGCTCCTGTCGGAAAGTGATCCG
>JBHELH010000304.1:0-5976 GCA_046263215.1 Gemmatimonadaceae bacterium | reverse complement strand
ACCGAGACGGCGAGGGTCCAGAGCAGGACCGTCGGGGCGATGCGCACGTCGGCCAGGTGATCGAGCGTCGAGGGGCGCAGCGCGACGATGAGCCTGAGCGCCAGCCACGCCACGCCGACGCCGAGTAGCCCGCCGGCCAGCGCCAGCGACAGGCTCTCGGTCAGCACCTGCCGCGCGAGCCGCCGACGACCCGCGCCCAGCGCGGCGCGCACGGCGAACTCGCGCTGCCGCGTCCACGCGCGCGCGAGCAGGAGGTTGGCGACGTTCGCGCAGGCGATGAGCAGTAGCGCGCCGACGGCGACGAACAGCACCTGGACCGCGCGCGTCTCCCGCGCTTCGAGGAAGTCCTGCGCGCGCATGACGCGGGCGCGCTCGGGGCGCAGGGAGTCGGGCAGGCCCGCCGCGATCGTCCGGAACTCCGCGGACGCGGCGGCGACAGGAACGCCGGGGCGCAGCGTCGCGAATATGCCGGGTCCGGGCGAGCCTGCGGAGTGTTCACCCGCATGCTCGAGGGGCGACGGCAGCCAGACGTCCGGCGCCGAATTCCGCGACAGCGGGATCGCCAGGCCGGGCGGCGTCACGCCGACGATGGCGAGCGGTCGGCCCTCGTGGTGCACCACGCGGCCGAGGACGTCCACTCGGCCGCCGTACGTGCGCTGCCACAGCGCGTGGCTGATCATCGCGACCGTCGGCGTGCCGGCGCGCTCGTCGTCGGGCGCGAAGTTTCGCCCGAGGATCGGCCGCACGCCGAGCGCGGGCAGGAAGGTGGACGTGATCCCCGCGGTCGGTATCGTGTCCACCGTGCCGTCCGGGCGGACCGAGAACATGTGCTCCGACGTGCCGGCGATCGTCTCGAGCGTGCGCGTGCGCGCCTGCCACGCCCGGACGAGCTCCACGCCGACCGACGTGCGGAGCGGGAGGCCGCCCCACGCGTCCTCCTCCATCGGCATCACGATGCGGTTCCCGTTGGGGTACGGGAGCGGCGCGATCAGCAGTCGGTGGACGACGCTGAAGATCGCCGTGTTCGCGCCGATCCCGAGCGCGAGCGTGAGCACTGCGATCGCCGTGAAGCCGGGTGCCTTCGCGACCTGGCGCCCGGCGTACCGGACGTCCTGCCACCAGTCGGCGAACCATTCCGTCACGCGGAGCCGGCGCGCCCTGCGCGCAACCCGACGCTCGGCGTAATCGCGGAACTCCGCCGTGTCGCCGAACCGGCGGAGCGCCTCCGCTTCGGCGTCGGCTTCGCTCATGCCGAGCGAGCGCAGCTCGTCGATGCGCATCGCGAGATGCGTCTGCAGCTCCTCGTCCAGGTCGCGGAGCATGCGTGCGCGGCTCCCCGGCAACCGGAAGAGTCGGCGGACGCTCGGCGGGAGCCTGGATGCGAACGGTGCCATGGACGTCAGGCCGTCTCGAGAACGCCCGAGACCGCGACGACGTAGCGTTTCCACGTCGCCGTCTCGGCGCGCAGCCGCTGCCTGCCGCGGGCGGTGAGCGAGTAGTACTTGGCGCGGCGATTGTTGTCCGACACGCCCCATTCGGCCGAGATGGCGCCATCGTCCTCGAGGCGATGCAGCGCCTTGTAGAGCGCCGAGTCGACGATCTCCAGCTCGTTGTCGGTCCGCTGCTCGATCCACTTGCTCAGGCCGAAGCCGTGCATCGGCGTCGTGGAGAGCGCCTTCAGCACGAGGAGGTCGAGGGTGCCGTGGAGCAGATCGCTGGTGTCGCGGGGCACGGGTCTCCCTGCACGAGGTTAGGAGAGAAGGTGTGCCTGCGGCTACTGCGCGTCAAGTGTGGTGCCCTGGTCGTCGATAGCCTGGCGCAGGAGTCGCCCGCACCGACGGCTGTGGCGCGCGCATAACGCCGCGCCGTGGCTGCGGGACCCAGCTTGTTAGAGCGCCTCGGCGCGCCGCCCCTCACCGGCTCCCAGGAAGCGTAGGCCAAGCGGTGCGCCGGTACGGACATCCGACGCGCACGTGACGACGGCGGCGCAGTCTAGGCCGACGGCGCGATATCCGGCAGCCGCTCGAGCTGGACGGCGGTGCCGGTGCCCACGACGACCCAATTTCCGGAGGGTGAAACGCTGATGTCGATGTTCACAGCGATCACGGCGTCGGTGCCGAGTTGGGCGGCTTCGTTCCGCAGCTCCTGGAGGCAAGTCACCCGCGCACCAGGGAGGATGTCGCGGAACAGCCTCTCCTCGAAGGCGCCCCCGCCGATGACGACGTCAAGCGTCCGGGCGACGCGAAAGCCGTCCACTCCCGGGGCGGTCGTCAGCACGATGTGATTGGGGCGGATCGCTTCGTCCATCTCCGAGGTGGGTTGAGGGTGGCGTTGACGGCCTGCGCCGAATCTTACATCCGACGCGCGCTGCCGTGAAACCGGGTCCGAGGTCGCTCGTATGGGAATCCAAGAGGAGCGCGCGGTGCCGCCCTTCTCCGCGCTGACCCCGATGAGTGCCCATGCGTAGAATGCTCCGGTTCCTGCTGATCGGCTTCTGTACCGTCGTCGCGCTCGGCGCGGCTGCGTTCGCGTATTTTCTCTACGTACCGTCGCCCGAAGCCCCGCGGACTCGGCGCGGGTCTTCGCCGTCGGCCTCTCCAACGGCGGGCACCTGAGCTACCGGCTCGCGCTCGAGGCCCCGGACCTGGTGCGCGGCGTCGCGGCCGTGGGGGCCAACCTGCCGACGCAGGAGAACATGGACTGCACTCCGACACCGGGAGCCACTTCCGTCCTCATCGTGAACGGGACGGCGGACCCGATCAATCCGTACGAGGGCGGAAAGGTCACCCTCTTCGGCTTCGGGGACCGCGGCCGCGTGCTCTCGGCTCGGGAGTCGGCCGCGTACTTCGCCAGGCGCAATGGGATCGCGGATCCTCCGACCACCGAGGCGATCGCGCAGTCCGAGGGCTCCGGGCCCACGTCTGCCGAGCGTGCGGTCTGGCGCTCCGCCGCCGGGGCCGAGGTCCGGCTCTACACGATCCGCAACGGCGGGCACACCATGCCGCACCCGCACGTTCGCTTCCCCCGCATCCCTCGGCCGCACGCATCGCGCGCTGAACGGACCTGCGGAGATCTGGGACTTCTTCGCGGCGCAGCGCGCGCGCTAGGTGGGCGACCGGCCGGGGAACGCGCTTACCTTCAGCGTTCGTTGCGTGGCAGGCGGCGGAATCGCCAGACGCCAGCTGTATTCTGATTGCCGTCCGAATAGCCGCCCGCGATGAAGACGTCGCCGCCCCGCAAGGGCGCCGCCGCGGCAAAGCGGTACGCTTCGGGGAAGCGGCCGGGGACCTCGCGAAACACGCCGGCGCCGAGATCGAGAAGCTCGGCTGCTCGCGCACCGGAGGTGATCAGTACTTCGCCGCTCGGCAACAAGACGGACGTGCCGGCGATCTTGTACCGGCGGTTGACCATCGAAGGGCCCCGCTCGAAGGCCGCGGTTCCAGAGCTGTAGATCTCCGTCGTCGCGTAATGAACGCGATCGGAGCGGTCGGCCCCTCCGATGACCAGGACACGCCCGTCCGCCAGCTTGATCGCATCATGCTTGTGCCGCGCCGTCGCGAGCGTTCCAGCTGCTTCGAATCGACGGGTCCGCGGGACCCAGGCCTCCGCGCTCGCGTAGACCTCCATTGCTTGTCGTCGGCCACTGTGGCCGCCGATGACGACCACGCGGCCGTCGTCGAGGAGCGTCGCCGTGTGACTCTCTCGCGGCACGCTCATCGGGCCGACCGCTTCTGAGCGGCCTGTCGCCGGGTCGTACAGCTCCGCGCTGCGGAGGAATGTCCACCCTTGGCCGACTCCACCGACGAACAGCACACGGCCGCCGGGTAAGAGCGTCGCAGTGTGTCCGCTTCGTGCCTCTACGAGAGAACCGGCCGGCCGAAACCGTCTAGCTGATGCATCGGAGATCTCGACCGACTGCAAGTACTCCCCGTTGTAGCCACCGGCGATCAGAACGCGGCCGTCACCGAGCAGCGTCGCGGTGTGACCGGCTCTCGGCTCGGCGACGGAACCGAGCTCCTGGGTGGTGTTCCTGGTAGGGTCGAAGAGCTCGACGGCGGCGAGACTGCGACCGCCTGTCGCCATACCGCCAACTACCAGCACGTGCCCCGATGGGAGGGTGGTCGCAGTGTGCGCCGCTCGCGCGGTATGGAGCGTTGCCACCTGCTCGATCGACTCCGCGGATTTCGTCGGCGCGGAGGCGGGCTGTATGAGCACACCTACGAGCGCGAGAGCGCCAAGCCTCGGGATAGTGATGGAAGTCATACGCGCACCTCGAGACGGGAATCGGCTGCCGGTCCTCTCCGGATATTCGATGCCGCCCGAGACGCGCGCGTTTAGTCGCCGGCCGCACCGCGCTTCCGCGGCGATCAACGCGAGATCACCGCGCCGGTATCGGCCTCGCCCGCCCCACGCGGAACGAAGAGCACGGCCACAAACGCCAGCGCCGTGTAGCACGCCATGAGAAGAAAGAGCGCGCGATAACCGTCGAGGAGATCGAAGAGGCGTCCGTTCAGCGGGTCGCCAATCGCGCCGCCGAGCGCTATGCAGAGCAGGAACAGCGATGCGAGGACGCCTCGACGCTGTCGCGGGACGGGCTCGACGAAGAGCGGATAGGCGTTCACCGTCGGGAACGTCCAGGCGGCCGACGCGAGCGCCAGCAATGGTACGGCGTGCGCCATCTGCGTGACGCGGTCGAGCGCGAGCAGGCAGCCGGCCATGACCGCGAAGCCGACGAGCATCGCGTTTCGCCGTCCGATGCGGACGCCGACGAAGCCGGCTGGCAGCGCGCCAATCACGCCGCCGACGGCCCACGCGATGAATCCGATCGTCACGTCTTCCGGGCGGACGCCGAACCGCTCGGTGCTGTGCAACGCGTACCACGTCGTGAACGTTTGGAACGTCAGCTGCAGCAACAGCGCGGCGAGGAAGATGGGCCGCATGCCTGGCACAGCGCCGCGGAGGGCCGACCATGCGGCCTCGGCTAGCGAGCGAAACGTGACGTCGGCGGACCGCCCGCCCGCTTCGCGGGCACCCGCCGCGGCGGCCGGCTCACGTGGCCCGAGGGCGAACGCGGCGGCGATGGCGAGCACGGTGCCGGCCGCAATCAGGAATGCCATCCGCATCCCGAGCACTCGGCCCAGCATCAGGAACAGGATGGCTCCGACGCACATCTGGAATGTGACGGAGCCAGTCGCGAGGGAGCGGTAGCGGGACGGCACGACATCGGCCACCAGCGCCTGGAAGGGCGATCGCTGCACGTTGATCCCGGTGTGCAGCAGCACGATCGCGCCGATCAGGAAGGCGAGGCCGAACGCGGCGGCTGAGGGGAGCAGCGCCATTCCCAGCGACGAGAGTACGAGCCCGGCGAGAACGAGTGGCAACCGGCCGCGTCCATAGGCGCTGGCGCGATCCGACGCGATGGCGCGGTCGGAGGCCGGTCCTGCCCACGGCACGAGGACGAGAAGCAGAACATTGTCGATCGCCATGATGGCGCCGATGGCGGTGCGCTGCTCGCCGAGCGCGTCGCGCACGAGCGGCGGGATGAAGTTGCTGAGTAGCGGTCCGGTGACGCCGGCGAAGAGTCCGCCGAGCCCGATGAGCGCCAGAGCGCCGTAGGACGTACCGGTGCTTCCATGGACGCCGCTCAGCTCCCGTTGTGCCGGGACATCGAGCGCCGTCACTTCACCCCTGGACGCTCAGCGGGAGCCGCCACGTCGTGCCGCTTCGATGCGGGTGGCGATCGTCCACAGGATCGCGCCGGCGAACACGCCAACGGCGGCGCCGGCCAGTGCGCCGACCGCCGGGTCCGTGGTCGAGCACGAGTATCCGGGCCGGGGCTCGTCGCAGAAGCTGTTACGGAAGGACACCCCCATCACATAGCCGACCACGCCGCCCACGACCGCGCCGCCGACGAGGAACGGTATTGGCGAGGGTCGCCCCGAGTCGGCCGCCGCGGCATACGAGAAGACAGCGAGG
>JBHELH010000303.1:0-9686 GCA_046263215.1 Gemmatimonadaceae bacterium | reverse complement strand
GACCGACATCTACAGTCTGGGCTGCGTCCTGTACCAGATGCTCGCGGGCGCGCCGCCCTTTGCCGGCCCGACCGCGCAGGCGGCGCTCACGCGGCGCCTCTTCGAGCCGGTGCCGGCCCTGCGCACGATGCGCGATACGGTCCCGGAGGAGGTGGAGCGCGTGGTGCTGCACTCGCTCGCGCGTGTCCCCGCCGACCGCTTCGCGAGCGCGGCCGAGCTTCGTGACGCGCTCGCGAGGCTGGAGCCGGACCGCGCCGGCCCACCGGCTTCCTCTATTTCCCCGGGGGCTCGCGCCTAGGCCGATGGACCTCCGCGAGCAGCTACAGCGCGCACTCGGCGACGCGTACGCCGTCGAGGCCGAGCTGGGCGGCGCGGGCATGTCGCGCGTCTTCGCGGCCGAGGAGCGCTCGCTGGGGCGTCGCGTGGTCGTGAAAGTGCTTCCGCCCGATCTCGCAGGTGCCGTGAGCGCCGAGCGCTTCCGCCGCGAGATCCGGTTCGCGGCGCGGCTTCAACACCCGCACATCGTGCCCCTCCTCAACGCCGGGGAGGCGGACGACCTGCTCTTCTATACGATGCCGTTCGTCGAGGGCGAGTCCCTTCGCGAGAGGCTCGCGCGGTCGGGGCGCCTTTCGATAGCCGAAGCGGTGAGGATCCTGCGCGACGTGGCGGACGCGCTCACCTGCGCCCACGAGCGCGGCATCGTCCACCGCGACATCAAGCCCGCGAACGTGCTGATCTCGCGCGAGCACGCGCTGGTTGCCGATTTCGGACTGGCGAAGGCACTCGACGCGGCCGGGACGGGGGCCAGTGCACCGCTCAGCGCAGCGGGCGCTTCGACGGGAGCGTCGGCCTCAGCGAGGGCCGCGCCGCTCGTCGGGACGCCGGCCTACATGGCGCCCGAGCAGCTGGTCGCCGATCCGACGGTGGACCACCGTGCGGACATCTACGCGCTGGGCGTCCTCGGCTACGAGATGCTCAGCGGCGCGCACCCGTTCGCGGAGAGCCCACTGCAGGCGCTCATCGCGGGGCCGGAACCGATCGATCAACGACGTGCGGACACCCCGGCGGCGCTCGCGGGGCTCGTCATGCGGTGTCTCGAGAAGGACCCCGCACGTCGGCCCCAGACCGCCGCGGAAGTGCTGCGCGAGTTGGACGGGCTGGCAACCGCGCCGCGGGGAGCCACGGGCGGGCTCAGGTGGCGAACGCGCCGAGTCACACGACCCGCGCTGTACGTTGGCGCGGCTGCTGCGCTGTTCGCAGTGGCGGGTTACGCGGTCATTACGCGGTCATCCGCCAGGCCGGCGGATACAAGCCGCCCCCCGATCACATCGGTCGCAGTTCTTCCCTTCGCGAACCTGAGCCCGGACAAGGAGAATGAGTACCTGGCCGACGGGATGACGGAGGAGATCATCAACGCGCTCTCCAAGATCGATAGGCTCCGCGTCCCCGCGCGCACCTCGTCGTTCGCCTTCAAGGGCAAGAACATGAGCGTTCGGACGATCGCCGATTCGTTGCACGTCGGTTCAGTAGTCGAAGGAAGCGTTCGCAAAGCCGGGAACCGGCTGAAGGTCACGGCCCAGCTCATCAGCGCGGTCGACGGGTACCACCTGTGGAGCGAGACCTACGAGCGCGACCTGAACGACGTCTTCGCCGTGCAAGACGAGATCGCCCGCGCGATCACCGGTGCGCTGCGCGCCAAGCTCGCAGCGCCCGACAGCGCCCGGATGGTCGGGCGCCCGACCGAGGACCTCGAGGCGTACGCACTCTTCCTGCGCGGGCGGCACTTCTGGGGCCAGAGGACGACGGGCGGCCTGCGCAAGGCGATTGACCACTACGAGCGCGCGATCGCCCGCGACCCGCGGTTCGCTCGCGCCTACGCCGCGCTCGCCGAGGCCTACGCGGTTCTCCCGGAGTACGCCGAGGTCCCTCCGCTGTCGATTTACCCCAAAGCGCGGGAGGCGGCGGCGCGGGCGCTGGCCCTGGACAGCTCGCTCGCGGAAGCGCACAGCGCCCTGGCCGAGGTGCAGATGATGCACGACTGGGACTGGGCCGGGTCCGAGCAGACGTTCCAGCGCGCGATCGCGCTTAACCCTGGCTACGCGTCGGCACATCTTTGGTATGGCCTGCTCCTGTTAGGCGAGGGGCGCTTGGACGAGTCGCTCGCCGAGGTGAAGCGCGCCCAGGACGTGGACCCGCTCTCGCCCATCATCGGGACCGTGCTGGGATGGGTCCTCTACCACCTCGGGCGGTCCGACGCAGCGATCGAGGAGCAACGGAGAACCCTGGAGCTCACCCCCGGCTTCCCGCGGGCGCATAGCAGGCTCGCTTTCGCCCTTCTGCAGAAGGGGGCGCGCGGCGAGGCGATTCGCGAGGCCGAACGCGCCGTCGAGCTGGACCCCGAGTCGTCGCAGTACCGGGCCATGGTCGCCTACGTGTATTCCGCCTCCGGGGAGCGCGACCGGGCGGTACCGCACCTTCGGGCATTGCAGGCGCGCGTACGGCGGGAGTACACCTCGCCGTATTCGCTCGCGCTGGCTCACCTCGCGCTCGGCCAGCGGGACTCGGCGTTCGCGTGGCTGGACCGCGCGGTTCAAAACCACGACGCCGCACTCTTGCGCCAGCTCAACAGTCCCTTCCTGGCTCCCCTCCGCTCGGACGCGCGCTTCACCCGGCTGCTTCGACGGATGGGGCTGGCGCGCTGAGGGGACGTCGCCGAGTCCCATCGGCGGCTCCGCGGTGACTGGTTCGTGATTCCGCCGTGACTCCCCCGGCCATTGTAGGAGGCATGTCCGCGTTCGGTCCCAGCGAGTGGCGCTCGATTCACTCGCACGAAAAGGGAGGCGGCACATGCGCTCCGGAATCCCACGACTCTGTTCGATCCTCTGCACGACCATCCTCGTAAGCGCCTGTCAGGCGGACCGCCCACTCGCAGCGGGCGCCGACCTTACGCCGCTGACGCAGTTCCTAGCTCGGCTCGGAGCCTTCGTGACCACCAGCACTGCGCGGCGAAAGGCACCGTGCAGCGGATCGTTTCGTTGTCGGTCTCAAGATAAGGAGACCCCACATGTTGGCCCCACATACGTACGCCAGTGGGCAGCGCAACCTTGGCGCAAGCAGATCCAGGAGGTCGAGGATGCGATCTCACACCAGGCGGCTCGTTACGACTGTTTCCGTCGCGCTGGCGATCGCCGCTTGTGAAGCGGACGAGCCGATCGGCCCGTCCGGTGCGGAGCCGCTGCTCTCGGTGAGCGGGTCCGGCACGGCCGCGCCGTCGAACCTGACCGCGACGGCGAGCGCGGGCGGGCAAGTCGATCTCGGCTGGACGGACAACTCGACCAACGAGGCCGGGTTCGAGGCGCACGTCGCCGTCGGCGGCTCGACGGAACCCTACTCGCTCTGGACGACTACGGGACCGAACGCCGTCGCGACCAGCTTCACCGGGCTGAGCGCGTCCCAGACGTACTGCGCCAAGGTTCGCGCGTTCACCGCGAAAGGCAACAGCCAGAAGAGGTCCTACTCCGAGTTCTCGAACGTTGCCTGCGCGACGATCCCCGCACCGCCTCCCCCGCCGCCGGGCCCCAACGCCCCGTCGGGCACGAACGTCACGGCGCTGGGAGGCGACGCCGTCAACGTAACTTGGATAGACAACTCCGATAACGAGACGTGGTTCCGGCTCGAGCACGCGCCGACTAGTACCGGACCCTGGGAGTTCATTGGGACGTTGCTTGGGAGCGGGTATACGTCCTACGCCACGTTCGGGCTTCCCAGCGAGCAGCAAATTTGCTATCGCGTGTTCGCGTTGAACGCCCAGGGTACTTCTGCGCCGTCCAACGTCGACTGCACGACACCTCCGGCCACTCCGAACCCACTGACGGCGCTATGGACGGCCGGCCCGGCGGTGGATCTGACGTGGACCGACAACTCGTCGGTGGAGGATGGCTACCAGGTCCGGCGGCGCTCTCCGGCTGGCGAGTGGATCGGCATCGCCGAGCTGCCGCCGAACGCGACGACCTACCACGACGCCGGGGTGAGCGGCGACGGGACGTACTACTACGTCGTACGTGCGCGAAAGGATGACGGGTTCTCGTACCCCTCGTGGGAGGCAACCCCCACTGATGGCACGCCGAGGCCTCCGGAGGCGCCCGGGCTGTACTCAGCGGATGGCTACTACCTGGGCACGATCTGGCTCGCCTGGTACAGCAACCCGGCGACGGTCGAGAGCTTCAAGGTCGAGCGCTGCGACAAGGAGACGTGTGAGGAGGCGGATTTCAGGGTGATCGCGACGGTCCCCGTGATCGCCTCCTATACCCACTCGTATCAGGACGGTGTGAGCGACTGGATGATCTTTACCTACCGAATCCGGGCCACCAACCAGGTGGGCGATTCACCGCCGTCGAACCAGGTGCAGGGCAGAAGCTGCATCGAGGAAGTTGACGGGGAGTCGCCCTGCTGGCCGCCGCTACCCGCGCCGCCGACGGACGCGTCGGGGGCGCTCAGCCCTCGGAGACGATCGCTGATCGTTAACCGGCAACCGACCCCGCCCTCGCGCCGTGCCCGGGATCGTCAGCGCGTGAGCCCGACCACCTTGCCGCCGAGGGCCCACACCGGATCGATCGCGGCGCCGAGGTGAGCGAGGGGCGTTACCGCTACGTCCACGATATCGACGCCCCAACCGGCGGCGATCCGGGGCGCTCAGCCGCTGGAGACATTCCGCCAGATCATCGACCGGGCGCTCGCGCAGCCGTAGGGGGCCCACCCTCAGGCGAGGAGGCCAACGACCGTAATAGCTAGCACGCTGGTGGGCAACGTGATTCACGAATGTCTTCGGGCCGTCCGGTCCCGAGAGCAAAAGGCGATTACCCGCGTCTCGAACCTCTACTACTTCACAAGGAGACCCCGCATGTTCGCCCTTCGCCGTACCGCGACCCTGCTTTGCGCCGCAGCGGTCCTCGGCTGCAGCCCCGACTCGGGCTCCGACGTTCTGGCGCCCTCTGGTGTCCGTATCAATGCCGTCAACACCGCGGCGCAGCCGGACATGCTGCCCGATTCCCATGGGCACAGACTGACGGCAGTAGCCGGCGAAGGGGAGGGAATGGTCAACGTGAGCCCGGAGGCGAGCGAGGCGGGCCTCAACGTGGAGATTGAGGTCGCAGTGTGGAAGACGAGCCCGAACACCACGTTCAACGTGAAACGCGCCTCAAACGTCACTGCGGACGGTGTGTGCACGAGTAGCACCTTCATTCAGTTCCCGTTACCGAATCCAGGCCCGCTCGTGACGCTAACGACCTCCGAAGGTGGCGCCGGTAGCACGCATATCAAGTTCGATCGGCCGCAGATCCCCGACGGGACGCGCTTCGCCGTGCGATATGAAGTGAGCACGCCGGATGGCTCTATCGTGCTGCGAAGTGAGTGCTTCACCGTGTCTATAAAGTAGATCCGCACTGGTGGTCCCGGGCGCGCGTTTGCGCGTGCGCACATCCGGTCACAGATTAGCCGCGCCATTGCCGGCATAACGTGACTGCGATTGGAGGAGGCATATGACTCCCGTCCGGTTCCGCCACCCGTCCGCCGCACGTTGGGCGCTGACGCTCGGCACGCTCGCGTGCCTTGCGCAGCCGACGAGCGCGCTCCTCCATGCCCAGGGCGTCACGACGGCGACGATCGGCGGAGCGGTACGGTCGGCTAACGGGTCGGACGCCGAGGGCGCGCGTGTGCGGGTCGTCAACCGCGCCACCGGCTACGCGCTCGAGGCGCCGGTGCGTCGCGGCCGGTTTTTGGTGGCGGGACTCGAGGTCGGCGGGCCATACGTCGTGCGTGTCCGCCAGATCGGGTTTGCACCCCAGGAACGTGACGGGCTTTTCCTCAGGCTCGCCCAGCAGCTCGATCTGGACTTCGTGCTCGAACCGCTCGCGAACCGACTCGACACGGTCCACGTAGTCAGCCCCGCCGGCCAGGCCGCGTTCGTACGTTCGCGCGCCGGAACCGGCGCGACGATCTCCGACTCCTTGCTCGGCCGGATGCCCGCCCTCAACCGCGACGTCTTCGATTTCGCCCGTCTCGTTCCGCAGGCGGGGACGCGGTTCGGAGGACTCTCGGGCGCCGGCGTCGGTTATCGGTTCAACAGCTACCTGATCGATGGCGTGAGCGAGCGACTCCTCTTCAGCAACGTCACGCTGAGCGGCACCCTCGGCGGGAAGCCGATCTCGATCGACGCCGTGAAAGAGTACGAGGTGTTGCTCGCCCCCTACGACGTTCGGTACGGTGACTTCGCCGGCGCGCTCGTGAACGCCGTGACGAAGAGCGGTACGAACGAGCTGCACGGATCCGCATTCGCGTACGGCCGGAACGAGGCGTTGGCCCGCAACACGCCGTTCCTGCGCAATACACCCTTCTGGCGAAGTCAGACCGGCGTGGCCGTCGGTGGGCCTATCGTTCGCGATCGCGCGCACTTCTTCGTCTCGACCGAGGTGCAGCGTCACGAGCAGCCCGCGCCGGGCCCGTATCTCGGCCAAAGCAACACGAGCGGGACTCGTGTCCCGGTTTCCGAAGCCGATGTCGAGCGGTTTGCGGACATCCTTCGAGGGTACGGCCTCGAGCCGGGTTCCGGCGCTCGCGTCAACCGGACCAATCCCAATGTCAACGTCTTCGCTCGTGTCGACGGTTCACTGGCCCACATGAAGAGCCGACTGGTGCTGCGGCACAACTACTCGCGCGCGGACGCCACGTTCTTCAGCCGGGCGGCCGGAAGCTCCGTTTTTCCGCTCTCCAGCAACGCGTGGACGCAACGCATTTGGAGATCGGGGACCACGCTACAGGTTTTCACCCACCTGCGCGACGGCGGGCTCAACGAATTCCTCGTGTCCCGCGGGACGGCGCAGCAGATCGGGGCGCAGTTCACGCGCTCCCCCTTGATCACGGTGACCGTTCCGGGCGTCGGCCTGCCAACGGCCGCGCTTGTCGCCGGCCCGCCGGAGAACGGCCAAGCGCCCGGCGCTCTCAACACGGTCTTCGAGGTCGCCGACCACCTCGTCGTTCGGCCAAGCATCAGCCACACCCTCTCGGCCGGGGTGCGGGCTGAGGTTTTCTCCGCCCGCATGGCCTCTACACGGAGACAGTTCGGCACATGGACCTTTTCGAGCCTCGACTCGGTCCAGCGCGGCGAGGCCTCCAGCTTCCGCGTAGAGAAGGATTTCGGAAGCGCGACCGCCCGGCTGCGCGGCGTCGAGGTGGGCACGTATATCGGCGACGCCTGGCAGGTGACCGATCGCCTCTCGATAACATCGGGCCTCCGTGCGGATTTGCTGGCGTTTTGGAGCCGGCCGCTATATAGCCGCGCGGTCGATTCGATCTTCGGGCGGCGGACCAGTGACTTCCCAAGACCGGCCATTCACTGGTCGCCGCGGGTCGGCTTCATCTGGGACCTCGACGCCGCGCGCCGAAGCCGTCTGCGCGGCGGCGCGGGGATATTTGTCGGCCGGCCTCCGCTCATATGGGTGCATAACAGTCGCCGCTTCGACGGTGTTGGTAACCGGGGCCTCAACTGCCGGGCCGGGACTGGCGGGGTTCCGCGGTTCGTTCCTGATCCGTGGAACCCACCGGCATCCTGCGCCGATGGTCGGGGCTTCGTCGAAGGGCTCGTGAACCTTGTCGACCCTCATCTGAGAATGGCTGAGATGTTCCGGGCCTCTCTGGCGTACGATCGTCCGCTCGCGTGGGGCGTCGCCTCGAGCCTCGAAGCATTGTACACGCGGACACGTTCCGACTTCATCTTCGTAAACCCCAACCTGACGGGCCCGCTCGGCGTGGACCGGCACGGCCGCGTTCTCTACGGCGGATTCGACGCCCGAGGACTCGCGACGCCCGCGCTGGTGTCGCGTCAATACGAGGACATCACGGACCTTCGGAACCACTCGCAGGGCCATTCGCTTGCACTGACAGGCCGGTTAGAGAAGCGGTTCTCGCCCCATCTCGCGGCGAGCGCCGCATACACGCGTGCACGCGTTCGCGACCTACAGTCGCTCGTTTCGGCGACGCCTGGCTTGACGTACAACAATTGGGCAGGTGGGCGGGCGGTCTCGGGGCGACACGACGACCTCACACCTGGGGTCTCTTCCTACGAGATCCCGCACCGCGTCGTCGCCGCAGCCACGTGGGCCGCGCCGTGGAAGCGCTTCGGCACGGACGTGTCCGTGTACTACGTCGGAGAGTCGGGCATACCGTTCACCTACACCGACTCCACGGCCGGCGGGCTGGGTGACCTCAACGCCGACGGCACGAACGCCAACGACCCGATCTACGTTCCGCGAAACGCCGCCGATACGTCGGAGATCATCTTCGCCGGGAACGCTGAGGCGGTACGGCAGCAGCAGCTCGCGTTCGAGCGCTTTATCGAGACCACGCCGTGCCTACGCCGCCAAAGAGGGCGAATCGCTGCACGCAACAGCTGCCGAGGGCCGTGGGTGCACTCGACCAACGCGTCCCTCCGGCAAACGCTGCCCGCGATGTGGGGGGACGGCCTGTCGGTTCAGGTCGAAGTCTTCAACGTCTTGAACCTGCTCAATCCACGCTGGGGATTGTTCCGCGTCCCTAATCCCGTCGCGCTTCAACAGGTCATGCCGCCGGCCGGGTCGCCGCCGCTCACGCAGCCGCTGTTCCGCTTCGACGCGGCGAGGGCGACGTTCGACACGCAGAACGTCGAATCCGCGTACCAGATTCAGCTCGCGTTGCGGTACCGGTTTTGAGCGCACCCGATTCGGCTGGCGGAGGCCGGCGACCCGATCCGCGGATCGTCCCGCTTCGCGCGGATTGCTCAGCGAATCAACCTCGACGTCCCGATACAGACTGCCGCCGCGCTGAGGTGCTGGAGCGCGAATCTGACTGCGCCGCGAACCTCGTCGTCGACGAGCCGACGACGGGGGTCGACGCGGTGTCGCGGCGGGAGTTCTGGGATCTGCTCGCGCAGCTCAAGGCGTCGGGGTTGCCGATCGTCGTGTCGACGCCGTACATGGACGAGGCGAATCGGTGTGACCGCGTGGCCCTGCTCCACAAGGGGCGGATCCTCGACGTCGACACACCGGCGGCGATCAGCGCGCGCTACCCCTTGCCGCTGCTCGCGGTGCGCGCGGACGAGCGGTACCGACTCATTCGCGTGCTGCGCGCCTTCCCGCATGCGTACGCAGTGCATCCGTTCGGCGAGGACGTGCACTACACGGACGTGCGCCGCGGCGCCGAGCCAACAGCCATCGCCGAGGAGTTTGCGGACGTGTTTCAGACGTTGGTCATCCTCGGCGGGTTCGGCGGCGTGTTCGTAGGACTGGCGCTGCGGCAGTACGCGAAGCGAGCGGCGTGAGCCGCGGCGGACTGCGGACTGCGGACTCACACCCTCGGGGCTCTCCCAGTAGCGAGGGCGCGAGCTGCTGTCTAGCTCTCGCGCGGCGGCGGCTCGGGCGAACGAGGGGCAGGTTCCTGCTTCGGTGCCGCGGTGGCGGGTGCGCCGCGCGGAGACACCGACCCCGCGCGCTCGTCGCTGACGGGCTGCTCGATCGTTCGCTCGCGCAGCTGCGGCCATTTTCGGTCGAGCACGGCCTGCTGCTCCGCGGTGAGGATGTCTCGGATGTCCCGCGCGATCACGGCGTCGAGCGCGGCCAGATCTGGCTCCGGGACCTCCGGCCGCCGGTCGGCGAGCG
>JBHELH010000302.1:0-4359 GCA_046263215.1 Gemmatimonadaceae bacterium | reverse complement strand
GTCGGCGCGGATCGTTGTCGTTGTTCTCCAGCCGTCGCCAGTGACGAGCACCGCGCCACGCCGCACCTCGTCGACCTCGACACCCGCCAAGCCAACGGCGACCCGTTGGCCCGGCCCGACAGCGTCGACCGCGCTCCCGTGGGACTGAAGCGAGCGCACGCGGACGGTCCGCCCGGCGGGGAGGAGCCGCACCGACGCGTCTCTCGCGAGCGACCCGCTCCAGACAGTGCCCGTGACGACCGTGCCGGCCCCTTTCATCGTGAACGCTCGGTCGACGGGCATCCGAAAGAGATCACTAGCGTCGCGGGCCGGCACGCCGGAAGCCGCAGCGGCGAGGGCATCGCGCAGCGCCTCCATTCCCGAGCCGGTGAGCGCCGAAACAGGGACTACCGCTGCGCCCTCGAGCGGCGAGCCGGCGACCAATGTCGCGACGTCAGTGCTAACGAGCGTGAGCCACTCCTCGTCGACGAGGTCGGCCTTGGTGAGCGCGACGACGCCGGCGCGCACGCCGAGCAGCTCGAGGATCGCCAGGTGTTCGCGGGTCTGCGGCATGACGCCCTCGTCGGCGGCGACGACCAGCAACGCGATGTCGATCCCGGTCGCGCCGGCGACCATCGTCCGCACGAAGGCTTCGTGTCCCGGCACGTCGACGACGCCAACAGTTCCGACCCTGTCGAGAACCAACGGGGCGAATCCGAGCTCGATGGTGATGCCGCGCCGCTTCTCTTCCGGCAGCCGGTCGGTGTCGACGCCGGTCAGCGCGCGCACGAGCGCGGTCTTGCCGTGATCGATGTGGCCGGCGGTCCCGAGGATCACGCGCTTACCAGGAGCTCCTGGGCCCAGACGTCGAACGCGCGCAGCGGCCGCCCGTCGACGAGGTGCTCGACGAGGAACTCGCGCAGAAGCCGCTGGTGCGCCCGCGCTTCGGCCACGTCGGCGAGCGGTGCGCGGCCGCCGGCGACCCACGTGCGAAGTGCATGGCGGGCGTCCGCGGGGAGGACGCGGCCGCGGGCGAGCCGCGCGCAGCGGGGGCAGAGCGCGCCGCCCGCCGGGTGGCTGAACATCACGACGTCGTCACCGGCGAGTGGCGCGTGGCACTCGGCGCAATCGTCGAGCGTCGGCGCGAATCCGAGCTCGGCGACGATCCGCCACGCGCCGGCCAGTACCGCGCCGCGCGTCTCGTCCGCGGGCACCGTCTCGATGGACGCGAGAGTCCAGGCGACCGCGTCGTACAGCGCACTGTCGGCTGACGCTTCGCGACTGAAGCGCAGCGTCAGCTCGGCGATGGCGGAGGCGCCGGTGAAGCGAGCGAGATCGTCGGCGAGGTGCGCGGTGGTGCGCAGGTCGTCAAAGCCGGCGAGGATGTCGAGGTCGCGACCGGGCTTGATGTAGAGGTGCGCGACGCCGCGCGAGAAGAGGTCGAGCCCCCCGCCGAATCGGCGACTCGAGCGCCGCGCCCCCTTGGCGATCGCCGAGCGCACGCCCGCATCGCGCGTCGCGAGCCGCAGGACGCGCGATGACTCGAGGTAGTCGAAGGCGTGCAGGACGATCGCTTCGGTGGCGACGAGGGGCATGGGGGAAAGATAAGACTGCGGAGTGCGGACTGCGGACTCACCCCCTCGGGACGCCACTCTCCCCCTTCGTTGTCATCCCGCAGGAGCGAGCGAAGCGAGCGAGTGTCGGGATCTACTTTCACTACTACGTGGGTGGCCACGCAGCACGTAAAGTAGATCCCGACACTCGCTTCGCTCGTGCGGGATGACAGGTCAGGCGACTAGGAGCGCCCCGAGGCTTCTAGTCCGCAGTCCGCAGTCGGATGCAGCGTGCCTTTCAAAAGTCCACTCTCACCCCGCCGAGAATGGCGCGGCCTGGCGAGTCGAAGCCGTAGACGGTCTGGTAGGCGCGGTTCTCGGCGTTCTCGATGCGTAGGGAGAGCGACGCGCCGGGCATGCCAGCGCGCGGGTCGGTCAGGCGCAGCTGGCCGCCGACGTCGAATCGCGTGTACCAGCCAAGGCGGACGGGCTGGGGGGCGAAGCTGGCATAATCGCGGTCGTCCCGGTCTCCGACGCGGTGGACGCGGACGTTGACCGACGCGCGCTCCGCGGGACGGTAGGTGAGCGCTGCACTCGCGGAGTGCGTGGGACGCCGCAGCAGACGCGCGCCGCGCACGAGCAGCGCGCCCTCCGCCGGGTCGAAACCGGGGTCGAGGACGCGAGTCCACAGGCGCGTGTAGCTCGCGTCCAGCTCCAGCGCGTGGTGGATTGCCGACCGGGCTTCGACTTCGACGCCGTTCGCGCTCGCGCGAGCCACGTTGTAGTAATTTGCCCCGCCCTGCGTCGGCGGTGAGAAGGTGTAGTCGATCATGTTGGTGAAGCGCTGGGCGAAATACGAGGCCGAGACCGCAGTGCCCTTCGCTAGGTCGTGGCTGGCTCCGAGCTCCCAGCTCGCGGTGCGCTCCGGCTGCAGATCGGGGTTCCCGACGGTGAACGCGGTGGTGAAGTTCTCGTAGAACTGCGGCTCGCGGAACGCGGTGCCGATGGCGCCGCGGATACGCGACGCGTGCCCGACGCGCACGTTCGCGGCCAGGCGGTAGGTCGCGAAGCCGCCGAAGGTCTCGCTGTGGTCGTAGCGAGCGCCCGCGGTCGCGGCGGCGGCATCGGACGTGGAGAGGAGCACTTGTGCGTACCCGCCGCGGGTCTGACGCGCCTCGCGGAAAGAGGAGTTGGACGGCCCGAACCGACTTCTCCCCTGCGTAAACGCCGTTTCACGCTGCTCCTCCGCCTGCGCGCCCACAGTCAGCCACACGGGGGTGGAGATAGCCGCGGTGACGTGCGCGTCGACGCTGCGCCGACGTGTCGATCCGATCGACGAGAAGTAGAACTCGAGCGAGTCACCCGGACTGTCCGGCTCGTTCGCCCCCCCGACGTCGGCCGCGTTCGACGCGAGGGTGAGGCGGCCCTCGACGCGCGGCGTGAAGAACCGTCCGACCTCGAGGCCGAGCACGAGCCGGTCCTGGGACCGGAACTGGTTGCTATCGGTCGGCAGGCCGCTCCCCGTTGTCGGAAAGTTGAGCCGGTTGTCGTTGTATCGCACCGACAGGCGGGCGTCGGTGCGCGCGTCCGGCATTACGTGCACGAGACCGGAGAGGCCGTCGTTGCGGTATGCGCTGTTGAACGCGTGGATCCCCGCCGTGCGGAAGGTGGACAGCCCGAAGGAGAAGGTCGCCGGACCCGCGGCGCCGCCGAGCGTCAAATCGCTGTCGTACGTCCCGTAGCTGCCCGCCCGCACTGACGCGTCGACTCGCGGTCGCCCGACGCCGCGGCGGCTGAAGACCTGCACGACGCCCGTGACAGCGTCGGAGCCGTAAAGCACGCTCGCCGGACCGCGCACGATCTCGATGCGATCGACGTTGTGCGTGGTGAGCGTGCCGAAATCGAATGCGCCGCCGGCCTCGTTCACGGGCACGCCGTCGACGAGCACTTTCACATACTTGCTCTCCCCGCCGCGAAGGAAGAGCGCCGTCTGGGCGCCCGCGGATCCGGCTTGGGCGATCGCCACACCGGGGACGTCGCGCAGCGCGTCTGCGACGTGAATGATGCCGCGCGCGCGAAGCGCCTCTCCGGTAATCACCGTGACCGCCGCAGGGGTGCTGGCCTGCGGGACGGGAACACGGGTCGCCGTGGTGACAACCGGGGTCAGGCGCGTGGTGTCGCGCGCGTCCTGCGCCGGCAATCGGGCCTGGGGCACAACGACGGCGGCGAGGACGATCGTGCATGTGGGGCGGCGCAGCGTCATCTGGGCGTACTCCGCTGAGGGTTCGTCGATGGATCAGTCGTCGGCGGCTCGCGGCGCGTGCCGCGGCGGAGGGGGATCAGTGCCGGCGCGCCGACCGCGGGGTCGCGCGATACGACGAGCGGCCACTCGTACACGCGTTCGAGAACGTCGGCGCGCATCACGACGTCCGGAGAACCTGCTTCGGCGACGGAGCCGCGATGGAGCAGGAGCATGTGGTCGGCGAATCGGGCGACGAGGTTGAGCTGGTGGCTGACGAGGAGCACGGCGAGGTGCTCGTCGTGTGCGAGACGGCTCAGGAGCTCGAAGACGCCCATCTCGTGGGCGACGTCGAGGAAGGTCGTCGGCTCGTCGAGCACGATCGACTCCCCACCCTGCGCGAGCGCGCGGGCGAGGCGAACGCGCTGCCATTCCCCGCCCGACAAGGTGTCAACGGTGCGCTCGGCGAGAGCGCCGACGCCGGCGAGCGAGAGGGCGCGATCGACGGCGCGCCGGTCGTCGGGTCCCGGCGCACGCCAGGCACCGAGGTGTGGGTAGCGGCCGAGCGCGACGTAATCCGGCACCGGG
>JBHELH010000301.1:0-18932 GCA_046263215.1 Gemmatimonadaceae bacterium | reverse complement strand
GCGTGGCACGGCGGACAAGATACGGCCGGGCTCCAACCCGAGCTCGGCGTCGTCCGCGTCGGCCGTCGGAATCGCCGCTGGTCGTCGATCGCTACAGCGAAGGGAGGTGATGGGTGGCCGGCTGGTGCTCGTCCCCGGGATCGTCCCGTTCATGGCTGTTATCGGCCTGCTCGCGGCTGCGGGACTTGCGAGACGAGGTCTCCGCGTGCAGCAACCAGGTGCTGCGGGGACTAGACGCCCAGCGCTCACGGTCGCCCTCTCCAACCGTTATGGGCAACCAGGTGTCGAACGGAGCATCCGGTCGAACGAGGAACGACAATGCTTTCCGCCGTCTCCGCGATCCTTGCGGCTGCTCTTGCCGTATCTCAACAACCCCAGCCGGCCAGCGCACAGACTATCGCGTCCGCGACCGCGGTGCTCGCCGAGCGCGCGCCGGCACTCGATGGACGGGACGACGACGATGTCTGGCAGCGCGCCCCCAGATACTCGCAGTTCCGCCAGTTCGAGCCCAAGGTCGACGTAGACCCATCGTTCCGCACCGAATTCCGCGCGGCGTACGACGACAGGAACTTCTACGTCTTCGTGCGCATGTTCGATCCGCACCCCGACAGCATCATGCGCGCGCTGTCGCGGCGCGACGTGCGGGGCCCGTCCGACCAGATCAAGCTGCTCATCGACTCCTACAATGACCGGCGCAGCGGCTTCGAGTTCGCCGTCAACCCGGACGGCGTGAAGCGCGACTACTCGATGAGCAACGACGGTAACGAAGACGAATCCTGGAACGGTGTGTGGGAGGTCGCGACCCGCGTCGACTCGCTTGGCTGGACCGCCGAGTTCCGCATCCCGCTCTCACAGCTGCGCTATACACGAGGGACGAGCACCTTTGGATTCGGCATCTGGCGCGACATCGAGCGCTACCGCGAGCGCGACAGCTGGCCGCTCTGGCACCCAGAGAAGAGCGGCCTCTCCTCACAGCTCGGCCGCCTCGAGGGGCTTGCGGGGCTCAGCACGAAACGTCGCGCCGAACTCACGCCATACATCGTCACCAAGAACGTCCAACGCTCGATGCCGAACGCGCGCTACGACCGCGCACAGGAGCTGACGGCGGGGGGCGACATCAAGATCGGCATCACGCCAAACGTCACGCTGGACGCGACCGTCAATCCGGACTTCGGCCAGGTCGAGTCCGACCCATCGGTCGTCAATCTCACGGCGTTCGAAACCTTTCTCTACGAGCGTCGCCCGTTCTTCGTCGAGGGCACGGGGCTGTATCGGTTCGAGCTCAACTGCTACATCGTCGTCGATTGCAGCACCAACGAGGGACTCTTCTACTCGCGCCGGATCGGCCGCTCGCCCGCGTTGCGCGATGAGTACGGGGACGCGACGACGCCGACGTCGACCGCGATTGCGGCGGCGACGAAGCTCACCGGCCGAACGAAGAGCGGACTCTCGTTCGGGGTCCTGGATGCTGTCACTCGCGAAGTCAGCGGCATCAACAGGCGAACTGCGGAACCGCTTACGAACTACGGCGTCCTGCGTGCCCAGCAGGACTTCCGTGGCGGCGACGCCGGCATCGGCCTGATCGCGACGGCGGTGAACCGGTCGGTCGACCAATGGACCGACCCGTTCATGCACCGTGCGGCCTACACCGGCGGCGCGACGTTCCGAAACCGGTTCTCGAAGCGCCGCTACGAGCTGGCCGGTCAGCTCGCCGCCTCGCACGTCGTCGGCACGCCGGCGGCGATTCTCCGCACGCAACAGAGCTCGGTGCACTACTACCAGCAGCCCGGCGACGATCTCGAGATCGACCCCACGCGCGAGTCCCTGTCCGGCTATGCGGCGCAACTCAAGTTCGGCAAGTACGGCGGCGGCATCACGCGCTTCGAGACGAGCGTTGTCCGCCAGTCGGCGGGATTCGAGGTGAACGACCTCGGCTACCTCCGACGCGGGGACCTGATGGACTGGAGCACCTGGGCCGCGCTCTCCTTCCGTAATGCGAGAGGCATCTACCGCTGGGCGCAGATCAACGGCAACCACTGGGAGACGTGGAACACCTCCGGCACGCGGCTCCAGAACGCGTTGAACTTCAACGGACACATGGGTCTCCGCAACAACTGGGACGTCCACCTCGGCGCCACGGTTGATCGGCTGACGGAGAGCTATTGTGACCGCTGTACGCGCGGCGGGCCGGCGCTGCGCGCGTCGCGCGGGTTCTACCCGTGGGGCGGCGTGAACACCGACAGCCGCAAGACGGTGTCCGGAGGGCTGTGGGTCAACCTTTCGTACACCGACGAAGGGAAGACCACGGGATCGTCACTCGATCCGTACATCAACTTTCGGTTGTCGTCGCAGTTTCAGCTCAACATCGGCGCCGGCTTCCGACGGAACGACAACAACACGCAGTGGTTCGGGAACTTCACCGACGGCGCGGGAGTGACGCACTACTCGTTCGGTCATCTCGAGCAGCGCACGACGTCGATGAGCGTCCGGTTGAACTACACGATGACGCCGGATCTCACCCTCGAGCTCTACGGCCAACCCTTTGTGGCGACCGGCGTCTACTCGGACTTTCGCGAGCTCAGCGCGACACCTGACGCCGACTCCTACGACGCGCGCTTTCAGCCGTACACGCCTCCGCCGACGGAGTCGACACAGTTCAAGGTCGCTGAACTGATCACCAACAGCGTGCTTCGCTGGGAGTATCGACCCGGCTCGACGCTGTTCGTCGTCTGGCAGCACGGCCGGCAGGGCCCCGGCCCCAACGACACCTTCCGCCAATCGTGGATGCGCGACTATCGCAGGCTGTTCGACCTTCACCCGAACAACACGTTCCTGGTGAAGGTGGCGTACTGGTTGAGCAGGTAGGTAGCGCGGACGCGGAGCGACTGTAGAAGCGTAAGGGGGCGCCGGCGCGCCCCGACTGCGGGGCCATCGCGAGCGACCACATAGACGGCGTGACGGCGCGCGCGGGAGGGGCGTCATCCAACAGCGCGCTCTCACACAGACTCCCCCGTCAGCCGCAGCACCCCGGATCCCCGCGTCGGCCTCCATGAACGCTTATGAGAAACTCGAGATGGCCGCCGGGGGGGCGCTGGTGCTCGTGTTCGGGTTATCGGCACTTGCGCGCCGGTTCCCGGACGTCGCCTGGCTGCAGCCCTTTCGCAACGCCATCCCTCAGCTGACCGGGCAGCAACGGGCCAAGATACGGCGGCGGTCGAACATCTATGCCGGCGTCGAGTTGATTCTGCTAGGACTCGTGCTGCCGATGGCCTACGCGGCCCTGAAGGTGATGTTCTTCAACGCCTTCACGACCAAAGAGGTCACTCTCGTCCTCGCCGGCTCGGCCCTCTGTATCGGCCTCGGCATCACGGCCATCTGGCGGCGTGATCGAGACTAGGAGCGTCGCGATCAACGGATGTAGTACCCGGAGACGCGCCACGCGCCGTCGCGGTCGCGCATCGGCGTGACCGTCTCCACCGCGGCACGCTTGCGTTCAAACTGCGTGTCGAACTCGAGGACCACGTACTGCCCGTCCGGGGCGCCCGGGAGTTCGCTGACGGCGCGCACCGTCCGGAGCGTTCGGGCGACGACCGGGCCGAGCGGGGCGCGGGCGGCTCGGAGGGACCGCGCCCACTCCTCCTCCGGAACGGCGTCGCGGAAGAGCGACGCTGCCGCGCCCCACGTGCCCGCCGCGTCGGCGACGTCGGCCAGCGCGAGCCATTCACGGGCGGCCCGCTCGGCGTCGAGATCGTAATCAGCCATGCATCCTCCCGGCAAGCTCACTCCGTTGCGGGCTAACGCCAATTAGACAGCGATTCTATACAGCTTACCGCGCAAACAGCAGCGAGCGCCCGCAGCTTCTGCGCCGAGTCGCGCCCGCATGATCCGCTACCACAACGGCTTCCCGTTCGACGTCGCATCTTAGACTGCGAAGGCTCGCAGCCTAAGATGCAATACTGGCTCGATCGCCCTGTAGCCATTCTCCATCGGCACCTGTCAGCCTCGGGACGGCAATGGAAGCGCCGGAGCACTGTCGACGACACTCGTCCTTTGGCGTCGCCTCCAGTCCGTACTACTTCACCTTCCGCGCCGCCATCTCCCGCCCGCCTTGGTGCAGGGTCATTCCCGTCACCGCTCCGGAGGCGTCCTTCGTGAAAGTCAGCTCAATACTGGCATTCTCGACGAAGAACTTCGTCTCCGACTGGGCGCGAATGGCCGCCTTGTTCTGCCCCGTAGGTTGCGCGTACAGCGTTCCGCCCTCGAGCGTGACCACGATCGACATCCGCGGGGAGAACACGTACTCGCCGACGTAGGTCTTGAGGATCGATTCGGCGACCTCCACCGACGGTCGCGGCGCCCCGGCCGGCGTGCACGGTTTGCCCGACTCGATCTCCTGCGTGATCCGGCCCAGCTCCATCGCGTAGTTCGAGACGTTGCCGTAGGACATCGCGCGCGCCAGGTCATGCGCCGTGCTGTAGTGCTCCTTCGATTCCGGCCAGCGACAGAGCGCGCGGTACGCGTCGCCGAGATGGTTCCACGTCCGCGCGGAGCCGGGATGCAGCTGGCGGTTCTTCTCCAGCAGACGCAGCGCGTCGTCGAAGCGGCGCTGCCGCGCGAGCGCCATCGCCGCGTTGTCGAGGATGTCTTCGTGCGGAACCGCCTTGAACCCGAAGCGCTCCGACAGCTTCGCGAAGTGCGCGTCGATCGTAGCCAATCCGGCCCCGCCCGGCTGCGAGGCGAGGTCCGTGATGTTGGGCAGGGCCCAGCCGTCGAAGAGCCACTTCAGGCTCGCGCCGAGCGCGGCGTGCGGCTCGGATTCCGGCGCGGAGGACTGTCGTTGTCCCCGGAATGACGCCCTCGCCGAGTGGTCGGCGGCGACCGAGACCGAGGCCGGGAACGCGCGCGTCGCCGCGACGACGTCGGCGGGGCCCACGAGCACACTGAACGGTGCCGTGCGGTACTCGCGCGCGACCCACGGCTGGAGCTCGTCGGTCAGGAATCTCACGAACGCCCCGCGCTCCACGGCCGACGGCACGCCGCTCACGTGGACCACGAGCATCTCCGGCGCGTTCTGGCTTTGCGCCATCGACCCGACCACCGCCGCGGCGTTATGCAGCGGTCGCTCGGTCTCGAGGACGTAGAGCACGGGATACCGGGTCGACTGGGACAGCTCGTATCCCCTCGGTGTCAGGATGCGGAGGGCACGGTCGCCGCCGGGTAGCCGCGACGGGATGCTGAGCTTCCGGCCGGGCAGCGCCGCCGCGATCTCCTCCGCCGAGGCGAGGGGCACGCCGGGCGCGAGGCGCCGGCGCCCGGGTTGGTCCCTCCCGCCCTGATGCAGGATCAATCCCGTCACCGCGCCGGAGGTGTCGCGCGTGAACGAGAGCTGCGCGTTCACGACGCGATAGAAGAACTTCGTCTCCGACTCGGCGAAGATCGGCGCTTTTGGCTGGCCGGTGGCCTGTGCGAACAACCTTCCGTTCTCGAGCGTGACGTTGATCGCGAACGTGGGTCGCAGCTCGTACTCGCCGACGTACTTCCGCAGGACGCTTTCCGGGACATCGACCTCGACGCGCTCCGCGACCGCTGCGCCGCTCAGCGGGATGCTCGGATTGATCAGGTGGAGGACGAAGTCCGCCGTCGGGGCGGGATAGTTGGCGAGGACGACGGCGCCGACGCGCGCGTCGGGATCGAAGCCCACGAACGCGCGGAATCCCTGCGTCGCGCCGCCGTGCGCGATGATCTTCTTGTTCCCGAACTTCATGATCTGCCAGTTGAGGCCGATGTCGGTGTTCGGGTTGACCGTGTTCCGCGGCTCCTGAGCGGACCGCATCACGCGCTCGAGCCGCGAGTCGGCAGGTCCCACGTTCGCGGCGACGAAGCGCAAGAGGTCCTCGGCGTTGGAGCGCAACGCGCCCATGGCCGGAAGCTCAGGCCACTCGCGGTACGGAGCGACGAAGCCCCGCTCGTCGTGCCCTACGGTCATCCACTCGCGGATCGGTCCCTCGACCTTCGTGCTCGTCATGGTCATGCCGAGCGGCCGGAGAATTCGCTCCTGCACCAGCTCCTCGTACGGCTTGCCGGTGACGCGCTCGAGCACGTGGCCGAGCAGTGCGACGGCAATGTTCGAGTACTCGTACTCCGACCCGATGTCCCGTCGCAACTGGTGCTCGGCGAGGAACGCGTACAGGTCCTGGATCGAGTATTTCGGGTACGCACCGGCGGCGTCGGCGACCATGTTGGTCGGCATGCGCGTCAACGACGACCGGTGCGTTGACAGGTCGAGCAACGTGATCTCGCGCCCGTTGCGGGTCGGCACCTTCGTGCCGGCGGGGAGGTGCTTGGCCACCGGATCGTTCAGCGAGACCAGCCCGCGGTCGACGAGGTCCGCGAGCAG
This sequence comes from Gemmatimonadaceae bacterium, assembly GCA_046263215.1. Taxonomy (GTDB): domain Bacteria; phylum Gemmatimonadota; class Gemmatimonadetes; order Gemmatimonadales; family Gemmatimonadaceae; genus JBHELH01. Next base: position 12,535 of record JBHELH010000301.1, on the reverse strand, counting down.
GATCCCGGTGAACACCTTCGTGATCGATCCGATCTCGAAGACCGACTTCGAGCCGAGCGGCTTGGCGTCGAGGCCGGCGGATCCATAGGAGACGATGCGCGTGGTTCCATCCGCCTCGAGGACGCCGAGCACCATCCCGACGCCGCCCTTCTCGACGCGCGAGCGGATCAACGCCGTGAGGGAATCATTCGAGGGGAAGTGCTGCGCTGCGGCGGGAAGGGCGGTACCTATTACGGGAGCGCAGAATAGCAAAGCTTGTCGGACTCGCACGATCATTTGCAGGCTCCTCCTAGGTAGGCAGGGCGGGCGAGATCGCTCACTACGGCGGCCAGCCGGACAAGGTTCCGGCAGATCGGCCCCACGAGCTATACGCGCTTCGAGCCGAGGGGGAAGTGTTCAGTCCGGCTCGGGCGCCGCTCGCCCGCCGCGCGGGAGCAGCGCCTCTGAAGGCCTCTGCTCAGCCAGGAGCCTCGCCGTGAAGCGCTGCGCCTCGGCGATCCGCTCGACCTCGACGGCGGTCGCTTCCACTACTTGCTCGATGCGCTCCAGCCGGGCGTCGATCCCGGCGAGCGGCCCGTGGGCGGCGGCCGCGCTGTCGCCGCGCTCCAGCTGCTTGGCGCGCAGCCACCAGTCGGCAAAGGCCCGGATCGCGAAGGCGCCGGCCGCCACCACGGCAGCGAGTGCAAAAAGCGGGAGGGCGTTTTCCACGTGTAACGAGACAGGGACCGAGAAGCCGGGTGCAGGGACGCTCGCCTTACGAGTATTTGATGACGACGGTTTCCGGCTTCCCGCCCGGGCTGCGGGCAGGGGCGCTGCCACACGTCCTTGCGACCCCGCCGCTTGCGGTGAGACTATAATAGAGAGTCCGAACCAGGCATCGGAGGACATATGACCGTGACGCGTGCTGGTGCCGTCCTCTCGCTGGTCGCGCTATTGATCCCGGCCGGGTTGAGCGCGCAGCGACTTCCAGTGCCGGGGACCGGGAGACGGGGCCCGGCGCGACCGGCTCCGCTTCCACCGCAAGCAGACCCGATCGCCAGGAACCTCGCGTACAAGAGGCTGCGCCTCTCGGTCGAGAGCTATCCGCTGATCAGCTACGTTCGGTCTGGGCTCGCCGGCGACGGCGTGGCTTCGGACTGGACGAACTTCGGCATGGGAACACGGGCCGATTACCGCGTCGCGCGACATGTGGCGGTCACGCTGGACCTCACGTCGTCGTTCGCGGGCGGCCCGGCTGACGTGCACACCGCGGAACTCGGCATCCGCCTGCGTCGCGAGCGCTCGGAACGCGTGTTGTATACGTTTGCCGACGCCCGTGTCGGTTATGTCAGCTCGTACAGCAGATACTTCGACGCGATCGGCGGACAGTTCGCCTACTCGACATCAGAAGATGCTTTCCGGTACAGCGACGGGTTCGGCGGTGTCGGCGGCGTCGGTCTGGAGTATGCCCTCACTCGAACGTTCTCGCTCACGACGGCGGCGTCCGTGATGCGGAATCGCATGACGACGCGCACGCTCGTCGGCCCGGAGCCTGGTGAGCGTCGCTACACCATGACCTTGTACCGGTACACGCTCGGGATCAGGTATAACCCGGTGCGTGTGATCCGGGTGCCGGGGACGGATACATACTGACCGAACGTCGCTAGCGCGGCCGGCAGTGGATGCGCCGGCCGCGCTTTTTTTTGCGCGGTTCACGCGTCAACCATGCGGCGCCGAACGCGCTCCTAAGCTACGAGAGTCGCGAGAAAGCGCTCGACCTCCCGCTGCGACGAGAGGATAACAACCCGGCGCCCGGTGAGCGTGCGTAGTCGCTCGAGGATGCGTCCGCGACGTCGCTTTGGGTACGTCCAGACCCAGCGTAGGAACTCCCACGTCAGGCGCTCAGGGCAACCCGGCGCAACGTCAGGGCGTGTGTGCCCTCGATAGCGTGTACGGCGCTTCAGAATGCGCCACAGGCAGACCCGCCGCGGCAGGTCCAGGAAAACGACGCTGTCACACGCGGCCAAACGCATGTCGAGCGTACCTCCGTAATTGCCATCCATCACCCAGCGCGGCTGAGCGACCAGTGCTTCAACGACGCTCTGCCACTCGTCGGGTGGAGTCGGTGTCCAGCCGGGCCGCCAGTAGTGCGCGTCGAGATGGATGAGAGGGAGTCCAAGGCGTTCGGCAAGGGTGCGTGCTACAGTGGTTTTGCCAGACCCGCCTGCCCCAATGACCAGAACGCGCTCCATCCACCGTATCCGTTCTTCCTAGACGTACCCAACCTGCGGCGTGAGCGCGACGGAGCTTCGCCCGAACGAACCGCTACCGCGCGACTTGGCCGGAGGACGTGCCCAGCGCCGTCCTGATCTGCGCGAGGTGACGCGCGTTATGCGCTGCTACCTTGTCGAACTCGTCCTTCAAGGTCCGCACGCCGGTCTCGCTATGAACGAACTCGAGATGGCCGTTCCTGGAGTAGTCCGTGCGCGCGTAGTAGATGATACCCTCGCGGGTCGACTCGTAGATGCGCCGTGACAGCTCGAGCGGCCGCTGGGCGTAATCGAGTCCCTTGGCCCACGCATCCTGATCGAACGCCCACAACACCCCCCCTTCTCACTGAGGACGCGACGGATTCGATCGAAGAGAACGGTTTCTGCGTCCGCGAGATGATGCAGTATGAACCGAATGGGCCATTTACCTGGGGCGTAGCAGCGTGCCAGCTCGGGGTCGGTAAGATGAAAGTGCTCGAGCGTTTCATCCCGCGTCGCTTCGAGCGATTGGATTATCTGCATGAGGCCTCTCACCGTCTAAGGCTCGAGCAATTGGCTTGGAGCTACTCGGCCCTCAGCGTCACCGCCGGATCCACCGCCGCTGCCCGTCGCGCCGGGACATAGCTCGCCACCCCCGCGACGAGCATCAGCAGCGCCGTCGCGCCGACAATGCTCGCACCGTCCCTCGGCGCGACTCCGTATACGAGATTGCTCATGACGCCGGCTGCCGCGACCGCGAACATGAGGCCGACCGCTGAGCCGGCGATCGCCATCGAGGTCCCGTCCCACACGACGAGTCGCGTGACCTCGCGCCGTGTCGCTCCGAGCGCGACGCGGATCCCGAACTCACGCAGACGTTGCGTGACGCCGTACGCGACGACGCCGTAGATTCCCACCGCCGCCAACAACAGCGCGAGGCCGCTGAACCCCGCCATCAGGAGCGTCGTCAAGCGCCGTCGCGCGAGCGAACGGTCGACGATCTCCGCCATCGTGCGCACGTTGTAGACGCTCTGCTCGGAGTCGACGGAACGAATCGCCCTGATCGCCGGAGCGATCAACGCAGTCGGCTCGATCTCGCCTCGCACCGCCAGCACCATGCGATCCTGCGCCCACTGTCGATAGCTCCAGTACACCTGCGGCAGCGGATCGACCTCCAATCCACTGGTCCGAACGTGTGCGACGACACCAATGACGTTGACCCATCCGGTGTCCCGCCATGCGGGTCCGCGAAAGCGCTTGCCGACTGCCGTCTCGCCGGGCCAGATCATTCGGGCCACTCGCTCGTCGACAATCGCGACGGTGGGGGCGTCGGCGTCGTCATGCTCGGTAAACCCGCGGCCGGCGATGAGCCTGATCCCGAGCGTTGCGAAGTACTCGGGGGTCACCGTTCGCGTCTCGACGTTGGTCAGGTCCGCCGCCGTGCGTGTCGCGGTCTCGAAGCGGAGCGGATTGGTCTGCCCACCGACGAGCGGAATCCTGTTGACCAGGCCCGCGTTCGCGACGCCAGGTACCGCCCGGACGGCTTCGACCAATCGCGCGTAATAGTCGGCGACCTCCCGGTCCGAGGGGTGCTTGCTGCGCGATACCTCGAACGCCAACGTCGCGACGCGCCCCGGTGTGAAGCCGGGATCCACGCGCGTGACGTTGATCGCGCTTCGGAGCAGCAGGCTGGCGCCGACGAGCACTGGAAGCGCGAACGCGATCTGCGCGGCGACCCCGACTCGCCGTGCCGCGGAGCGCTTGCGCCCGGGCGTCGACGACCGCCCTCCGTCTTTCGTGATCGTCGTGAAGTCCGAGGCCCACGCCTGGATCGCCGGCGCAATACTCGCCGCACATCCGGCGAGGACGAGCAGGGTGAGCGAGAACGCGACGACCGGCGCACTCAGTTCAATGCTCTCGACGCGCGGCAGCCCCGGCGGCGCGGCGGCAACGAACGCCCGGACCGCCCACTTGGCGAGCGCGACGCCAAGTAACCCGCCCGCCAACAGCACCGGTGCCGCCTCGGCGACCGCCTGTGCGATCAATCGCTTGTGTGAGGCGCCGAGCGCCAGCCGCACCGCGAACTCGCCGCGCCGGGCAGTCGCCCGAGCCCCGAACAGGGTCGCCAGATTCACACAGGCGATGACCAGAAGCAGCGAGACCGCTCCCAGCAGGACCACCAGTGTCGGGCGCACGTCGCGCACCGCGTCGTCGAGCATGGAATCGACCGTCATGCCGGGGCCCTTGTTGCCCCAATAGGTCTTCGCCAACCGCTCGGCCAACAGCGCTGTCTCTCGGCGCGCCTGCTCCAGCGTCGCGCGGGGCTGGAGCCGCGCCACGACGTAATAGTTGTCCGTCACTTCGCGCGTGAGCTCCCCCGGCTCCAGAACGAGTGGCACCCACGCCTGGTAGGCGCTGGACGGGTACTGAAAGTCCGGCGGCATGACACCGACGATCGTGTGCAGCGATCCGTTGAGACGAACCTGTCGGCCGATGACCTCGCGGTCGGCGCCGAACCGGCCACGCCACAACGCGTCGCTGAGCACCACGACCCGGTCGCGTCCTGCCTGATCCTCGTCGCGCGCGAACGTCCGGCCCAGTGCCGGGGGTACGCCCAGCACCGAGAACAGGTTGGGCGAGACGCTGGCGCCCTGGAGTCGCTGAGGCTCCCCGTCACCGACGAGGTTGAGGTTCTCGTTCTCGAACAGCGCGACGTCCTCGAAGACGCCGCGGAGTTGACGCAGCTCGACGGCGTCCGCTGCGGCGGGGTAGTTCCGGGCGAGATTCCTCCGCAGCCAGATGCTGACGAGGCGCTTTGGCTCGGGAAATGGGAGCGGCCGGAGCATGACGCCGTAGACGACGCTGAAGATCGCGGTGGCGGCGCCGATCCCGAGCGCGACGATCGCGATCCCGGTGATCCCGAACACCGGCGACTTGCCGAGGAGCCGGAGGCCGAAGCGGACGTCCTGGAGCATCTGGCGAATGCCCGCGCCCGGCCGGTCGTCGCGCGACTGTTCCTGCGCGGCGTCGATGCTGCCGAAGGTCAAACGCGCCGCCCGGCGCGCCGCGTCGGGCGACATCCCGCGCGCGATGTTGGCCTCCGTCTCGCGCTCGACGTGAAAGCGCATCTCGTCGGCGAGGTCGGCGTCGACGCGTCCGCTCCGGAACAGCGCGCGAAACAGCGCGACGATCTGATGGGCAAGTCGCACGGGAGATCTCCTGGACGGCTAGGCGGTGCGCAGGACGAGCGAGATCGCGGCCGAGAGTCGCTCCCAGTCGGCGCGCTCCTGCTCGAGCCGCCGGCGGCCCGCCGCTGTCAGCCGATAGAATCGGGCGCGCCGGTTGGTCTCCGAGACGCCCCAGTCCGCGGTGATCCAGCCTTGGCGTTCCAATCGTTGGAGCGCGGGGTAGAGCGAGCCCTGGTTGACCTGCAGCACGTCCTTCGACAGGAGCTGGATCCGCTGCGCGATCGCCCACCCGTGCAGGTTCTCGGTGGCGATGGTGCGCATGATGAGGAGGTCGAGAGTGCCCTGGACGAGGTCAGTGGGCTTGGTCATGCTCGCCTTGGTTATCTACAAGAGAGAATACGGGGGGTGTTGTAGATAAGCAAGGGGAGCGGAGCGCCTTCGCGAGCGACCTGCGGCCCGCGAACGAGGTCGGCTACGCCGTCGTGGTCACCTATCGCGCGTCGATAGTGGCCGCGTCGAGTCGGCGAAACCGAAGAAGCGGTCGATCAGCCAGCTGCCGTCCCCCTGGCGGGCCAGGGAGACCATGTATCGACCGCACTCCGTCATGCGTACGCCGGAGGAGTCGCGCCAGGATTGTTGGAATGCGCCGAATTCCGTCGCGTGATTCGACGCGAGCCGTCGAGAGGTGACAGTCAGCCGCAGGTCCATGTCGTTCAGCGACGCCCAACTGCTACGCGCCATCGCTTCCAGTCCGGCGCGGCCGCGAACCGTGTTGAAGGCGGGCCACTCGAAAACCGCGCTGTCCGTATACAGCGCCGCGTACGTCCGAGGATCGCGAGTACGATACGCCTGGACGAGGCGAGCGTTCAGCGAGTCGATACCGGCGCTGGCCTCGCCAGCCGATGGGCGAGGCGGCTGAGAACAGGCGGCGCCTACGACGAAGAGCGCGCTCACCGCTGCGCCGGTGGATGTGTTCATCGGTCATCCGCACCCTGGTTCGACAGCAGCCAGCACGGGGAGGTGATCGGAGGGGAACCGGCCGTCCCAGCTATCGGGAAGAATCCCGTGCTTCAGCACGCGAACCTGTAGCGACACGAGCACGTAGTCGATGCGGCGGCCAGGCTCGATAGCACGGAAGGCGGTCCAGGTCGACGTCGGCCCATAGTGTCCGTCGCGGCTCGCCACGAGCGCGTCGCGCAACGGCGGGGTGGCGTCGCCGACGCTGTCGCGGGTGAGAATGCGATAGGGCTCACTCGCCGGATCGGCATTGAGGTCGCCTGTGACGACCACCGGCATTCCATCGGCCAGCGTGGCAATACGTCGTCGTATGAGCCGCGCGCTCTCCTGACGCGCCTGCTCGCCGACGTGATCGAAGTGCGTGTTGAGGTGCAGGTGGCGGCATCCCGTGCCGCGGTCTCGGAAGCGCGCCCACGTCGCGATGCGCTCGATGGCCGCGTCCCAGCCCTTGCTCCCCGCGACCTCGGGAGTGGGCGAGAGCCAGAAGGTCCCGCTGTTGAGCAGCTCGAGCCGGTCGGTGCGATAGAGGATCGCGCTGAACTCGCCGCGCGTGCGCCCGTCCGCGCGTCCGACGCCGACACGCGCGAACTCGGGCAGGCGCGCGTCGAGGTCGGCGAGCATGTGGGCGAGTGCCTCCTGCACGCCGAGCGCGTCGGGCGCGTGGAAGCGAATGAGCGCCGCGACCCAATCGCGCCGGTGAGGCCAGGCGTTCGCTCCGTCGCTCGGCGTGTCGTAGCGCAGGTTGAACGTCATGACGCGGAGGGGCGGCGCGGACGCGAGCGACGGCGCGGCGACGACGGAGGGCGATGGCGCCGGAACTCGGCAGCCGGCGACGAGCGTCAGACAGAGCGACGCGAGCGTCGCGAGGCGAAGGGGGACGGTGCCGAGCCTCATGCTGGATCCATGTATCATCGCGACTCCGCGCTATCAATCGTCCTGCCGTCCCGGCGCCACCACTGGGCAGAGGCGGCGGCCGCTCAATCGTCTCGTAACCGCGCCGCGAGCGGGGTTCTGAGCAGGCGTCGCACGGGTGTCAGCATGGCCACTCCCGCGGTCAGTGCGAGGACGAGCGGCACGCCCCGATCACGACCGGGTCTAACGCCCGGGCGCCGGCGACGACGCGGCTGACACCGGTCATCAGAATCGACGCCAGCAGTACTCCGACGGCCATGCCGACCAGCGGCGCGCGGCCGGCGGGCAGGCGTATCCTCATAGACATCCGCACACCCGGCCGGCGCGTGAACGATGAGCGCGCCCTGCTCGCGCAGGGCCGCGATCACCGCATTCATGCGGGCGCCATTTCCGTGACGCGGCGGGCCGCCGATACGCAGTGGTGCGCATCCCACATATCGCAGATCACGACGGCGGTCCTTGCCGTGTCCCAATCTTTCGGACGGTGGTACTCGGCTGATCCATCCCGCTCGTGGTCACTACTCGCGTTCGCAGTTCAAGGGGGCTGCTGGTCATGGGTGTGCTGAACGAAACAGATCTTGTTCTGCCTAGCGCCCAAGCTAAGGTGCAAGCGTACCAGATAAGGTGCGGCGCTGCAGGCGCCGCCTCCATAGTGCGCTTGGCAGCTTCACCGACTCGCTAGGCGCATGCGGGCCGCGGTCAACGTGTGCGCAGCCACTCGATGATGTCCGTGACCACGGCGCCCCCGTCCCCTTGGGTCGCCCGCGAGAGCAGGTCGTGTGTGACTCCCGGGTAGGTACGCAACTCGACTAGCGGCGATCGGCTCGCAATCGCCTCCCACAGGCGGACGTTCTTCTCCAGTGTCGAGCCAGGGAAGTTCTCGTCGGCGAGCCCCTGGACGACGAGCATCGGCCTACCCAGCGCGAGCGCGATGCTATCGGCGCGCTCCGTGAAACGGATCCACTCGCGCCAATACGCCGGGCCCGCGCCCAGGATGTTTGAGCCGGCCGGCAGCGTGCCCTCACGCAGCTGCCGGAAGGCCTGCTCCGCCTCCGCGACTGCTGACGGGGGCACATCCGGGCTCGCCCGGAGCTGCGCCAGGACCAGCGAGTCGACGGCGAACGCCAGCGCGGCTGCTCCTACGACCGCGCGTACGCTCGCCCTCGATGCGGCGACGGGGGCGATGCTGGCGCCCTCGCTGTGGCCGACGACGAAAATGCGCTGCGCGTCGACTTCGGGGCGCCGCTCGAGGTAAGACACCGCCGCCACGATATCACTGACCTGGTCCTCCTGGGAGAGTGCGAGCGGATCGATCGCGCGGTGGGTGATGAAGCGCTTGTCGTAGCGGAGCACCACCATCTTCTCGGAGGCCATCCGTTCGGCCCAGCGCCTATAGATGGGCGGCAGCAGGTTGGGGGCGGGGAGGTAAATCCCGTCGCGGTTGACCGGCCCCGAGCCGGCCACGATCACGATCGCGGGAGCCGCGGCCGCGCCAGTGGGGACCAGCAGCGTGCCCTCCAGCATGAGCCCATCGCTCGCGAAGCGCACCTCCTCCGCCCGGTAGACCGGCTCCGGCGGGCGCTCCGGATTGGTCGCGCCGTCGGAGCACGCGAGCGCGACCCAGAGGATTGAAAGCAGGGCCCGCGCGGGGCACCGTGGGCAGGTCATGCCGGTCGCACGCAGCACAGGTAATGCCGCCTACGCCGGAGTTAAGCTGCCGCGCCCCCACCGGCCAGGCGCTCAGCGCGCGGCCACATGCGAGGGGAGAGTACCAGGCCCATCACCATGACGCAGGTCGCGCGGTCAGCTTCAACGAAACGTTAGGTGGCTGCCGCGGCCGGATGCTAGTCGCCGATAAAGAGGATCTGCGCCACGCGACCGTCTCGACCGCAGGAGACGATCAATTGTAGATCGTCCATGAACACGGCCTCGTACAACGACAGGACCCGCCCGCCGGGTGGCGTCGGCGGCCGCAGTGGCAAGGTGCCGCTGCTATCCTCATTGAAGTAGAGCTCTGGGCTCGAGCTTCTGCGGCGCTCGTAGTACGTAGCCATGAGCGACCTCGCCTCCTCGCTCATCCGCGCAGTCTCGAAAGCCTACCGCCCGCCCGCCGAGACGAGCAAGGCCGGTCAGCAGCAGCAGTACCTTAGGCGGCGCGGACGACTAGCGCCCAGACAGGAGCGCGGCACCGGCCGCCAGGGCCAGAAGCCCCATCAGCGTGCGGAGCCCCCCGAAGCTGAGGCCGATCAGCGGGACCAGCCCCGTGAGAATGAGCCAGGTGCCCATCAGGAGCAGTCCGATGTTTCTGGTCAACTTGATTCCCATAGTCGTCTGAGCTCAGTGGTGTATCGCCCGCCTAACGCCGGATTCCGCTGCAAGCGACCCAAACAAACGGGGTGCGCCCCCTTCGGCGGCGTAGTCGACGGCCGCTCGTCACCTGCAACGACTCGTCAGACAGCGGCCGCGTCACTGGACCACTTCCTAAAGAGGCCCCATGAGTGGCTCAGCTGATGGGCTAGACGCTGCCCCCGCCAGGGCGGTAACAGTCGACGGGGTCGTTTGCCCTCTCGATGTACCAGCTGCGCAGATAACGTCGCTGGCGAGACTGGTACGAGTGTGGGAAGGCTCGTCGCTGTCTAACGCCGGAGTTCAGCTGCGGGCGTTCACACACGCTGCACCGCCGTGGGCGCTGCTTCCATAGGACGCCCGCCTGCTGCAGCGGACGTTACGCCGACCGCTGACCAGAGCTCGACGTGAGGGAAAGCTGCATCGATTGCGACAACAGCGCTGATCCCGGCCGCAGCGGTTTCAGTTCCCCAATCGGAACGAAGCCAGCCCGCTGATATAGGCGCATCGCCGGGCTGCTGCCCGCGGTGACGTTCAAGACTACGGTGTGAGCGCCCCTCGATCGGGCCCACTCAATGGCGGCGTCGAGTAGTGCTCTCCCAAGCCCGAGCTGTCGCCGCTCGGGTGCGACCCATACTTGATAGAGGCGAGCGATCGTCGGCTCGCCGTCCTCGATGCGTGCCCAAGCCAGGCCGCTCGCCTTCCCGTCGACTTCGGCGATCAGAGGAAGATCCCACGGCGAAGTACACCCTCGTGACAAGCGCAACGCCCAGTCAGCGTCCGAGCGTTCTGCTTCGCGAGCGAACGTGCTGCCGAACGCATCGGGCGACTCGTGGAGTGCCCGCAAGCGCAAATCGCGGTAGAGACGCCACTCGTCTGGCGCAAATCGCCGAATGCTAAGCGTGCTGCCCTCACGGAATGCGTGTGTTCGGCCTAACGCCCGCCATTAACCTCCGGGCGCATCTGGCAATGCGCACACGCAGCGCCCGCGCACCACAGCGCGCAGGTCAGGTTCAATGGCTCGTTAGCCGGCAGGTCGTGATGCTCACTCCGCGGCCTGCGGCGGGGGATAACTGGAACGCTGCTTCCCCTCCGCGGCCAGTGTGCGCTGCCGCGCGATGTACCGCTCGAAGATGCCAATGCGCTCCTCCGCGTCGGGAAGCGCTGCGACCAGTCGCTCGACGTTCATCAAATAGTCCGGGTACTTTGCCGCCGCGCGCACCTCGGCGAGAAACGGGCGCAACTTCGCGTAGAGCGCGATGTGCTCCGTATTCGCCGCGTTGAACATGTCGGATGGGATGGCGCCTTGTAGGACGAGCGCCGCCGCCATGTCCCAATAACTCGTCACCATGCGGTATGGGGCACTCTCATGCCCCGGCCCGAGCCAGGTGCCGAGGACGTCGCGCGCGGTCTTCGGGTGGAACTCGAAGGCGAACCAGGCACGTGCCTGGCGGAGCGCCGGCTCGGTGCGGAGCTCGTAGAGCTTCAGCAGCACTCCGGCCGCCGCGGCCGCATCGGGCATGGTGCCCTCCATCGGTGACCTCGAGAACAATGTACGGTGCCGTCTAAACAGCCAACGTTGGGGTGCGGCAGGCCGGGCAAGGTACGGACGGCACTGCACGACGGCGGCCGCTGGGTCAGCTATGGTGCGAAGCTTTGCCGTCCCTATCCCCTGGATGCTGACGTGAACTCGAGGACGAACGCTCCCGCCGTCAACCAGGCGTCTACGGCACCTCGCACGTCCTCCGCCGTTGCCGCTTCCGCACGCTTGAGCGTCACCTGGAAATGGCCCGGGTCTCTCCACAGCAACTCGCCAATCCCGAGCAGCAGCGTCACCCCCGCCAACTCAGCCGCGTCCTGACGCAGACGTCCCTGGTACTCCTCCCTGGCTTGCTCCAACTCGGCTCTCGTTGGACCATCGGACGCCAATCGAGCGATCTCCTCGCCGACGACTTGTTCGATCTTGGGAAAGCCAGCAGGTGATGATGCGAGCACATCGAGCATTACCTGGCCGCCAAGCTCTCGCATCTGTGTACCGCCGTTGACCTCCGTCGCGAGTCCGCTCCCCACCACGCGACCCCGGACGCGCCTGGTGATAATTGTCGTCGCAAGTTCCAGGTAATTAGCCGCAGGCGTGCCCCAGCCCGGTGTGTTCCAGACGAGACGGATTTGGGTGACGGGCAGCAGGCCCTCGATACGGCGTCGCTGGGTCTCTTTCCGTTGCGCCACGCGCGGCTCCGAGCGCACTCTCGGGGAACCTGCAGCGATGGAACCGAAACGCGTCTCCGCGCTCGCCCGTACGGAGCCGGAATTCACGTCTCCGGCAACGATTAACACGGCGTTCGCTGGACGGTAGTAGCGCTCGTAGAAACGTTGTGCGTCCAGCAGCGTAGCCCGGTTCACATCCTCCGAGGCAATGTTGAACCCTGCGTACGGATGGCCCTCCGGGTACGTGTGGTCCCAGGTCTCCTTGAGAAGTCGTAGCGGGGGCAATCGCAGAAGCCGCTCCTCTTCTTGAAAGACCTCTCTGCGGCTGCGTTCCAGGTCTCCCTCGGTGAGCGCGCTTGCGAGGTGTGCCATCCGCTGGGCCTCCATCCAGAGGATGGTGTCGAGTACGGCGACGGGTACGGTCGCGGAAAAGTGCGTGTAGTCGTACTGACTCTTGGCGTCGTAGTCCCTCGCCCCGATGGCCTTCAGGAAGTCCCAGACGGATTGACCCAGGTGTTCCGTACGACTGAACGCGAGGTGCTCGAACAGATGAGCGTACGAAGTCTGTCCGGGACCCGCATCCTTCTCGCCCACATGGTAGAACATGCGAACGTGAGCGAGCGGCAGGTCGTGATT
>JBHELH010000300.1:0-3397 GCA_046263215.1 Gemmatimonadaceae bacterium | reverse complement strand
GTCGGACGCCGGGCGTTGCGGGCCGATGATCGTGTGACAGCCCATGCACGTCGACACCGCGGGAAGGCCCGGATCGGGGGACTTGTTCGCCGAGTAGTGGCAGTAGAGACAGTTCATGCCCAGCTTCTGGACGTGAACCGGATGCGGGAACGCGATCGGCTGTGCGGGTCCGCGGCCTTGAGGCGAGGAGGCGCCGCTGTAGGCCGACAGGGCGAAGGCGCCGACGGCGAGCACGGCGAGCCCCGGGATCGCGGTCCACATCCTTCGCGTCGTCATCGCGAACGTGGGCAGTGGCAGGGAGAGACGAGTCGAGGCCGCGACTTTGTGAACGATTTCACAAGACCGAGGCCAGGGAATCTGACCACGTCAGCCACGCTCCGCAAGACGGTCCGCCGCGCCTCATGACGCGCGACGCGGGCGCGGGCGATGCACGTTGCGCGCCCCCGTGATGGTCGCGCACTAGGACGCCGCCGTCGCCGACGTGCGCGCCGCTCGCGCGAGCGCCTGGACGTCCGTCAACCCGTCTGCCGCGGCGTCGTCAGGGAGAAGATCGAGATTCGACCGCGGTGTCTGGGCGAGTCGCATCGGCCACTGCGTTCCGTAAACGAAACGCGCGGCGCCGAGCGAGCGGACAAGCTTCGCCAGGTGGTCCTCGGGCGGACCCCAAATCCACGAGATGTCCCAGTACACGCGCGAGTGCTCCTCCGGCGTGAGCCCCCAGTGCACCTCCTCGATCATATCGCGCCCCGCGGCGGTCACGAGGATGCGGGCGTTCGGGCTCACACGCGCGAGCGCGCGCACGGCGGCGGCCGTGAGGTCCCCCGCGCCGTCGAGCGAGTGGCGTTGTCGCACGTCCTCGAAGCGAACCGTTAGCACGAGCACGAGGCCCAGCTCGCCGCACGCCCGAGCGAGCGCGAGCATGTTCGAGTCGTGCGGGCCGAGCCCCCATTGCGGGGGGTACGCGCGAACCGCGGGCGCTGCAAGCCGCGCCGCCTCCTCCAGCGCGCTGCGCCAGCGCGGCCAATCGGGCCGGATCGTCGGCACCGGAAACAGAACGCCCGAGTACGGGGCGAGCGCAGTGAACAGCACCGTATTGCCCGGCGTCGGGTCTCGATAGAACGCGGACGGCAGGTGGCCGACCCAGGCGCCGTCCAGCCCCTCGCGCTCGAGCACGCGCACGAGCGCGTCGGGGTCGGGGTGCGGAACGTGGCGGTAGGGGTAGGGGCCGATTAGGGCGTTTGCGTCGAACATGATGAGAAGGCTATCCGCTATAGGTCGGCGCTGCGCGCGGACCTCTCAGCCATCCGCTCTCGCTCTCAACTATCCGAAGCTTGGATGGCGGCCCTGCGGGCCGCTTTCTTGGGTGAGGCGATCGCGGGTGAGCTCGGTTCGCCGACGCCCGGAAATGTGCCGGCTGGGAAGATCCGAACAGCGTTGCGCCAGCGGATGAGGGAGAGCTTGTCGCGCTCGAGGCCGATGGCTTCCAGGGCGCGGAGCTTCGCGAGGCCGGTTTCCATTGTGAGGTCACAGCCCCACAGCAGGCGCTCAGGGCCGAGGGCTTCGAGTGCCGCGTCGAGCATGCCGCGGTCGACGCCGCTGCCGGAGACGTCAGCGAGAATGTTCCGGTAGTCGGTGATGGCCGGGAACGTGTGAGCCCAGTCGCCGCCGCCGCCGATGTGAGCGAGGATGAATGTCGCCCGCGGGTGGCGCGCGGCGAGGCGGGCGAGGTCGGCGCCGTCGGAGATCTCCTGGGAGGGCCATTCGCGGCGGCGGTGTTGCCAGATGTGGTGCAGGATCGGAAGGCCGCGCTGCGCCGCGAGCTCAGCGATCGGGTCCAAGAGCGCGTCGTCCGCGCGGCGGCTGGCGAGGAGCTTGACGCCGACAGCGCCGCGCCCCACACAGCGCTCGATCTCGGCGAGCGCATGCCCGGTGTAGTTCGGGTTGACCGTCGCGTACATGCGCACGCGCGCTGACTCGCGCGTCGCGATCTCGAGCATCGCGTCGTTGCCAAGGACCACGTCCCCGGGCGACGGGAAGTAGGTCGGCGACCGATGGCCGTACGTTCCGAGGACCGACGCGACGTGCCACGTGATGCCGATGCGCTCGCCGGCGCGGAAGCGGGCGGCGTTGACCTCGCGCCAATCGGAGCGCCCGGCTTCGGCGTGGTAGAAGTGCGCGTGAACGTCGATCAGGGGCTCGTCGGCCGCCAGAGACGTCACTCGCTGCCTTGCTCCTCGTCGCGCAGCGCAACGAACGCGGCGCTCGCCGCGGCCTCGACCTCGCGAATCGTCTCCTCGTCGTGGGCGATCGACGCGTAGTTGTAGGCGCCGCGCTTGAAGAGGACGCCCTCCTGCGCCGCCAGCTCGAGGAAGCGCGTCTCGCGCTTCGGTTCGTCGAATCGGACCAGCCACATCGGATCGATGCCGTCGACGGTGACGCCGCCGATACCGCTCGCTTCGATCGCGGCTCGTACGCCCTCGCGCAGGTCGTGGCCCGTCGACGCGAGGGCGTCGCAGATGTCGGCCTGCTCGTGCCAATCGAGGACGGCCCACGCCGCGGCGAGAGCGGTGGCTTCGCCGGCGAGCGTCGACGAGATCCACGTGTCCCTCGCGGCGAGCATGAGGTCCCGGCGGCCGGCGACGACGGCGAGGGGGTATCCGTTCGCGAGCGCCTTGCCGAACGTCGCGAGATCCGGCGTCACGCCGGCGAGCTCCTGGTAGCCGCCGCTGCGGAGGCGGAATCCGGTCTTGATCTCGTCGAAGATCAGCGCCGCACCGGCGGCGTCGCAGAGCGCGCGGGCCCGCGCCGTCCACTCCGGCGACGGCAGCCGCTCGACGACCGGCTCGATCACGACGGCGGCGAGGTGTGGCCCCGCTTCCGCGACGGCCCGCTCGAGCGCGCCGACGTCGTCGAACGGAACACGGCGCATGTCGGCGCGCACGCCGGCCGGGACGCCGCGGGCGTCGCTGGCCCAGTCGAGCCAGCCGAAGTAGCCGCTCGCGACGACGACGTCGCGCGACGTGTAGGTGCGCGCGAGGCGCACGGCCGCCGCGACCGCCTCGGCGCCGGTCTTTAAGAACTGGACCTGCTCGGCGCACGGGATGACGCTACAAAGGCGTTCCGCGAGCTCGACCTCCCGAACGCTGGACAGACCCGCCACGTTGCCGGCAGCCGCAGCCTCGATCACGCCCTGCGTAACACGCGGCTCCGCGTAGCCGAGCGCGACGGCGCCGAGCGCCATCGTGCAGTCGATGTACGTCGTCCCGTCCGCGTCGACGACGCGGCATCCCATCGCGCGGACGAAATGCGTCGGGCCGGACGCGTCGGCGCGGCCGTAGAGCGCCTCGGCTCGCTTGCTTCCGGTCGACGCGCCGGTGGGCATCGTCCGAGCGGCACG
>JBHELH010000299.1:0-7752 GCA_046263215.1 Gemmatimonadaceae bacterium | reverse complement strand
GCGATGGCGAGGCTGGCCAGCACGATCAACGCCACATCCGGAATCTGCGTGTCCACGGGAAGATGATCGATGAAGTAGACCGATGGGTCGAGCGCAATGAGCTTGTATCGCCCCAAGGCGACCGACGCCGCCAGTCCGAGCAGCAGGCCGGTCGCGGTGCCCACTACCCCAATGACGATCCCCTGGGCGAAAAAGATGCGTCGGATCGAGCGCGCCGGCATCCCCATCGCTCGGAGAATGCCGATTTCCCGAGTCTTGTCTGTCACGACCATCGTCAGCGTACTGACAATGTTGAACGCAGCGACGATGACGATGAGTAACAAGATGAACGACATGCCAAGCTTCTCGAGCTTCAGCGCCTGAAACAGCGACGAGTTCTGCGCCTGCCAATCGTCGGTCCGGTACGGGAATCCCAACGTGTCGGCGATCTGGCGCGCCACCTGGCGCGCCGACCACCTGTCGATCGTCCGAACCTCGAGTCCGGTCACGGCTTGTTCGAGACCGGTCAGGTCCTGCGCGGCCTCGAGCGCCATGTAGAGGTAGGAATTGTCGTACTCGTACATCCCCGTCTCGAACACCCCGGTTATCAGGTACCGGCGCGGTGGCGGCGGCACGAGCGTTCCGACCGAGGCGTTGAACCGTACGCCGGTGATAGGCACGATCGTCACGGTGTCGACGCCGGCTTGGACCTGAAGCCGGTCGGCCAGGCGCCGTCCGAGGACAACTCCGCGGCGAGCGCCGTCCGGCGTTCGGAACCCGAAGTCCCCGCCAACGGCGAACCGCCTGATGTTCGTGACCTCGGCGAGGCCAGGCCGCGCCGGCTCGATGCCCATCACGAACACGCCCTCGCCGTAATCATGCCCCGCGGTGATCCCGGCCTGCGACAGCACGAAAGGCGCAGCCGCCACAACCCCCGGCGACTGGCGCACTGTCCGGAGCACGGTCTGCCACCCCGTCATCTTCATGTCCGCGCCGTACGTGAGCACGCGCACGTCCGGGGTGCCAATCAGGATCTTCTCGCGCAAGTCCTCTTGCAGGCCGTTCATGACGCCGATGATGACGATGAGCGCGCTGACCCCGACGATCACGCCACCGATTGCGATCATGCTGATCAGCGATAGCAGCCGCGAGCCGCGACGGCTGCGCAGGTAACGCCAGGCGATCGAGAACTCGAGGCGGCTCATTCGGGACGTAGCGTCGGAAAGAGGATCACGTCGCGGATGTTGGACGTGTTGGTCAGGTACATGAACAGCCGATCGATACCGATACCGACGCCGCCCGCCGGCGGCATCCCGTACTCCATGGCGCGGAGGTAATCCTCGTCGACGCCGGTGGCCTCCTCGTCCCCGGCCGCGCGCAGCCGCGCCTGCGCCTCGAACCGGTGGCGCTGGTCGATCGGGTCGTTGAGCTCGCTGAACGCATTCGCGAGCTCCTTGCCGCGGGCGAACAGCTCGAACCGCTCGGTCAGCGCCCGGTTGCCGCGCTTCGGCTTCGCTAGCGGGGACAGCTCAACCGGGTAGTCAACGACGAACGTCGGCCGATCCAGCATCGGCTCAACTGCGGCCTGAAACAGCTCGTCGAGCAGCTTGGGCCGGCTCAACTTGTCGGCGTGTTGAACCCCGTGACGACGCGACAGGTTCCGAAGCGTCGCGTCGTCCTCCTCGAGGATGTTGCTGACCCCGAGCGCGCCGCTCAGCGAGGCCACCCACTCGATGCGCGGGAACGGGGCGTCGAGCATCGGGACGCGGTCGGCCACGCCGGGCACGGCACGGACTGCGTCGGCCGCATTCACGAGCAGCGCCTCGACGACGCTCATCATATCTCTGTAATCGGCATACGCCTGGTAAAACTCGAGCATCGTGAACTCGGGATTGTGCGCGCGGTCGATCCCTTCGTTCCGAAAATCATGCCCGATCTCGTACACGCGCTCCAGCCCGCCGACGATGAGCCGCTTCAGGTAGAGCTCGTCGGCAATGCGGAGGTAAAGGTGCGTATCGAGCGCGTTGTGATAGGTCGTGAACGGCCGCGCCGAGGCGCCCCCGTACACGGGCTGCAGGACCGGCGTCTCGACCTCAAGGAATCCGCGCGCGTCGAGGAAGGCGCGAATCGCGGTGATGAGGCGCGCTCGCGCCGTGAAGAGCACGCGCACCTCGGGATGCACGGCGAGATCCGCATACCGCTGCCTGTAGCGCTGCTCTGGGTCCCTGAAGCCCGAGTACCGCACGACGCGGCCGTCGACGACTTCCTCCTTGCCTAGCGGCAATGGACGCAGCGACTTGGCCAGCAGCTCGAAGGACTGGACGCGCACGGTGACCTCCCCAGTCCGCGTCCGGAACAGCGGACCCTCGGCGCCGATGACGTCACCGATGTCGAGCAACTCGAGCACGGAGAAGCGGCCGTCGCCCAGCTCGTCGCGGCGGAAGTACAGTTGGACGCGGCCGCTCGGGTCGGCGAGGTGAGCGAACGCCGTCTTGCCATGCGCCCGCCAGGCGACGATTCGGCCGGCGACGCGAACGGCTGGCCCCTCGACGCCCGCGTCCTCCAGCGCATCCCCTGCTCGCAACTCGAGCGCATGCGCGGCGAGATGCGTACGCTCGTAGCCGTAGGCGAACGGGCAAACGCCCCGGGCGATGAGCGCGTCGAGCTTCTCGCGCCGCGCGAGACGGACATGGTCGAGCTCCTCGCTCACGCCGCGGCGCTCCCAGTGCGCGCGGCCGCGCGCTTCAGGAAGGCCTCGATGAAGGGGTCGACGTCGCCGTCCATAACCCGGTGGACGTCCGGCACCTTCAGCTCCGTCCGGTGGTCGTTGACCATCGTATAAGGCTGGAAGACGTAGCTCCGGATCTGACTGCCGAACGTTACGTCGGCCTTGGTGGCGTCGAGCTCCGCCTTCTTCTGCAGCTGCTTCTCCACCGCGAGCTGGTACAGCCGATTCCGAAGCATCTTAAGCGCCGTCGCGCGGTTCTTGTGCTGAGAGCGTTCCTGCTGCGACGCAACTACAATTCCCGACGGCAGGTGCGTGAGTCGCACCGCGGAACTGGTCTTGTTCACGTGCTGGCCGCCTGCGCCTGACGCCCGGAAGACATCCATCTTGATGTCCTCCTCGCGAATGTCGACGTTGATCTCCTCGTTCACCACCGGGTAGACGAACACCGACGCGAAGCTCGTGTGCCGGCGAGCCTGCGCGTCGAACGGCGAGATGCGTACGAGCCGATGGACCCCGGTTTCGCCCTTGAGTAGGCCGTACGCTTGCGGCCCGCGAATCTCGAGAACGGCGCCTTTGATCCCCGCCTCTTCGCCCTCGCTCATGTCGAGGACCTCGACTGCGTAGCCGCGCCGCTCGGCCCAGCGCGTGTACATCCGCATCAGCATCTGCGCCCAGTCCTGCGCTTCCGTCCCGCCGGCGCCGGCGCTGATTTCGAGCTGCGCGTCGCGGTGGTCGTCGGGCCCGGAGAGGAGCGAGTGGAGGCGGAGTGATTCGACGTCGCCTTCCAGCGCGGCTACATCGGCGTCCAGCTCCGCGGACATGGATTCGTCCGGGTCGAGGTCCAGCAAGGCGTCGAGCTCACGCGCGCTCTCCACGCGGGCTTCGAGCGCCGTGAACGGGTCTAGCGTCGTCTTCAGCGCTTTGACTTGCTGAACGGCCGCCTGGGCGCCAGTCGGGTCGTTCCAAAAGCCGGGGTCGCCCATGCGCTCTTCGAGCTGGGCGAGCGTTCGACGCTTCGCGTCGACGTCAAAGATACCTCCGCAGCTCGGCGAGCGTCTCGCCGTACCGCTGGAGGCGGGCCGTCCGTTCAGTCGCCATGGGACTCAAGGTTAAGACACGAGCCGTCCCACGCAGCGGCGGACGGCTCGGCGAAGCGAATACCTTCTACCTGCAGAAAAGATAGCCCGTCAAGAGCGAGGGCTCTACCCCGCCGGCCGAGCGCTAGAACAACTTCCGACCGCCCGCGAGGATCTCGTTCAGCGCGTCCTGAAAGTGCGGCGTAGTCTCTGCGAACTCACGACCGACTTGCGCGACGTATTCCTCGTAACTCTTCTTGATCTCTTCCTCGAACACCTGCTTGAGGGTCCCTGACCGCAGTGCTTCCTCGCGCTTCTCCGGGAAGTACGTCACCATGTCGGAGATGAGCGCGCGCGCGAGGCGGCGCGCTTTGGCGTTCGGATCGTTGGCGAGAAATGGGTTGATCGGTCGGCGGGGCGCGTTCTGACCCGCCGGGGGCGTCGCGCGGGCGCCGAACGAGGCGAAGCCGGGGCCCGCAGCAGGTTGAGGAGGCGTGCCGCCTCCACCCGGCCGGACGAATGGCATGGCCGGGCGCGCCGGTGACGGCGGCCGAGCCGGGGGGCCGGCCGGCCCGCGGCCGGACGCACCGCTTGGCGCGGCGCCGCCGGTGGGCGCGTCGACGCGTCCGAGGAGCGCCGCGGCAGTTGCCGCTCCGAGATTCGGGGCGGCCACGTCGGCGGCAGGCGGCCGCGCCACCGCGGGAGGCTGCGGCTGCGCCGGCGGCCGCGGGGCCGGATGCGTTGGGGCGACGCCGCCTCTAGTAGCGCTTCCCGGGGGTGAAGCCGCCGCAATTGCGGGCGGTTGAGGTGGCGCGACCGGCGCGCCGGTCGACGTGCGGAACGGCGACGCCGGTCGGGGCGTCGCCGGGGTCGTGTTCGGTACCGTGGTCAGGTCGGCCGCAGGGCGCTGCGCGTCTGGCCGCGCGAAGCTTCGTCCCGACGCCCCGCCAGAGAGGTCGCCCGGCGTCCGCTCGGTCGACGGACGCGGACCGGGCGCAAACTCGTCTCGAACCGACGCCGACGGCGTCACGGTAATCAGCCCGCCGCACACCGCACAACGCGCGCGCACCGATGCCGCCGGGAGCTTGCTCGGGTCAACCCGAAACACCGAGCGACATTCCGGACAAGTAACGTTCACTTCCCCTCCGGGACCGACGCCGGGCGCGGGCGGCCTAATCCGAGACCCGGCATGCCGGGCGGTGCGTCGACGCCGGGCGGATTCTGCCGCCGGTCCACCGAGTACACCGACCCGCTGAGGGTCTTCGCGTAACTCTTCATCTCCGTGGCCAGCTCGCTGACCTGTGCGGCGTGCGTGAAATGCCGACGTTCGTTAGTCACTACCCCGATTGACAATGTCATCAGCGGGACGCGGTGCAGCTGCCCGCGCCGGTCCTTTCCGAAAAAGTAACCGGCGCGCCGATCTTGCTCGGAGTACTGATACGGAATCAGCGTGTCGAACACGTCAATGATCTCGGCGCATACCTCGTTCACGCAATCAACCGGGATGATGAAGATAAAATCATCGCCGCCGATGTGGCCGACGAATCCGTGTTCGGCACAGAGGCCCTTGACGACGTCATGAAGGATCTGCGCCAGGATCCGGATTACGCGATCGCCGTCATAGTACGAGTAGCGGTCGTTGAACTCCTTGAAGTGATCGAGATCGGCGTAGCACATCGCGAAGAGGACGCCGGACCCGAGCCGGCGCTGGACCTCGAGGTCGATCTCGACGGCGCCGGGCAGGCGCGTGGACGGATGAACGAAGAGATCGCGATCGGACCGCCGCAGCATCACGTTGAGCCGCGTGAGCATTTCCGCGGTTTGCACGTTTGCGCGGACGACCTCGTCCGCCCCGGAATCGAAGGCCGCGGCAAAGGCCGCGTCGGAGTCACCTGCGAGGATGAGGCAGGGAACGATGCCGGTGTACGAGTCGCCCTTCATCCGTCTGCACGCCGCGAGGCACGGCTCGGGGACGGTGCGCGCGTCCATAGCGACCATGCGAGGCCGTCCCCGGAGGGACAGCGCCATCAACTGGTCCCCGTCGCGAATCGTGACGGCCGCCAGCCCTTGGGCGTTCAGCCAGGACCGGAGGACCTCCGGCATCGGCTGGCCATCTGGAGCGAAGTGGATGGCGGTGGGAGTGGCCACGCTAGACGGCGGGAGGGCGGTGAGTGGCCAAGGTTACGGTCGGCTCAGGCGGCTGTCAAACCACGTGATGGCAATAGGATGACCGTGGTCCGCGCAGCAGAAGATTTTCCGCAGCCGGATCGATTCACTGCACGGATTTTCGATGCCCTCCGCTCCCCGTCGAGCCGCGCCTGCCGGCCCGGCGGTCGCTAGAACGACGCACGGCCGGCCACGGCGCAACAGGCGCTGCTGTGCGCCGCCCGCAGCCGACCGCAGGCGACAACGGCCGTCAGAACGGCGTCGCCTCGTCGATCAGCATGATCGGGATGTCGTCGCGCACCGGGTATCGGAGCCGGCAGGCGTGGCATACGAGCACCGACTCCGCGGGTCGGTAGTCCAGGTCGCCCTTGCACTTCGGGCAAACGAGAATTGCGAGGAGCTCCTGTGGGACGGTCACGTGGCTCGGTCCTCCGGTACGCGATATCCGAGGCGCTGCAGTGCATGCGCGTTGCGGCGCCAGTTAGGTAGCACCTTGACCCAGAGGTCCAGGAAGACCTTCGCGCCGACGAATGCCTCGATCTTCGCCCGCGCCGCGCTCCCGACAGCCCTGATGCGTTGACCGCCGGCGCCGATGAAGATGCGCTTTTGACTTTCGCGCTCGACGTAGATGACAGCCCGGATGTAGATCGGCACCTGGGTCTCGCGAAACTCCTCGACCTCGCACGCAACGCTGTACGGGACCTCTTCCTCGAACTGCTCGAGGGCCGTCTCGCGCATTAGCTCAGAGACGAAGAAGCGGACGGTCTGGGTGCTGATCTCATCCTCCGGATAAAGGAACGGGCTCTCCGGCAGCAGTGCGCCCAGCATCGTGAACAGCTCGTCGACGCCGTCGCCCGTGGTGGCGGAGATGAGATGGGCTTCGGGCGCCCGCGCGCGGACCGCGTCACGAGTGGCAGCGGGCAGGAGGTCAGACTTGTTGAGCGCAACGACGACAGGTGCATGGGGCGGCTCGGCGAGGCCGGCTGCTTCGTGGAGTGGACTGACGGCCTCCCTCAAGGCGGTCGCGTCGATGAGGTAGAGCACGGCGTCGGCTTCCGCGAGCGCTTTGACGGCGGTCGCGCGCATCGCCTGCTGAAGCGCGTATCGGGGGTTGAGGAGGCCGGGCGTGTCGAGGAGGACCATCTGGACATCTTGCTCGGTGCGAATCCCGACGACGCGGTCGCGAGTCGATTGCGGCTTGTCGCTGACGATGCTGAGCTTCGTACCGACGACGCGATTGAGGAGCGTCGATTTGCCGACGTTGGGCTTTCCGACGACGGTCACGATTCCGGCGCGCGTCATAGGGGGGAAAATAGCCCGTCGTGATCGCGAGACGGCAGCGGCGGCGGTGGCCATCGTCGGTAAAAAGAAAAGAGGGCCGCCGTCGTACGACGGCGGCCCTCTCAGAGGTGCCGGCGGCGGCCTACTCTCCCGCGCCCTCTCGGGCGGAGTACCATCGGCGCTGTAGGGCTTAACGACCGTGTTCGGGATGGGAACGGGTGTGGCCCCTACGCTCCAGCCGCCAGCGTTTTATTGCTGCTCAAATGTAACTCGGAGACCACGGAGTCTGACTGAGTTGACAGCGGGGTGTGGTAGATGTGAGGTCGAATCTCGTCGAGATCGTGATGCTCTGCTTGCAGTGTTCCCTTGCGGGAACATCGATGGAGTAGTCAAGCCGCACGGGCGATTAGGACCGCTGCGCTCGGAGGGTCTCGCGACCCGTCCACGGGCGGCCTATCGACGGGGTGGTCTCCCCCGGCCCTTCAGAGGCTTTAGAAGCCTGGGACGGTTCATCTCGGGGCG
>JBHELH010000298.1:0-8265 GCA_046263215.1 Gemmatimonadaceae bacterium | reverse complement strand
GCGATGGCGCAGACCGTCGGGCCGGAGTTCCTCGACATGTGGAAGCCGGTGTCCGACCCGGCGTTCCCGTGGACCGGCATCCTCTTCGGCGCGCCGATCCTCGGCGTCTGGTACTGGTGCACAGACCAGTTCATCGTGCAGCGCGTGCTCGCGGCGCACGATCAGAACCACGCCCGGCGCGGGACGATCTTCGCCGGCTACCTGAAGCTGCTGCCGCTCTTCATCTTCGTCATCCCCGGCGTGATCGCCTACGCGCTGTCGCGCCAGGGGCGGCTCGAGCTCGCCGCGCCGGATCAGGCGCTGCCGACGCTCGTCGCGGCGTTGCTCCCGATCGGCCTGCGCGGACTCGTCGTCGCCGGGCTGCTCGCCGCACTCATGAGCTCACTGTCGTCCGTCTTCAATTCCACGTCGACGCTCGTGACGCTGGACGTCTACAAGAAAGTCCGGACCGCGGCGTCCGAGCGCGAGCTCGTACTCGTCGGGCAGGCGACGACCGCGATCCTCGTCGGGCTGGGGCTGCTCTGGATCCCGCTCATGAAGCTCATCTCGGGGCAGCTCTACCAGTACCTCCAGAGCGTCCAAGCGTACATCTCGCCGCCGATCGCCGCAGTCTTCCTCATCGGTATCTTGTGGCGGCGGGTGAACGCGAGCGGCGCGATCGCGGCGCTCCTCGCGGGGTTCGTGCTCGGGATGGGCCGGCTCGTCGCCGA
Organism: Gemmatimonadaceae bacterium; assembly: GCA_046263215.1. Classification (GTDB taxonomy): domain Bacteria; phylum Gemmatimonadota; class Gemmatimonadetes; order Gemmatimonadales; family Gemmatimonadaceae; genus JBHELH01. The sequence continues at coordinate 7,555 of JBHELH010000298.1, read as the reverse complement.
GATCGCCAAGCAAGGCCTCACCGGTCCGCTCCGCGCCTACGCCGACATCAACTTCCTGCACTTCGCCGTCCTGCTCTTCGTCATCTGCTCAGTCATCCTCGTCGTGGTGAGCCTGCTGACGCCGCCGCCGGCAGCGGAGAAAGTGGCGGGCCTCACGTTCGCTACACCGGCGCCGGTCGCGGACGATCCAGGCTCCCGCGGCTGGCGGCGGCGCGACACGGTGCTGAGCGTCGCGCTCGCGCTCATCGTCGCGGGGCTGTGGGTGTATTTCTCGTGAGCCAAGGCTACCGCGTCCTCGTTCAGTGATCCGACCGATGCTTCGATTCTCTCTCCGTCGTTCGTCGCGCGCCCGAGTCGCGCTCGTGGCCGCACTCGGCCTCGTCGCCGCGTGCCGTACCACCGTCGTACCGGCGCCGGCGCCGAGTGCCGTCCAGGGGCCGGTCGCCGCCGCGTCCCGCTACGACCCGTCGCGGGTCCCGGGGTCGCTCTTCGCCGACGTCCAGATGTCCGGGATCTTCCCGGACTCCAAGACGTTCGTCGACGCGAGGCCGCTGATGTCGCCGGTCGAGATCGCGGCCCGCTACGCCGCCGCGAAGGGCTCCCCGGAGTTCGACCTTCGCGCGTTCGTGCAGCAGCACTTCGAGATCCCACGCCAGGTCGGCGAGGGATTCCGCTCGGATACGTCGGGAACGATGGAGGAACACATCCGCGCGCTCTGGCCGGTGCTGACGCGCACGGCCGACCGCCCGGATGCGCACTCGTCGCTCATTCCGCTCCCGAATCCGTACGTCGTCCCGGGCGGCCGCTTCCGCGAGGTCTACTACTGGGACTCCTACTTCACGATGCTCGGCCTCGTCGAGAGTGGCCGCCTCGATCTCGTGAAGAGCATGCTCGACAACTTCGCGCACCTGATCCGTACCGTAGGCCACATCCCGAACGGGAATCGGACGTACTACCTGAGCCGCAGCCAGCCGCCCTACTTCGCGGCGATGGTCGGCCTCTACGCGACGGCGACGGACACGGCGCGCTCGCTCGTGTACCTCGACGCACTCGAGGCGGAGCACGCGTTCTGGATGGAGGGCGCGACGCGACTCGCGGCGGGCGAGGCGCACCGCCGCGTCGTCAAGCTGCGCGATGGCTCGGTCCTCAACCGGTACTGGGACGACCGACCCGACCCAAGGCCCGAGTCCTACCGCCCGGACTTCGAGATCGGGGCGACGTTGCCCCTGGCGCGGCGCGAGCCGTTCTACCGCGACGTGCGCGCGGCCGCCGAGAGCGGCTGGGACTTCTCGAGCCGCTGGATGCGCGACCCGTCGGATCTTCGCACGCTCGAGACGACGGGCCTCGTCCCGGTCGACCTCAACAGCCTGCTCTACCACGCCGAGCGCACGATCGCGGCATTGCGGACGTACCGCGGGGCGCCGGGTGACGCGGAGGTCGCTCGTCAGTTCGCGCAGGCGGCCGAGCGTCGCCGGCGCGTGCTGCTCGCCGCGTCGTACGATCCGGGGACCGGCTTCTTCTACGACGTGCGCTGGCGCACGGGCGAGCGCGTAACAGATCGTCCGACGCTGGCTGCCGCCGCGCCGCTGTACTTCGGGCTCGCGACTCCCGAGCAGGCCCGCGCGGTCGCGGCGCGCCTCGAGCGGGACTTCCTCAACGCCGGCGGCTTTGTGACGACGGCGATCCGCTCCGGCCAGCAGTGGGACGCGCCCAACGGCTGGCCGCCGCTCCAGTGGTTGTCGATCCAGGGCGTGCGCCGCTACGGCCACACGGCGCTCGCCAACACGGCGCGCGACCGCTGGCTCGCCCTCAACCGCCGCACCTACCGCTCGACGGGCAAGATGACGGAGAAGTATGACGTGTTGGACCCGAACCGCCCCGCCGGCGGCGGCGAGTACCCGAACCAGGACGGCTTCGGCTGGACCAACGGCGTCGCGCTGGCCCTCGCCGCGCAAGCTCGCGCCGGCACGACCCCGCCGCGCACACCCGTACGGCCGGAGCGGGAGAAGTCGTACCGTAGGTAAAACGGTTCCGCATTGGGCCGGCCTATACGACAAGTTCATAACGGATCGGTCGGATTCACGGATCGGTCGGATGAAGCGTTCAAGATCATTGAAACGCTCATCCGCCCGATCCGTGAATCCGACCGATCCGCTTACACCTTCGTCAGGGTGGCTTCCCGAGCGTCGTTTCGATTGAGCAGCGGGCAGACGACGGTGGCACTGTTTGCGAATGGCCAAATGCTTGCTAGCCGAAGAACGGCGCACCCATTCCATCATCGGCGCGTTCTTCGACGTTTACAACACGCTCGGGTTCGGTTTTCTCGAGCACGTCTACGTACTCGCGCTCGAACGCGAGCTTCTCGCACGCGGTCACCGCGTCGCGCGCGAAATGAGCGTGCGCGTCATGTACAAGGGAGAGGAGCTTTGCACGCAGCGCATTGACATGGTCGTCGACGACACGGTTGTCGTGGAGACCAAGTCGACCTTTGATCTTCATCCTTCGGCTCAGCGACAACTCTACAGCTACCTCCGCGCGTCGAACCTCGAGATAGGACTCCTGTTCCACTTCGGCCGCGAGGCGAAGTTCTACCGTCTGTTCTGCCGAAAGACGCGACTGCCCGAAACGGCAACCGCCCCAGCCTACGAGGGTAGACCCGGGCGGGCAGGCTGAACGAGCGAATGACGCAGTAGTGCGCCGAGTACCCCGGCACTAGCGCAGGGTGAATCGCGCCTCCTAAAGAACACGAGCCATTCTCTGCGCTCCATTACTTGGCCTCCGGAGCGGAACGTCAAACATGACAGGCCGCGCTCGCTACCGGCTACCCCTGGGGAAATCGAGGAGACACACCTCCATCGCGCCGAGCGAGCGGATCGGAACGTAGCTGCGCATTCGCCCATGTGATCCGACGAGCAGCCGCGCGCCCGGTGGCCCGCCGAGCAGACTCTGCGGCGTGTACTGCCCCGTCGGCAGCACCCGCTCCTCGGACGAGATCGCTACGTCAGACAGCGGCGTCGCTCCCAGGTTTGCGACCACGAGCACGACACGCTCGCCATCCCGTCGCAGGTAAGCAGCCACCGCGTCGCTGCTCGCGGCGAGCGGCACCAGCTCGCCCGTGCCGAGCGCCGCGTTCTCCCCGCGCAAGTGAATGAGCCGGCGGTGCAGATTCAACAGCGAGCTCGGGTCTCGCTCCTGCGCCTCCACGTTCGCCGTCATAGAGTCCGGCTGGAGCGGCTCCCACGGCACGCCGGCCGTGAACCCGGCCGCCGGTCCGCGCGTCCAGTGCATCGGCGTACGCAGGCGCAGGTCCGGCTTGTCGCCCGTCATCCCGATCTCCTCGCCGTAGTAGATGAACGGCAGCCCCGGGAGGGTGAGGAGGAGCGCCGCCGCCAGCTTCGCGCGCGCGACGTCGCCGCCGAGCGCCGTGAGCGTGCGCGTCTGATCGTGGTTTCGGAGGAACGGGGACCAGCGGTCGGCGGGCAGCTCGCGCTGGAGTCGCACGAACGGCGCGAGGAGCTTCGACGCCGAGCCCGTTCGCACCGCCGTCAGGATCGCATCCGAGGCCTCGAAGGCGAAGTGCGCGTCCAACTGGTCGGGGTAGTACGGCAGCATCGCGCCGATCGTGTCCCACACCTCGCCGATCGTGAACGCGCCTGGCTTGACGCGGCGGATGTGGGCCGCGTACTCGCGAAGGAAGGCGTGCGTGGCGGGGAGGTGCTCGACCCGCCGGCCCTGGTCCGCCTCCACGAGGTGCTTGATCGCGTCGAGCCGGAAACCGTCCGCGCCCATCTCCTCGAGCCAAAAGGTCGCGATCTTCTTCGTCTCCTCGACGACGGCGCGGTTCTCGACGTTCAGGTCCGGCATCCCGCTCCAGAAGAAGCCGTAATAGTACTCGTCGCGCATCGGCGAGCGGTGCCAGTTGTCGCCGCCCCAGGGGTTCTTCACCCCCGGATGCGTCGGCGACCACAGGTACCAGCCGCGGTACGGCGAGTCCGGATAGAGCGTCGCGTGCTTGAAGAAAGGGTGCTCGTTCGACGTGTGGTTCAGCACCATGTCGACGAGCACCCGGATTCCTCGCCGGTGCGCCTCGCGCACGAGTCGCTTGAAGTCGTCGTTCGTGCCGTACTGCGGGTTCACCCGGTAGTAGTCCGTGACGTCGTAGCCGTGATAGCTCGGCGACGCCGCGATGGGCATGAGCCAGATGCAGCGGGCGCCGAGGTCGCGTCGGGCGCCGGGATCGCGGCCGGCGCTCGGCGCACCGTCGTTGATGTAGTCCAGCTTCTCGATGAGGCCCCGCAGGTCGCCGACGCCGTCCCCGTCGCTGTCGTAGAACGAGCGGACGAATACCTCGTAGCAGACGGCGCCCCGCCTCCACGCGGCGTCCGCGTTCGCCGGCTGGGCCGAGGCAGGAACCCACGAGAAGGCGACAATTCCCAGGAGGGCCCCGCAAAGTGGCGCCAAGGCGGTTCGTCGCATGAGCTTGTTCACAAATGTTGGCCTCGAGTGAATAATTGGCCGCCGGTCCGCGCACCGCACCCCCGTACCTACCCGACCATCGAGGAATCCCGATGGAACGTCCCCGTCTGAGCTTCTGGGAGATGTTCAACATGAGCTTCGGGTTCCTCGGCATCCAATTCGGCTGGGGGCTGCAGCTCGCCAACATGTCCGCCGTCTACGAGCGGCTCGGCGCGCGGCCGGACGAGGTGCCGCTCCTCTGGCTGGCCGCGCCGGTGACCGGCCTCCTCGTGCAGCCAATCGTCGGCGCCCTGAGCGACCGCACTTGGGGTCCGCTCGGGCGGCGGCGACCCTACTTCCTCACCGGCGCCATCCTCGCGTCGGTCGCGCTCTTCTTCATGCCGACGTCGAGCGCGCTCTGGATGGCCGCGACGCTGCTCTGGATCCTCGACGCCTCCATCAACATCTCGATGGAGCCGTTCCGCGCCTTCGTCGCCGACAAGCTGAACCCGAGCCAACGGACCGCCGGGTTCGTGATGCAGTCGTTCTTCATCGGCGTCGGGGCCAGCCTCGCGAACGCGCTGCCTTTCCTCTTCAGCTGGATGGGCGTCGAGGGGAGCACGGCGAGCGGGATCCCACTCTCGGTGAAGTACTCCTTCCAGGTCGGGGCCGCCGTGTTCTTCCTCGCCGTCCTCTGGACGGTGATCACGACGACCGAGTTCCCGCCCGAGGATCCCGCCGCCTTCGACCGCGCGCGCCGCGGCCGGCGCGGGCTCGGGCCGCTGATCAGCGAGATCGGCACGTCGATCCGCGACATGCCGCCGACGATGCGGCAGCTCGCCGTGGTGCAGCTCTTCACGTGGCTTGGCCTGTTCTGCATGTGGCTCTTCTTCGTGCCCGCCACCGCGCGGCACGTCTTCGGCGCCACGGATGCGCAGTCGGCGCTCTACACGCAGGGCATCGAGTGGGGCGGCTTCGCCTTCGCCTTCTACTCGATCACCTGCTTCGCGGTCGCGTTCGCGCTGCCGAAGCTCGCTGCCGCGACGAGCCGCAAGGCGGTACACGCGGGCGCGCTCGTGTGCGGAGCCGCGGGGTTGCTATCGGTCTACCTCATCCATGACCGCTATCTGCTCATCCTCAGCATGGTCGGCGTCGGCATCGCGTGGGCGTCGATCCTCTCGATGCCGTACGCCATTCTCTCGACCGCGCTGCCGCCGCACCGGATGGGAGTGTACATGGGCGTCTTCAACTTCTTCATCGTCATCCCCGAGATCGCGGCGGCACTCGGCTTCGGCCCGCTGATTCGGTTGCTCTTCGGCGAGAACAGCCCGAACGCCCCGCTCTACGTCGTCATGCTCGGCGGCGTGTGTCTTCTCGCGGCGGCTGCGTGCGTGACGTTTGTGCGCGACGTCGGCGAGCGGGACGTGCCGGAGCGCGCGGTACTCGAGGCCGACGAGAAGGAGCTGCTGACGGTGCAGGGCTCAGCGCAGCCGGTGCCGAGTACGGGGCTGGTGGACGAAAGGTAGGGCACCATGACGATCCGCCCGCCGCGTGATCGCGGCGGGCGGATCGAGGAGGTGGTTACACCCTTAGCGGCCGGTCGCGCGATTCCACGCGTCGCGCACCGCGTCCTTGAGGTCCTCCCACTTGCTCTGGCCGCGGTGTTCGAAGCGGTCCCACCCTGTCCGCAGCTCGGACTCCACGTCGTTCCACTGCTTGCCGCGGTGCCGGTTCGCCGCCTCGAAGCCGTAGCGATAGCCGGGCCGGAAGAAGTCGAAGCCGCGGTCCGAGCGAGCATACGGGCGCGAGGCGAAGTTGTCGCGCCAGTATCTCTCTTCCGTGTTCCAATCGGCGAGCCCGGTCGTACCACCGGTCGTCGTTCCGCCGGCCGCCGGGCCGGCGGCCTGTCGAGTCTCCCGATTGTTGAGGTCTGCCATGTTTCCCTCCCGTTCGCTGAGATGCTGTCCGTTCCGGATCGCGCCCCTACCGCTGCGCGCGAATCCGGACGCGCGATGGACTGCGCGAAATCCAGTCTGGGTGCACGCGTCGTGCACCTGCATCGCGGTGTCAGCGGGTTGCTCGCTCTCACGGGCCTTGGCGTCTTCGACAGCGCGGCCGCGCTCGCTCGATCTGCGCGCTACAATGCCACCTGCTCTACTGACCCGACGGATGGCACGAAGCTCAAGCGTGTGCTTCAGTCGGCAGAGCTTGGCCTGCTCTCGTAGAGGTCGGTGAATCGGCCATCGAGCGCCGCTCGCGTCCGTAACGGAGCAGGACCAACGAGTGTGGATGGAGCGTGACGCCTTCGCCGGCGACGACGCCGTGCGACTCGCGCGCCGCGGTGTTCAAGACGGTGTTCACGAGCATCGTCCACTGTCCCTTCCGCTCCTGTGGTGGTAGACAGAACGGCACTGGAGCGTCGCCGCCGTTGAACAGGAGGAGCAGTGTGTCCCCTTTACTCGGACGCCCGCGTGCGTCGGTCTCGTCGGTGGCGTCGCCGTCGATGAGCATGCCGAGCGCGTGGTTCCCGGGATCGCGCCAGTCGGACTCGGTCATCTCCGCCGCATCCGGGCGCAGCCAGGTCACGTCCTTGATCCCCGTATCGCCCACCGACTGACCCTGAAAAAAGTGCCGACGGCGTAGTACCGCGTTCGATTGCCGGATCGCGATGACCCTCCGGGTGAACTCGAGCAGCTCCTGCCGCCGCTCGTCGAGCCCCCAATCCATCCACGTCAGCTCGTTGTCCTGGCAGTACGCGTTGTTGTTGCCGCGCTGGGTGCGGGCGATCTCGTCGCCGTGGGCGATCATCGGCACCCCCTGCGAGAACGCCAGCGTGGCGAGGAAGTTCTTCATCGACCGGAAGCGGAGGTCGAGGATGTCCTCGTCGTCCGTCTCCCCCTCGACGCCCCAGTTGCGGCTGACGTTGTCGTCGTGCCCGTCGCGGTTGTTCTCCCCGTTGGCCTCGTTGTGCTTCCGCTCGTAACTCACGAGGTCGTGCAGCGTGAAGCCGTCGTGCGCCGTCACGAAATTGATCGATGCATACGCCCCGCGGTGCGTCCACTGATAAATGTCGCTCGACCCGGCGAGGCGGGAGGCCACG
>JBHELH010000297.1:0-2767 GCA_046263215.1 Gemmatimonadaceae bacterium | reverse complement strand
CGCGCTGCCAGATAGGCCGCTCCGCCGCGGGCTCGAGGGACGACGTCATCGCGAGGATCGGGGAAGTGCGGTGAGCGTCAGGTCACCGCGCCGGAATGTCCCACGCCAAAGCGCCCGCCCGAGGCTGACTGCGATGAGCGTCAGCGGTGCCAGCAGGAGCGACAGCTCCATCACCCAGTTGATCAGGAAGAGTGCCGGGGAGCCGTAGCCGTCCGCGCGCTCCATGCCCCCCTCGCGGATGATGAACGCCACCCGTCGGGTCGTCTGGGCCGCGCCGAACGACCACGGCACGGCAACGAGCGCCAGCGCCGGCAGGATTGCGCTCAGGACGCCGCGAATGAGTAGGATCGCGACGAGCCACCATGCGAGGACGAAGGCCCCGAGCAGGAGTTCCCCCCGCCGCACCGGGCCCGAGCCGAGGCTCAAGACCGCAAAGAAGGTGGGGAGGAGGCCCCACGCAATGAAGCCGAAGGCGGGGAGTGACGGCGCGCCGGGGCGCTGGAAGCGGCGCCTCGCCCAGCCTTCGACGTCGAGGACGATCGCCGCGACCACGGTGACTCCCGCCGTGACGAACAGGAGCCCCGAGAGGCCGTTCAGGATGACGCCGACGAGTCCGAGGACTGCCCCCACCGGAAGTGCGCGCCCCCACAGTCCTGGCGTGAATAGCGGCATCCGTCGTGAGACTGCCAGCCGCCGGTCGCAGTCACGCTAACGACCGGAGATCCGCTCAGCCCTCGGTGAGCGACCCTGGCAAGATGCTCTTCGCGCCGAACTTCTCCCTCACCCGATCCACCGTTCGCGCGAGCAGCCGGTCGCGGTCGGTCTCCGCCAGGGGGTGCGCGTCGACCCCGAAGAGGGTGGGCTGATCCGCGTGCGGATCCTGACCGAGCGACGAGAGCGCAACTCCGAGCAGCCGCGCCGGTACCCGCCGCGCCGCGCGCAGCTTCGCGAGCAGCTCGCGGGCGACGCGCATGATCGCCCGGTCGGAAACCACCGCCTCCGTCAGCGTGCGCTGCGCGGACCGCGTCCGGAAATCCCAATCGCGGATTCGCACGGTGATCGTCCGCGCGCCGAGTCCGTCAGCGCGCAAATCCGACGCGGCCCGCGTCACCAGCGCCAGCAGCTCGCGCTGGAGATCCGCGTCCTCACGGAGGTCCTCGGCGAACGTCTCGTCGCGGCTGATGCTCTTTGCCTCGCCGCCCGACTCCACCGTCGAGTCGTCAATACCGCGCACGCGGTCCCAGAGCCACTCCGCCTCGTGATCGCCGAGCCATCGCCGCAGCGTAGCAAGGTCGTGCCGAAGCACGTCGGTGACGGTGGTCATTCCGTGCGCGGCCAGCCGCGCCTGGAACTTCGGCCCCACGAGCGGAAGCTCGGCGAGCGTGAAGGATCGGAGAAACTCCTCTTCGGTCCCCGGCTCGACGACGTGCACGCCGTCGGCGTCCCCGCCCGCTTCGCGCGCGCCCGCTGCGCGGGCACCCGTCGCCGGCCTCGGCTTCGCGCGCTCGGCGGCGAGCTTGGCGATCAGCTTGTTGGTGCCGCCGCCGATCGAGATCGAGAGCCTGGTCGCCCAGTGCACGCCGTCCCTAATCCGACGGGCGGTCGTGGCGAGCGGCTCGTGGTGATAGAGTTCCTCGGTGCCGCCGAGGTCGAGGTACCACTCGTCGATGCTGGCGCCCTCGACGACCGGCGCGAACCGCTCGAGTACCGCGCGGATCTCGGCGCTCTTCAGCGCGCACGCCTTTCGCGGGACCGGGACGCACATCGCGTCCGGGCACAGCCTGAGGGCGCGCGCGATCGGCATGGCGGAGCGGACGCCGAACTTTCGCGTCTCGTACGACGCGGAGCAGACGACGCCGCGGCTCTCGCGGGAGCCCCCCACGATGAGAAGGCGTGCCTTGCCCGCGCCCTCCGGGTCGACCATGCGGGCGACGGCGACATAGAACGCGTCGGCGTCGGCGAGGAGGATGCGGCGCGTGGGGGGCACGCGCCGAATATGGCGCGCGGCGGGCGGGTTGGCGACGGGTTAGTGGCGGTCGCCGCGGTCGGGGGCGGCGCAATCGCGGTAGTAGACGTCGCGAGCGCCGCGCGGCTTGCAGTCGCCTCGGAGCAGCCGCTCGATCCGGAGCATGCGCTCCCCCAGGGCGTCCGGGTGACGGACCGGGTGGAACTGGTCGGGGTCGACCATCATCCCAACCAGGGCCACGACGTAGCGGCGGGTGAGGTCCGGCATGCGCTTGCCGAAGTGCGCGCGAGCCGCGTTGGAAAACCCGTATACCGGGCGCCCGTCGTGGGTGCCCATGTACGCGTGCTGTACGAACAGCCGGAGCTGTCGGTCCTTGCTCACCTGCGCGTTCAGAACGAGCGCCATGACGTCGGGCCCAAGGTCCGCCGGACCGGCGACCCCGTTGACGAATCGGAACACGCTCTGGCCAACCCCCGCGACGCCCTTCAGGTCGTACCGGTGGAGGTAGAGCGTGCGGGCGAGGGCGCGGGTGATCGTGCCCCGGCCCTGACCGGTCGCAAATGGGTCGAGCCCCTTGTGCTTCCGAAACGTCGGGTCCTCCACCCGGAGGAGAATCTGGACGGTGCCGTCGGGCAGCGAACCAAGATCGACCAACCGGGGCTTCGAGGCCAACGCGATCACCGTCGGCGTGACCGCGTACGCCCAGAGTCCGGCCACGGCGAGGTAGCCGAGGACGATCGCGATCAGTATCGCGATGATTCTCAGAATCCGGCGGGGGCGGCGCGAGCGCACTTGCTACTC